>JBKQML010000065.1:0-6814 GCA_052326545.1 Dehalococcoidales bacterium
CTTTACACTCTATTCGCTGTTCAGGCAACGCGTCGCGGTGCGCTGATGCTGTCACTAAGATACAAAGCACGGGGTGCAGTGTCAAGCGCCCCGGGTGAGGCCCATGCAGTTACAAATCCGGCAAATTTTTCAGGATAGATTGGTTGGTGTATACCTGTACGGGTCGCTGGTAGCCGGCGATTTTGACTATGACAGCAGTGATATTGACTTGCTGGTGGTGATCTCGTCCCTAATTACGTCTGTGGAATTTGAGGCTTTGCGCATCGTGCACCGGAAATTTGCCAGCGAAAACCCCGCATGGGACGACCGCATCGATGCCGTTTACCTGCCGGTGACTGCTTTGCAAAAGTTTCGTTCTGAAAAAAGTCCGATCGTTATCAGCCCCGGCGAACCGTTTCACGTGCGGGAGGGAGAGGCGCTCAAAGATTGGCTGCAGAACTGGTATTTGGTGCGCGAGAGCGGCATCACTCTGTTCGGGCTACCACCGGCAGAGGTTATTCCCCCGATAACCCGGGGCGAGTTTATAGCCGCGGTGCGGAAATACGCTGCCGAAGTAAATGAACGGGAATATCAAAAGATGGATCGGAAGGGCCAGGCATACGCAATCCTGACAATGTGCCGCGCTTTATATACATACCGGAATGGCAAACAGGCATCCAAGCGGCAAGCGGCGCAGTGGGCGCAGGAACAGCTTCCTGAATGGTCGGGGCTGATTCAAAACGCACTCGCCTGGAGGCGGGCGTGGCGCGAGGAAAACATTGACCTTGCGGCTACTAACCCGGAAACCTCAAGATTCGTGCACTTTGTTGCCGGTCAAATTCTGGCTTAAAGAACTAGGGCTCATTCCAGACTCTGTTTGCGATTGTTATTTAAGCCATTTTTTATTACAATAATATCAAGATTAGTTGCGGACAATTTGAAGCAGCGCCATGAAAAACAGGGGAGACATGGAATATCGTAAGTTCGGTAAGCTGGATTGGCAAGTTTCCGCATTGGGATTCGGGGCAATGCGGCTGCCCGTGATTAATGAAGATTACGGGAAATTAGATGAGCCGCAGGCAATCCAGATGATACGTTATGCCGTCGACCATAGTGTGAACTACATCGATTCGGCCTGGGGTTACCATCGGGGAAACAGCGAAATCATTATCGAAAAAGCACTGCGGGACGGTTACCGTGAAAAGGTTAAAATTGCCACCAAATTACCTTGTCCGGAAGTGCATACTGCCGCAGATTTCGATAGATTTCTCGATGAGCAATTAACCAGATTGAATCACAGAATCGATTTTTATCTTTTACACGGTTTAAATAAGATGGCATGGGCGAAAGTCCGTGATTTAGGCGTGATGAAGTGGGCGGAAGGGAAATTGGCTGACGGCAGTATCGGACATCTCGGGTTTTCTTTCCACGATAGTTTTGATGTTTTTCAGGAAATAATCGATGCCTATGACAACTGGACGTTATGCCAGATTCAATACAACTACATGGACGAACAAAATCAGGCCGGCACCCGCGGGTTGGAATATGCGCATAAAAAAGGTTTAGCCGTGGTGGTGATGGAACCGGTTCGCGGCGGCCGGCTTGCCAAACCCCCGGAAAAGGTCGCCAAAATGTGGGCGGGCGCGCCGGTGCAAAGGACACCGCCGGAGTGGGCCTTGCGTTGGGTCTGGAATCATCCGGAAGTAACAACCGTGCTCAGCGGCATGAGCAGTATCCAGCAGGTAATAGACAATGTTGCTTATGCCGAACATTCCCGGCCGCATAATTTGACGGCAGAAGATTTGGCGCTGATCGGGCGTGTCCGTGATGCTTATCTTTCACAGGGCACTGCCTGCACTTCCTGCCGGTATTGCATGCCGTGCCCGAACGGTGTGGAAATCCCCCGGATTTTCAGTTTATACAACGAAGCCTTGATTTATGGTAATGTCCCCCGGCAGCGTAGAGAATATTCACGATTAAAAGCAGAACAGCGCGCCGATAATTGCACTAAGTGTGAGCAGTGCCTGGAAAAATGTCCGCAGCAGTTACCGATACCGGAACTGCTGGAGAAAGCGCACGAATTCCTGACGGGGAAATAGACGCTGCCGTTTAGTATGAATTCCTCTAAAAATCCCCCTATCTCTCTCCCTTTTTGTGGGACTTACAGCCTTTTCCGAAAGGGAGAATGTTCAAGTGTATAAAATTTGCATTATAACGATAACTGACAGCATAATATTGATAATGCTTCAGTAATCGGCACAATATAAAAGTAAGGAGAGTAATGTGAGACCAAATAGACTTAGGGAACTATTGAAAGCAGGGAAACCAACGCTGGGAATGCATTTAATCGGACCCTGGCCGGGAATGGCAGAGGTTGTCGGTCAGTCCGGCGGCTTTGATTATATTGAGTATGTCGGCGAATATTCTCCCTTCAGCCTGGAAGTAATGGATAATTTTTGCCGCGCGATCGAGCTTTTCCCCAACCTGTCCGGCATGATGAAGGTTGAGGAGAACGGCCGCGGTTTTATTACCCCCAGAGCAATCGATTCCGGTTTTCAGAGCGTTCTTTTCACTGATATCCGTACCGTTGATGATGTCAAAGATTGCGTCCGCGCCGTCCGTTCGGAAAGGCCCGATGCCGGTGGAGTACACGGCTACGGTATGCGCCGCAGTGTCGGCTATGTGGCGGATGGTCCCGAGGCCTGGGCAAAGGCAATGGATGACATCGTCATCGCCATTATGATTGAGAAAACCGGCGCCATGGACAACCTGGAGAAAATTCTCTCGGTACCGGGTGTCGATATGGTACAATTCGGCCCCAGCGATTATTCCATCAGCTACGGTAAACCGGGACAGAACAAATCACCCGAAATTCAAAATGCGCAGCTTAAGATGATTGAAATGGCACTTAAAAAAGGTGTTGCCCCCAGAGTGGAAGTCGGCTCTTTCGAACTGGCGAAGCCGTTTATCGATATGGGTGTGCGCCATTTCTGTATCGGCTGGGATGTCAGCATCATCTACAGCTGGTGTAATCAAAATAGCGAAGGTATGGCCAAATTGCTGCCTGCATTGGCGCGGCAAAAAACTGCGTCGAAAGACGGCGGTTATACCGGCCTGAAGTAATTTTAGAACCAAAAGCACTTTTAGTGTATTGTTGTAAATCCGGTAGAGCTCTTGCATCTCTACCGGATATTTTTATCTTTTGATACAGGGTTGGTATCGGTATTGGCGGTTGGACGGTATATCCGTGGGGGAATCGTCCTATAATGCATCGCGTTTTAGCGGGATTTCGATGATAAAAGTAGCTCCATGGCCGTGTTGACTCACGGCATATATCCTGCCGCCTTGTTTTGTGACAATGCCGTAGCAGATACTCAGCCCTAAACCGGTTTCTTTCCCGATATCTTTTGTTGTGAAGAAGGGGTCGAATATCCGGTTGATGATTTCCGGAGGGATGCCGGGGCCATCGTCGGTAAACGATGTCCTGATAATATCGTTGATAGCCGCTTCGATATTCTCATCGATATCCAGAATATGGGCATGATTACTATCCCATGACGATGGATTCAGCGGATTATAATATATTTTCCCGTACCCGGTGGAGATTTTGTTCGAAAACAAATCGTAGTAAGAAATTTCTTGCTCTAATAATTTATTTTTAGCGAACGGTTGAGATGAGCGTTTCATAGTTATCACCTGATTCATTATTGAAAATAATAGATATTGTATTACTTTTCACCGGCTATTGACAATAATAGCAACAGGGACTAAAGTCAAATAAAAATCGTTCATAAAAGCGGCGGCATAACATGAACAAAACCATATTGATTTTCCGTCATGAGTTTTTCGCCACAATCAGGCGCGTGGGCTTTATCGTCCTGACGCTGGCACTGCCGATACTGGCACTGCTGACAATCGGGGTTACGCAGCTGGTTTCGGGAATCGTGAAACCGGCGACTACCGTCCAGACAACATCGGTAGGCTATGTGGATGAAGCCGGCGGGTTCAATCAGTTTACAACCGAAGGAGATATCAAGCTGGTATCGTACAATACGAAGGACGCGGCGCTGCAGGCGATGGTCAAGGGCGATATCAATGATTATTTCGTGATTCCGGATAATTACACGACCAAAGGAGTCATTCAAAATTATACCATGGAAAAACAGCTTGCGGTGCCTGATGACATCCAGGGAGCGATAAAAAGTTTCCTCTCCGATAACCTTTTAGCCGGTAAGTATCCGGATGCGACGGTCCAGGTCATCGAATCGCCTTTGAACCTGGTTTCCACCAGACTGACCGAGACAGGCGCGGTGGCCCAGGACCAGGGCGGGGTATCCGACCTGATAATTCCGGGAATATTCAGTTTGCTGCTGGTATTATCCCTCATTTTTTCGTCCACCTATGTACTGCAGGGCCTGGGTGAGGAAAAAGAGAACCGCATCATGGAGATTTTATTATCGTCGGTTTCGCCGCGGCAATTGATTACCGCCAAAGTTCTGGGAATCGGGCTGGCCGGCCTGGTACAGGTGGTGTTATGGGCGATTTTACTCCCGCCGCTGCTGAATCTGGCCTCATCGTCAATCGGCGGGTTTATCAGCTCGATTCACATCCCGGCGAATTTCCTGATTCTGGGAATTGTGTATTTTATCCTGGGTTATCTGTTATTCGCGGTCCTTTGTTCGTGTATCGCCGCGGTCAGCGGGACGGTACGGGATGCCCAGGGAATGGCCAGCATTTTTACCATATTTTCCGTGGCCCCATTCTGGTTTTTGAGCCTGCTGATACTGTTCCCCGGCAGTCCGGTCTGGATTGTTTTCAGTATTTTCCCGTTTTCCGCGCCGGTGATGATGATGCTGCGGTTCGGAATGTACGGCGTGCCGGTCTGGCAAATAATCGTGAGCATTGCGGTAATGATATTGTTTATCGCCGGGGGGCTGGTATTCTCCGCGAAACTGCTGCGGACATACCTGCTGATGTACGGGAAGAGGCCGAAACCGATGGAGATTCTCAAGAATTTGCAGAAAAGTTAGTATCGCCAAATTTCTTTCTCACTTTATACATTTGCTTTGATGTTAGTCTACTGAAGCAATGCACCTTCGGCCAAGACCGTACGAAAATAGCCTTGGAATCGAAAATTGAGGCGAAAGGGATAACTTTGAAAAGTAAATCCCCCTTAATCCCCCTTTCGCGAAAGGGGGAGAATAGGATTAAATTGGCAACCAAGAAAATTTCGGACGGCCTCGTCTGGCCGCAGAGTGAACCGAAGTGACTTAACTTGGGGTTTTATTTCGGGAGCAATTATCACACAGTCCGCGCAGCAGGATGTCATGTTCCTCAAGAGTGTAGCCCTCGGGCAGGAGACCCTGGAGGTCGGTCGGACAGGCATTTATCTCATAGAGTTTGTCGCAGGTGTTGCAGAGAAAATGGTGGTGGTGATTTTCAGGAGCCAGTTCCCATCGCGGCGACTGGCCCGGCAATTCCACTGCCACCACTGAACCGTCCTGCTGCAGTGATTTTAGATTGCGGTATACGGTAGCGATTCCCAAACCGGGGACTTTTTTTTGCGCCATGGTAAGGACTTCTTGAGCAGACAGGGGCCGGCCGGCTTTTTTCAAGGCCTGACGGATGGCGTTTCCCTGCTGCGTGTTTCTGACCATAAACCTGCTTCCTGAAGATGATAATTTATTATCGTTATTGTAACACCGTTTTCTGATTTTTGTCATTAAAAGAAAAATTTATTACCCCCTTGACTATTTAATGATAACGCATTATCATTATCAATACAAAGGCAGATTAATCGCCTGGTTTAGTTAAATGGAGTAGTTCAATGGTAAAGTATTTAGTTGCGGTTTTGATGAGTCTGGTCCTGATAGCCACAACGGCCTGCCTGTCCAAAAACAGTTCGAGCACCGCCAGCAGTGGTGTTGTGCAGGTGGTGGCAGCAGAGAACTTCTGGGGCAGTATTGCCGCGCAGGTTGGCGGCAGTCATGTAAAGGTTGTCAGCATCATTACTGACCCTAATGCCGACCCGCATTCCTATGAGCCGACATCACAGGACGCCAGAACGGTTGCAGATGCGCAGTATGTCATTTACAATGGAGTTGGATATGACGCCTGGATGGATAAGTTACTGGCGGCAAATCCATCTTCAAGCAGGCAAGAACTGAATATAGGCGACTACTTCGGCAAGGTGGATGGTGACAATCCGCACATGTGGTATAACCCGGCTTACGTGGAGACCATCGTGAATAAGATTCGAGATGATTTAATTGCAATAGACCCGGCCGATACGGCAGCTTTCGACCAATCCGCCCAGGCGTTTTTAACCACAGGATTGAGTCAGTATAATGCGCTGATAGCCGATATTAATGCTAAATACAGCGGCACGCCCGTTGGCGCTACGGAGAGCATTTTCGCCTATATGTCTCCGGCATTAGGGTTAGACCTAATCACGCCGCCTTCATATATGAGCGCCGTTTCCGAAGGCACTGATATATCGGCTGCTGATGAGGCGACGTTCGAACAGCAAATTGCGCAAAAACAGATTAAGGTTCTCGTTTACAACAGCCAGAATACTCCGCCAAATGTCCAGACGCTGCTCGACCAGGCGAAAGCTCAAGGAATACCCATCGCATCAGTCACCGAAACGCTGGTACCGGCAACGGCGAACTTCCAGGACTGGCAATGCGCAGAATTACAGGGAATAGAAAATGCTCTTCAACAAGCAACCGGGAAATAACATCTTAATCATAAACGGCCGCAGGCAAAGGATGTATCCCGCTCGCAGTCGAGCAGGAGAAATTTATGAATGTTTTGAAAGATTTATCCTCAAATA
>JBKQML010000066.1:0-16176 GCA_052326545.1 Dehalococcoidales bacterium
GAACATTAGTTATCCTTGCTGGATTTAATCGATGTTATCATTTTTCCCACATTATAAAATGGCGGCCTCAGTCTAACCCTCAGAAACAAGAATCCTCTTATTTGACAAGCTCTTTCGTTATATATTACGATATATCTAGATAGTGCGATAAGGAGGAAAATTATGTTTGGCAGAAATCAATTTTTCGCAGAACATCGCTCTCGAATGTTCGAGAAAGGCGATCTGAAGTATGTTGTCCTCGACCTGTTAAAGAATAAGCCCAGCCACGGTTACGAAATAATTCGTGCGCTAGAAGAAAGGTTTATGGGTTTTTACACACCCAGCGCCGGCAGTATTTATCCCACATTACAATTACTTGAGGACATGGGCTATGTAAAAGTCCTGGAGCAGGATGGTAAAAAAGTTTATAGCATCACCGAAGAAGGGAAATCTTTTCTAACGCAGCGTGAGGAAACAGTCGATAGGATAAAAAACCATATGCGGGACTGGCACGGAAATGGTGAAAGTGATGAGTTGCGCCATGCTGCAAGGGAGCTGATGTTTACTATTCACAACATCAGCCGCTATTCCGGCAACCTAGACAAGGAGAAATTGGGTAAAATCAAAGATATCGTCACTCGTGCCACGGCGGACATCAAAACGCTTGATGCCTGATATCTAATCTGGGAAACAATAAAGCCAAAAAGAAGAATCAGGAAAATAACAGATGATGCGCGGCCGTTACGGAATGATACGAAACAATAATGCCCCGGACGAAAAGCCCAGAATTACCTGGGCTTTGATGAAGCGGGTCTGGAGTTATGCCCGGCCGTATCGCTGGTGGATAATCGGGATGTTACTCATGACATTGGCCACCACCGGGTTGGGACTGATAACGCCGCTCATTCTGCGGCAATTGATTGATAAAACTTTACCCGAAAAAGATTTACGCAGTTTGTTGTGGTTAACGTTAGCGCTTGTTTCTATCCCGCTGATGACCGGTTCGCTGAATGTACTGTTACGGCAGTTTAATGCCCGGGTTGGCGAAGGGGTTACTTATGACCTCCGGGTCGATTTATTCTCCTATTTGCAGCGCATGTCGCTGGGGTTCTTTACCCACACTAAAATCGGCGAGCTGATGAGCCGACTTAATAACGATGTCGTTGGAGCGCAGAGCGCCATCAGCAACACTTTTGTGAACATCGTGACCAGTCTGATTCAGGCGATGGTGATATTTGGCGTCATGATGGCGCTGGAATGGCGCCTGACGCTGATAAGCGTCGCCATCCTGCCATTGCTTCTGTTCGCCGCGCGTAACCTGGGGAATCGTCTGCGTGATATCACCCGGCAGCAGCTCGATGTTATTGCCAAGATGAATGCTGTCATGCAGGAACTGCTCAATATCAGCGGGGCGCTGCTGGTAAAACTCTTTGGCCGCACAGAAGAAGAAGATAAACACTTTGAACAGCGCGCTAAGGATGTCCGTGAAATTAATGTCCGGCGGGCAGTGACTGGCGCGCTTTTCTTTGTCAGCCTTGGTCTGTTGAGTTCCATCGGTGTTGCCATCGTGTATGGTTTCGGCGGTTATCTGGTAATTAAGCAGGCGCTCACTATCGGCACTATCGTCGCTTTAACGGTATATCTGGGGACGCTTTACAACGCCTTGCAGGTTTTGACTAATGCGCCCGTGGATTTCGCCACCTCTATTGTTAGTTTCGAACGGGTCTTTGAAGTACTCGACCTGCCCCAGGAAATTACTGAAAAAGCAGATGCTCATGTGCTGAATAATATTAAGGGCGTAATTGAATTTGACGATGTCAGTTTCCACTACATGAAAGAAGGCAAAGGACTGCTGAAGGACATCCGCCGTTTCGGATTGTTGCAGGAAACGCAAGAGACGGCGTCTCGCGGCAGTGCCAATTCAATCCGTAACGGGAAAAGCGACCAGGATGAAGAGAAAATCGCTCCCAGCCAAGCACGCGAAGAAGTCCTGGATCATATTTCTTTTAAGGCAGAACCCGGCCAACTGGTGGCACTGGTCGGGCCCAGCGGTGCCGGCAAAACGACGTTGACTTATCTCATCCCGCGTCTTTACGACCCTATCGGCGGACGCATATTAATTGACGGGTACGACCTGCGGGACGTAACTTTATCTTCGTTAACCTCACAGATCGGCATGGTCACGCAGGAAACCTACCTCTTTAACGACACCATCCGCACCAACCTGCTCTACGGCAAACTGGATGCCACACAGGCAGAGATTGAAGAGGCCGCGCGGGCGGCCAACATTCATGATTTTATCATGGGGCTGCCTTTACAATACGATACTATTGTCGGAGAGCGCGGCTACCGCCTGAGCGGTGGGGAAAAACAACGTATCGCCCTGGGCCGTGTCATTTTGAAAAACCCGCATATACTGGTACTGGACGAGGCGACAAGCTCACTTGATAGCCAATCGGAAGCGCTGATTCAGGAAGCGCTGAGTCGGGTTATGGTCGGCCGCACCAATATCGTTATCGCGCACCGGCTGAGCACTATTCTGGCGGCGGATTTAATCCTGGTTTTAGACTGCGGCCGCATTGTCGAACGCGGGACACATAGTGAACTGCTGGCCAAAGGCGGGCTTTACGCTCAATTGTACGAGACCCAATTCCGCCATAAGGCTAAATAACGGTTGCCTTTTTCAGCGGTAAAATTTGTACGAAGTTATTACTTGTGTTACAATTATTACTAGTATGAACATGATGAAACAATCCAGGTTATTAGGTATCGCCCGTCTTAATGAAAAAAGCCAACTGGTAATACCGAAAGAAGCTCGCGAATTTCTTGGCATCGGCCCGGGGGACCGTGTTCTGATTGCTGCTGCGCCTTTCCGTAAAGCAATATTTATTGCACGTCCGGAAGATGTTGAGGAACAGCTGCAGCAGATGGTATCAAACACGGAAAAAACAATTGTGGCAATGCGCAAGAAATTAAAAAAGTAATATTTACATATTACGGGTAAGTGTTGTCCGAAAATGCCTGGCTTATTTCAGATTTACTGTTCCCTTAAATAACTGCTTTGGGCATCAAAGTGATTGACCTGAGAATATATGATAAAGAATCGTTTGTGAATAAAAATAACACATTTTAAAATAATATTTGTAGTTTGCTAAAGCAGCGGTAATTAGCCGTTTGCGAAAGAGGGATAATAAACATGACTATCAATGGGGGAACTCAAGTTGCTCCCGGTAATCAGGGAGACGTGATTCTGCGTACCGTCGGTCTGTGTAAGAGTTTCGGTAAATTAGAGGCGGTGAAAAACTTGAACCTTGAGCTCAGACGCGGCGAAGTATTCGGTTTTCTGGGACCGAATGGCGCCGGGAAGAGCACTACTGTCGGGATGATTCTTGGTCTGATTGCGCCGACTGCCGGCAGCATCGAGCTCTTCGGCGTGAAACAGGACGGCCATCATTGGGCTGCTCTCCGCCGTATCGGTGCCATTATCGAAGAACCGGCTTTCTATCCTTACCTCTCCGGTTGGGATAATCTGCAGGTGCTCGCCACATCCATCGGCGATATTCCGAAAAGTAAGATCACTGAAGTTCTGGAACGGGTGAGTTTGTTAGACCGTGCCAAAGACCAGTACGGGCATTATTCAATGGGCATGAAACAGCGACTGGGCATTGCTTCGACGCTACTGCGGGACCCGGAGCTTATCATTCTGGATGAGCCGACCAACGGCCTGGACCCGGCCGGTACCAAAGAGATACGTGACCTTATTCCCAACCTGGCACACGAAAGCCGGGCAGTGCTACTCTGCAGTCACCTGTTGCATGAAGTGGAAATGGTCTGCGACCACGTTGCCATCGTCAAGCAGGGAACGGTGATTGCGAATGCGCCCATTAAAGAGCTGCTTGCCAATGGCAACCTTTTACAAATCAAGGTAAATGATGTGGAAAAAGCGGCTGCTATTTTATGTAGTTTGTCGTGGATAAAATCAGTTAAAAAAGAAGACGAATACCTGGTCGTAGACGTTCCCAAAGAACGCAGCGCCGATGTTAACCTGGCGCTGGCGGAGAAGGGTATCCTGGTCTCTGAATTGGTGAACCGTTCTGCGAGTCTGGAAAGCGTATTCCTGCAATTAACCGGAGGTACAAGCGGTGACTAGTAATGTTTCTGTGGTAAAAAAAGAGACCCTTTTCTCGGGATTAGGCCGAATGATCGGGGCGGAATTTCTCAAACTGCGCAAACGCCAGATGACCTGGGTTCTGCTTGGAATTCTTGTTGCGATAATTGTGCTGGTAAATTTGCTGTTGCTGGCCGTATCTAAAGTAAGAACGCCCGCCGGCGGACCGGGCACCGGGAATATCGCAACTCTCCTCGGATTGCAGTCGGCGATTCCTTTTGCCTTCTCGATGATGGCCTCGATTGGCTCATTGCTGGCCATTATACTGACGGCCAGTTCAATTGGCAGCGAGTACAACTGGAAAACAATTCGGACTGCGCTTGTCTCAAGTGAGAGCCGTTTCAAGTTTATCGTTGCCAAAGTGGTTTCTTTGGGTAGCATGATCCTGATTGGGATGCTCATCGGTGTGATTGCAGGTTTTGTGATGGGCCTGATTACCGCCGGTCTCGGCGGCAATGCCTACAGCTTCAGTTTTTTCACCGGCGCTTATGCCTGGACGCAAGTTTTACAATACTTACGTACTTTTTACGTAATCATGCCCTTTGCATTATTAGGGTTTATGATGGCTATTGTCGGCCGTTCCGCTATGCCCGGCATTGCCACCGGTGTCGGCTTTTTATTTTTAGAAGCCATAATTACAGCTTTTATGACCGCGGCCGGCGGCTGGATTGCCAAGGTCCCGGCTTACCTGTTAAATGCTAATATCACGGCCATCACCGCCCTAAACAAACTGCCCGGCAGGTTCGGAGGAGGAGGTGGGGTCAGTGGGACCACCGACGTTGCAGTCCCGAGTCTGCTCCATGCTTTTATCATTTTAGGTCTTTACAGCATCGTATTTCTGTTCCTGAGTTTCTTCCTCTTTAAAAAGAGGGACGTGACCGGATAAATATTCTGAAAATATGATTTCGAATTGTTTTGTGTTAAATTAAGGTTAGTTGAACTTTTAGGCTGCTGCACCGATGGCTCGTTCTGGTAAGCAGCCTGTTTGTTGCGGAAAGGCAGGGTTTAAGTTCATTGCCGCGTTCAAATTACCCCGCAGTATATCGGTGCCGGTGACTTTGAGCACCAAGCTTAACTACATTTTTACTTACTCATCAATTACCCGTAAAAAACATATTTAAAATGTGAGATTTGATGAAACTCAAAATGGATTATAAATGGGTGGTTTTATCCGTTACCACCGTTGGCAGTTTTATGGCCGCCCTGGATTCAACCATTGTGACGATCGGGCTGCCCACAATCTTGAAAGATATCAACGCCAGTATTGTTCACGGTATCTGGATTATTACCGGATATTCTTTGATGATGACCATCCTGGCAGTTGTACTCGGTCGCCTGGCAGATTTGTACGGCAGGGTCAGGTTATATAACCTGGGGTTTGCCATCTTCACCGTAGGTTCTCTGCTTTGCGCGTTATCCCGAAGCGGCCAGGAACTGGTGATTTTCCGGTTGCTGCAGGGTTCCGGTGCAGCCTTGCTTTCCGTAAATAGTGTCGCTATCATCACCGACGCTTTTCCGAAAGAAAAACTGGGTATGGCGCTGGGAACAAATATCATGGCAATGAATATGGGAGCCATCGCCGGCTATACACTGGGCGGCGTGATGATTACAGTATTCGGTTGGCAATCAATCTTCCTGATCAATGTTCCTATTGGTATTTTCGGCACCATTTGGGGTTACCTACGTCTAAGAGCAATTACTGCTAATCATGTGGCGCAGAAATTCGATTTTGCAGGTTCTATCTTGTATTGTGTCGGTCTGACGACTATTTTGCTTGGATTGACTATCGGGGACCCCCTCTCGGTGCGCAATCTCGCTATTGTTGCTTGCGGATTAGCTTTATTTATTGTGGTGGTCTTTATTGAATTGAGACACAAAAATCCGACACTCGATTTGTCGCTTTTTAAAATCAGGGCATTCGCTGCCGGTAATATCTCCGCCCTGATAAATTTTCTGGCATTCGGCTGCGGCCCTTTTCTGAGGTCATTATATCTACAATTGATATTGGGTTACAGTGCTTTGAAAGCAGGTATCTCGCTGATCCCCATGGAACTTGTAATGTTCGCTTTAAGTCCAATCACCGGAAGGCTAGCGGATAGATACGGCAGCCGGGTGTTAAGTTCTGTGGGTTTAGCCGTGAATAGCGCCGCATTATTCTGGTTTTCTACGCTAACCCAAAAGTCTTCATATAGTGCGGTTTTAATCAGTCTGGTTTTATTCGGCTTAGGTGCTGCGCTATTTGGTCCTCCTAACATCAGTTCGATTATGGGTTCAGTGCCGTCAGAGAAACGCGGCGTCGCCAATGGAATCAGGATGACTCTCGTGATGACCGGCGGAGTGATTAGTGTGCCGTTTTCTTTATTGCTGATGACACTGGTCATGCCCTATAACCGGCTTTCTCAAATCGTCGGTAGTACTCAGCTTATTGGCGCTGATGAACTTCCGCAATTCCTGAGCGCGATCAATCATGCCTGCCTGATACTGGCGATAATTGTATTATTTGCAATTATCCCATCATTGCTGAGAGGAAAGACAAATACACCGGCCATACCAACGAAGAGTTTAGAATGAATTTTCGAGATGGCGCGCATCCATTAGGTTTAGTGCAACAAAAGAGTAGCAGTTCCGGGAACATGAATCTACCCGTTGTTCACTTTTTAACCAAACTCAGTACCGGGAAAAATACCTGCCAGGCGAGTAGCGCCTTCGCGGTGAGACTGAGTATGATGTATGCTTTTTCGCCGAATAGATAGTCTCTCCACGGACCCACTTTTTTATATTGTAATACCATGTTGACTGCGAAGCAGTTAAAAAAGATGAACAGAGAGATAATAATACCGTAAACGAACCCGGGTGGCGATACCTTAAGCCCCGGCGCCCAATTATAGATTACGATTGCTATCCACGGGATAATACCTGCAAAGCTGCCGAACCAGAATGGCAGCCAGTTTGGCTTACCCGGCTTCTCGTATTTTTCCTGTAATGCTCCGAATAAAATCATGCTGGCGTTGGTGCCAAAAATTGCCAGCAGGGCGGCGATATCGCTGATACCGGTGATTTGCGCTATCAGGACAATCATTATCGAGGAACTGAAGAAATATTCAATCCAGCGTCCGTAATTCTTGTTCTGGAGGAGGTTGCGCTTGTACCATGAAAACACCGGTGGTGATGCAATTACCAGCAGCGCAACTGCCGAAATTGCCAGAAATGCAAACACCCCCCAGCCGGTATCGATATAGAATAAATGATGCAGCACCGGCGCCGTCCCGGGCGGTCCGGCCATAAAGGTGGCCGTTACCGGCAGAGAAAAGGCATTGGTGAGCCCTGCGATTAAGATCGCTTGTACGGCGAGAATCACCCCGACTACGATGTTCCAGATGCGCAGTTGCCCAAGTTGCCGTTCGATGGACTGGTCAATTGCCATGCTAGTCCTCCTTGTCGTGAATTCTTTCTGAATTTACCCATATCTTACTCAGCGCGTTACATAAAGTCAATGGGGAGAGCGATTCCAGAGTATTTCAAAATGTCGATGTTTCATATTCAACAGGGATATCAATTGTTATTTTCCAGCCGGGTATGTTTATAATATAAATCATAAAAAGGATAAGATGATGAACCAGATAAAAATCGATCCGGAACGCACATCCGGCAGCATTGACCGTAACATCTTCGGGGGATTCGCCGAGCATCTGGGACGCTGCATCTACGGCGGTATTTACGACCCGGATTCTCTACTAGCTGATGAAGATGGACTGCGTACCGATGTTTTAGCTTCGCTTCGCCGGCTGCAGATGCCTTTAATCCGTTACCCCGGTGGTAATTTTGTCTCGGGTTACCGCTGGATGGACGGCGTCGGACCGGTAAATGAGCGCCCTTCCCGTTCTGAATTAGCCTGGAAAGACATCGAAACCAACCGTTTCGGCACGAATGAGTTTGTCAGTTTCTGCCGGAAGTTGAATACGGAACCCTATATCGCGGTCAACTGCGGTGACGGCAACATGAGAGAAGCCGCCGATTGGGTAGAATACTGCAACGGCACCGGAGAATCCTCTTTAGTGAAGCTGCGCCGTCAGCACGGTTTTCCGGAACCGCACCGGGTAAAATACTGGGGCATCGGCAATGAAGTGGACGGACACTGGCAAATCGGCTATAAAACGCCACAGGAATATGCGCGGTTTTGCACCGAATATGCCAAAGTCATGAAATGGACCGACCCTGATATTAAAATAGTCGCCTCGGCAATATCCCACTGGGAAGCCGGAATCGTGGAACGGACGCAACTGATGCTGGAACAGGCCGGCAGCCTTATCGATTACCTGTCGCTGCACTGGTATGTCGGCAATTGGAATAACGATTTTGCGGAATACATGACCGTTTCCGAACTGATGGAAGAGCGCTTGAGTGCTTACGAGGGATTGGTTCGTGCCATGTGCCTGGAAAAACAACTTTCCCGTCCGCCGGCGATTGCGGTGGATAAATGGAACGTCTGGTATAAAACCCGTGCCAAAGAGTCCGGCGGCCCGACCGTCAATAAACTGGAAGAAATCTATAATCTGGAAGATGCTCTGGTAACGGCCATGCATTTTAACGCTTTCATCCGTCATGCCGGGTCGGTTAAAATGGCCAATATCGCGCAGATTGTAAACGTAATCGCTCCTGTTTTTACCAAAAAGGACGATCTGGTATTACAGACGATATTTTATCCGTTTGAACTCTATAGTTCCACCTGCGGACAGATGGCTCTGGATGTCTGGTGGCAAGGCGATACTTTCAGCGGTGGGAAATATTCGCTGCCGTTGCTGGATGTCTCCGCCACGCTGGACAAAACCGGAAAACAGCTGGTTTTGTATGTAGTGAACCGGAGTAAAAGCAAATCTGCGGAAACTAAAATCGACCTGACTACCGGGCGTTTTACCGGCAAAGTGCGGGTCAGTACGATTAACGATCCGGACGTCAAAGCTGAGAATACCTTCGAAAAGAAAGATATTGTGAAAACCAGGGAACACTCAATCCTGGTAGATGGAAAGTACTTTACCTATGAATTTGAACCACATTCCGTGACGGCGCTGGTATTTGCGATTGCATAATAAAATACCCCTTTAATGTTACATTTTGGGGAAGGCGCGGTATAATTCAGTTATAACTAAAAGGAGAAAACATGAAAGCTTTGTTACTGAAAGAAACCAAACATCTTGAAATTGCCGATATCGATATTAAAGAGACGGTCGGACCCAATGATGTCCGTATTAAAATCCATACAGTGGGCATTTGTGGCAGTGATGTCCATTACTACCTGCACGGCAGAATCGGGCCTTTTATTGTGAAGGAGCCGATGGTGCTGGGACATGAAGCCTCCGGTACTGTTATTGAAGTGGGTTCCAATATTAAAAACTTAAAGGTGGGTGACCGCGTCTGTATGGAGCCGGGTATTCCCGACCTGAACAGCCGGGCGACGCTGCTCGGCATGTATAATCTCGACCCTGCGGTCCGTTTCTGGGCTACCCCGCCCATTCACGGCTGTCTCCGGGAAACAGTGGTTCACCCGGCCATGTTTACCTTCAAACTGCCGGATAATGTCGGTTTTGGCGAAGGGGCGCTCGTCGAGCCATTGGCTGTGGGTATGCAAGCCGCTAAGAAAGCTGCAATTCAGGCAGGAGATGTCGCCGTTGTTACCGGCTGCGGTACTATCGGCATGGTGACGGGCATGGCCGCGCTGGCCAGCGGCTGCAGTAAGGTCATCATCTCGGATACACTTCAGCCGAAATTAGATTTGGCGGCGAAGATGGGAATGACTGCCGTGAATATCACCAAACAGGACTTAAAAAGTGTCGTTGACAGCCTTACCGGCGGTTGGGGAGCGGATGTTATCTTCGAAGCCAGCGGTAATGAAACAGCCGTCTTGAAAGTCTTTGAACCGCTGCGTCCCGGTGGTTGTGTTGTTTTTATTGGCATGCCGGTGAAACCGGTGCCGGTAGATATCGTCTCGGCGCAGGCCAAAGAAGCCCGCATCGAAACCATCTTCAGATACGCGCACGTTTATCCCCGCGCCATTAATCTCATGGAATCGGGCAAAATCGATGTGAAACCGATGATCACCGATAAATATAAATTTGCGGACAGTATCAAGGCTTTTGAATATGCGGCCAACCCCAAACCCACCTCGGTCAAAGTTGCCATCGAAATGTAATGATATTTATTAGCAATAGGTTCTGTTTACAGCGTCTTTTTATTATTGGGATGATAACAAACCAGCTATTTAATAGTAGCTTCAATCTTCTTTAAATTCGCCAGGCCTTTGATCGCGAGTTCTTCGCCGGTATCGGCGTATTTCCGCCAGATGGCCGCCAACCGGTTGATTTCCTTGAAGCTGGGGTCGAAGGACTCGATACCGAGCGCCCCATCATAGCCTATCTTTTTCAGCGCGATGAAGAATTCTTTCCAGGGCACGAGCCCTGTCCCCGGTATGCCGCGGTTATTCTCGCAGGCGTGAACATAGGCCAGGTATTCTTTGCCGCAGGTCTCGACGGCTTTTGTAAAATTCAGTTCTTCCCGTATCATGTGGAAAGAATCAAGGTGTACTTTGACATTACCGGTGCCGACTTCTTTACAATATCTGACGGCATCTTCGGCAATATTCAAAAAGTGAGATTCAAACCGGCCTACCGGCTCTACTGCCAGTGTGACATCGCCGGTTTTTTCCGCATAAAGCCCTACTTCCCGCATCCCTTCCACCGACCATTTCCACTCATCCTCGGTGCGCGGTTTGCCGCTGATATAACCCCAGGCTGCATAAATGACACCGCCCAATAATTTCGAGTCTATTTCCAGATTGATATCCACCAGCGATTTTAGCTTGTTGACGCCTTTTTCCCGTACTGCCGGGTCGGGGTCAATCAGGTTGCAGTCCCGCGGCATGCCGATAGTGGTAACGACCTCAATGCCGGCATCTTTGGCAGCTTGTTTTACCGCCTTTGACGGGAACCGCTCGGTATTGGTCATGCTGATATCGATCACCGAGAATCCAAGGGACTTCGCTTTTTCGATGAGAGGCACGCCATTTTTACTGAAATCTTCCGACCAGATAAGAGACGCAACGCCGTATTTAAACATCTTTTCTCCTTTTTAACCTACTATCATTAATAAAAACATATTGATAAAAATACAATAGTATTAATTCCAATATAGTTAAACAGTGACGACTTCAATGCCCAGCGTTTTACAGGCATCCGAGATGGTCTGTGAGTAATCGCCGTGAATCAGACTGGCATGATGTACAAATCCCTCATTAATCAGGGTGGTATAGAGCTTGTCCAGGTCGGGGACTTTTACCCAGCTCCAGGAGCCCCGGTTGACCTGCTGCGATTCGATGATATTGCCTTTGGTGACCAGCATTTTGAATTTACCCTGATATTCTTGAAGGCGACATAAAGTCACGACGCCCGGTTTGAGCTCAAACTCTCCGGTGCCCATGGAACGGTCGATACCGAGGGACGGACCGAGAATGCTGTGATAGCTGATCTCCGGTTTACAGCCTTTACGGCTAACGACGGCGGTGCGTTGCCGCAGTGCCAGGCCAGCAATGTGTCTGCCAGTTTCTGGTGCTGTATCGTCCAATCAATGAAATGCGGCGCCACTTCAGAAAGGGATGCCCGGTACTGAATCAGCATGGTTAGCGCGCCGTAGATATCCACCTCGCAGGACGCCATCACGCCCGAATCGGTCAGTCTGCCCATGACATAGCACGGCGATATGCCGTAAACTTCTTGGATGGCCGTCCAGCATTGAATGCCAATGGCCGATAATCTCTTCTCGCTGACAAACTGTTTCAGCGCCAACTCCAGCCGTCCTAATTTTTCGATGGTCTGCGGGTTCAAAGCGGAAAGATCGGCCTGTCTTTTCATCTCTTTCGCAATTTCCGTGATTTCCGGAGCGCCTTTCTTGATGTCCGCGGCACGCTGCATGATGTCCACCAGTCCGGTCGACACGACGCGCTGTCGGAAAAGGCGTATCATGGCGTCTTCGTTGTATATGCAGGTTTCAAAACGCTCCGGGCGGGGGCCGACCAACCCGATATTAGCGCCGATAAAACCGTTCACGACCGAGCAGGTGCCCATAAAATTCAGAACAGACTGCTGGAATTTCTTTTCTTCCGGAAAGACAATACCGCCGAAGACGAAGGGAATCTCCCGGCGGTGCAGTCCCGAGGAGATGGACAGTGTCCCGCAAAATGAGTCCGAACTGCGGAGACCTTCAGGCGTAATTTCAGCTTCTTTAGTGCCGAAGAGAAATACGGGTTTGTCGCGAAAAGCCTGGGCGACGGCCAGCGCCGCGACTTCATCGCCAAAAGTCATGGTCCCGATGACGAGGCCTTGGATTTCCTGTTTCCGGAAGGAGCGGATCACTTTATCGGCTTCGGCATCATTCCGCACAAATCCCCGGTCGGTCAGCGATTCATCGGGAACGACGATTTCAAGGTTGGGAATTTTAGCAAAGACATTCAGGCACCTCTTCCGCATTTCCGCGGCCCAATCTTCATTGAAAGGCACCCGATGCGCGGGCACGAAACCTAACTTGATTTTATCCAAGGTTGATTCTCCTGTTTAACATAATCTGTTTGACGAAATTGACAGACGGAAATACGAATCTAAAATCGGGATTTCACTGGTAGAAGTAATTGAAGTCATTATAGATAAAGGGTGCGTGATTGTCAATCAAATGAGCCTGGTGGTGAGATGGTGATTTGTGTTTAAATAACCAACAGTTATCATTTATTGAGACAACCGAGCATACACACAAAACACCGCTGAGAGGAACATAAGGTCGGGTGTACATTTCGGCTACTGTCGAAAGTATTTTGGTATTTCTTTCGAAATACTCAAGGTTCCTACACCAGCTAAAAGCTGAGTATACATTGACTGCGTCAAGTACTGAAAATGGCTTTCCGTCCGTGGCCTATAGAAACCCGCTCCTTGTTGTACTGGATTCCCGATCAGGTCGGGAATGATGATTGGGAAGAGGAACAGTAGAAAGAGACATTGATTTTTAAGCCGGCCACATCTGGATGCCGCCGTCCACCCGCAGTACCTGTCCGGTGATGAAAGAAGAATCGGGGGTGACCAGAAACTCAACGGCTTTGGCAATCTCAATCGGTTGACCGTAACGGTCGAGGGTGCCGTCGGCCTTTTTCTTCGTTTCATCGATGGGGCGGCTGGCTAAAAAACGAGGGGTGATAATCGGGCCCGGAGCCACTACATTGACGCGAATGTTGTACGTCCGCAACTGAGCGGCTAAACAGCGGGTATACTCGTGGACGGCCGCTTTAGCGGTAGAATATATTGCTTCATCGGCGTGTCCCGAAAGACCGCTGATACTGCCGATGTTGACGATACAGCCGGCTTTACGGGCAATCATTTCCGGCGCGACTTCGCGGCAGCACAAAATACAGGTCAGCAGATTCCGGTCGATGACGGTGCGGATGTCTTCAGGAGAAATGAAGATGGCATTATTGGATAGCGGTTTGCCGGCATTCTTGCCCATGGTGCCCTGTGAGCCGATGTCACCGCCGGCGCAGTTCACCAGAATATCGATTTGCCCGAACTTTTGGCGGATCCGGTCGGCGACCTGCTTGACGGTAGCGGCATCAGTCAAATCGCCCCAGACTGGCAATACCTCGCTATCACGGGCGGCGGCAATAAGTTGAGCTACCGCTTCCAGCGAATCGGCCTCATTAAAGGCGCGGGTAGAGGTCGGGCTCGTGCCGTGAACGGCGACTTTTGCGCCCAGAGAGGCCAGATGGCCGGCAATAACCCGGCCGATGCCGCGGGAGGAACCTGTTACCCAGACAACCTGACCCGATAAACGTTTATCCTTCATGTTGACGTCCATTTGTCCTCCTAAAAAGCTGATTTTAACACGCCAATTCTAACACCGCCGGAATGATCAGGACAAGTCAGTATTATTTCAATAATCAATAAAATATGAAATCTCAATATCGAAATACTATCCTTTAGCCATCCCTCGGCGAGCTCGGGACAAGCGTGCTAAGAGATACATTTTACCATATAAAAGTACTTTGGGCTATTGCCTACAGAAACCCACCCCTTGTTGTACTGTATTCCCGATCGGATCGGGAATGACAAAAGGCGGGATTAGATTCCGGTACTGCTACCGCTTTCCATCTGCATGAGCTCAGGTCTTGATAGAGCAGTGGCAGAAAGAATATAATCAAGTAGAACCCATATAAGCTATCAAATATCGCTTTTTTACGGCTAAAATCGTTTTGCCCGGGCAATGACTTTACTACTATCGAAAGCAAATTAATAAAATTGCCCGATATTCCAGGGGCGAATTACCGGAAGAGCAATTAGAATTGTTTCTTGGAGGTCAAGAATGGTATTAGGGCAAGCACGCATCACCGATGAAGGTGTTGCTCAATTAAAATCAAGAATCGGTTCCTATTTTAAGGGCGAATACGTCTGGACTCCCAACTATGTCATGACCAAGCAGGCGATCGCACACTGGTGCGACGGCATGGGCGATTATAACAATAAACTCTACCGCGATGAAGAATATGCCAGGAAAACCAGATATGGCGCGATTATTGCGCCGCCAATTTCCCTGAACAGTATCTTCAGCATCACCGGCATGAGAGTCGGCGGACTGCCCGGCGTCCATTCCTTCCACTCCGGTTGGGACTGGCTCTGGCTGAAACCGGTCAAAGTAAATGAGCCGATCACGTGGACATACCGCCCCGTGGACATTGTGGAAAAGAAGAGTGAATTTGCCTTGCGCACCGTGATTATTTATGCTGAAGGCATCTACCGCAACCAGCGGGATGAAATTGTGGCCAAAAATATCGGCTGGAGCATCCGGGCAGAAAGAGGCACCGCCAGAGACCAGGGTAAATACAGGGAAATCAAACCATTCTGGACCGATGAGGAAATGCAGCAGCGTGTTGAGTACTTATTGGACCACGAAGAAGTCCGCGGCGCTAATCCCCGCTACTGGGAAGATGTTAAGGTCGGTGATGAACTGCCGACACTGGTGAAAGGCCCGCTTTCCATCGGAGAGATGTGGGCATGGAGCCAGGGCCTGGGTGGCGGCGGAGAAGTGCATGCTTTTAAGATGCGCAGCCTGCGTAAACATCCGGCCTGGGGTTGGAGAAATCCGGATACCGGCGCAAGGGAGACGATTAACCAGGTCCATGAACGGGATGATGCTGCTCAGGGAATCGCGGTACCGATGGCTTATGACCTCGGCGGGCAGAGGAATGCCTGGATCGGGCAGTGTATTACCAACTGGATGGGCGACGACGGTTTCATGAAGTCGCTTTACTGCGAATACCGCCGCTTCAATGTTTACGGCGATATCCAGTTCATCAAAGGTAAAATCACCAAGAAATATGAGCAGAATGGTGAGCACCTGGTAGATATCGATGCCTGGGCGGAAAATCAGCGCGCCGAAGTCACCGCCCCTGGCAAAGCCACCGTCATCCTCCCCTCTAAACCCATTAAAAAGCTTTAATAAAATTTAGTGTACGGTCAGAGTTCCGTTATTAAGCAGGGCTTTGAGTCCGTAGACCGCAGTCGGAGGTACTTTGCGGAGCAATTCGGAGCAAATGTATAAGGGGCGCAGCCCCTCTAACCAATCTCCCCTTCCCTGCGGGAAGGGATTAAGGGATGGGGCATTGTGACAACATTAACTTTGTGAAACGCATATATGCAATAAGGAGCCATTATTAAAAACTAGCTCATGCTCAAAGTGAGTAAAACCGCAGGAGGTTACAGATAAATATATGTTAATGGCAGATGGGAAAATCACCCCGGAAGGGATTAATGAACTCAAGCAACGCATCGGCGTGCCGCTGCGCATCAAACTCTACAATGAGGAAGCTTCCATCGATGCCATCCGGCATTTTGCCCACGGCATCGGCGACCCCAATGAAATGTGGGACAACCCCGGCCACGGCTTCCAGAGCACCTACGGTTGCCTGGTGGCCCCGCCGACTTTCCTCTACAGCGTCGTCTGGC
>JBKQML010000067.1:0-13314 GCA_052326545.1 Dehalococcoidales bacterium
GGTATATACAGACAATTTGTTGATAAGCAGGGGTGACATAATCGCTTAACAATTAAGGTGACATTTTCGCTTGACAGCAACAGAAATATTTAGTCTGAAATATTTAGTCTGATGGCTGCTCATGCCCCAAAGTTCAAACCCTTATCATCTTCTGCTACTACCGAGGCGTTCGAATTCTGCTTTTTGTAGTTTCCAGTGTGGAATTGCACAAAAACTCAATTTGCTGACATTTACGACAAAAGATAAGGGTATTAAATAACTTGTCTGTACTTGGTGTTTTCTTCTGATAGTAACGGTAGAGTATAATTTGCTTAATTGCAGGATTCTTTCAATCAAGCTCACTTATAGTAGATTGGATTATCGTAACAGGGAATCTGAGTTAAAACGGGAAAGAGAGGTAATTGCACATGAATAACCGTATGTTTAAGGCTACGCGAAATAGAAATAAACCGGCCCCCATAAATGCCAAACCTGTCCGGCAAGAGGAATTTGAAGGACTTGAAACAGAGCTTTGCGGAGTTAAAATGAGAGCGCCGTTTGCCGTGGGTGAAATGTTTGGTTTCGGTGGAGATGCCTGGAAGATGAGCCCTGATGAACAAGCAGCCGAGTACCTGAGATGGGTGGAAGCAGGAGTTGGTTGGCTGGCTATCACAAATATACAGGGATCTGCATCACAAAACATTAGAGAAACCATATTAGAAAAATCGAGAAAAATGGTAGAGCCGGAAAGCACTCCGAGGTGGGTTAAAGAAGGTTTACCCAAACCATCCTATCCCAATTTTCTATATTCGTGGCCAGTGCCAGGTGGCCTCCTTGGTGTTACCATGATGGGACATGGCCGTCCTATTGGTATTGGTGGTGGAGCAAGCGGTACCGCTATTTGGCCTGCCTCTTTAAGAGAGAGAATAAAGAAGAAAGAAAAGTTACAGAGGATTATCGACATAGTTAAAACGAAAAAACCGGCGAATGTTCCCTTAATTTTTACTGTTTCAGGGCTGGGTGCGGTACCGGAAGATTTTGTTGAATCTGCGAAGCTGGCAGAAGAATTGGGGGCTGATCTAATCGATCTTAATAATACCTGTCCGGTAAGCTGTTTTAATGAAGATTACCCTGAATGGTGCCGGGAGCAAAGCTGGCCGGCACACAATATGGCCGGTGCTCATATGGCGATGTCAACACCGGGTGTGGGAGATGTAATCGCTAAAGCAGTGGTAGAAAGTGTACACATACCGGTTGGAGTAAAGTTTTCACCCGAGATTTGCACCTTTCCCCTGGTTGTTGAGACAGCCAGGATGTATGAAAAAGTTGGCGTGCAGTTCATTACTACGATGAATAGTGGCTGTGCTGTTATTCCACCTGATATCTACAACCGTGGAAATCCGGTAATTGATGGTTGGGATAGAAACTCGGTTACCGGAATACAGGGTCCTTACGCTTTACCGCAGCAATATCTGGCAATTGCAGCCCTCCGGCATTATGTACCTAAAATGGAAGTGTTAGCAGTTGGCGGAATAATGACACCGGAAAATATTGTGGAATGCCTGATGCTCGGTGCCCAAACAACTGCTCAGGTTACGGCGGTGCTGACTCAAGGACTTGATGTTATAAGACAAAATGTACACTTCCTCCATAAATTCGTTAAGGACCAAAATTACAAGGATGTCAAAGAATTAATAGGCATCCATGAGCAATACTTTGGCGGACAAGAATATGTCGCCGGTAAAGAAAATGTTGTCTATGTTGGCACAACGGATTATGAAAAGTGTGTTGGTTGCGGAGTTTGCTGTGATCTTCCGGGGATGGCAGGTATGTGTAGACACATCGATAAAGAATCAGGCTTCGTAGTTGTGGATGAAAGACATTGTACCAGTTGTGGTTCGTGTGTGATAGCATGCCCCTATGATGCTTGCTACATGAGGAAAATAGCATCGAGCGTTTAGGCATTGAGCCGTTCCTTAGGTGAGAAAAAGAACGATGACGACACCCCAAATGCGAGGTAACGGTAAGCTGCCATAATGGCATTTGTTTTAATTGCGGGTTGGATGAATTGAGAAATAAAAAACATCGCAGGCTGCAAGTGGGCCCGGCAGGTATCGAACCTGCGACCAATCGGTTATGAGCCGACCGCTCTACCACTGAGCTACGGACCCGCAGATTTCATTATAGCTTTACTTCTGTAAATTGGTCAATTACAATAATTATGTAAAGTTTTCCAGTCCTTTTAATTGCTCTTGTGTCCCCATTAAAACTAACTCATCGCCTGATTCGAGAATTGTTTCCGGAGCGGGATTCGCAATAATGTGTCCGTTTTTTTTCTTGATCGCCAGGATATGAGCCCCATCGATGCGCCGCAGACTTTCTTTGACCGAAATGCCATCCATTGAAGAGCCCTTCGTTATGTTCACATCTTCAAGCGTAAACTCATGCCCCTGTCGGTCCATGGTCGTATCGATAAAATCGACAACCAGTGGCTTAAGTGTCATATTTGCTAAACGGCGTCCCCCGATCCTGTAAGGTGACATGGTGCGGTCAGCACCTGCTCTTTTCAGTTTTGCTTCCGATTCTTCGTTATCGAACCGGGCTACCACAAAGATATCAGGCCTCAGACTTTTTGCCGAGAGCGTCACATAAAGATTGTCCGCATCGCTACCCAAAGCCGCGACTAAAGCTTTAGCGTTCATAATTCCGGCTTCTTTTAACGATTCATCATTCGCTGCGTTCATATTCAAACACAAAAAACCATCGCTGGCGGCTTTTGTGCAGGCCTTTTCGTCAGCTTCAATAATCACAAATGACGTTTTTTCATTCTGAAAAACATGCGCCACTTCTTTACCCACCTTTCCGTAACCGCACAAAATTGTGTGTCCTTTAAGTTTGGCTATTTCCACTTTCATACGACGCCTCCCCAGTATATTTGACAGATTCCCTTCAAGCAGGTATTGCACAATCGCCGTTGCCGCATATAACATTGTCCCTGTACCGCCCAGGATAAGAAAAATAGTGAAATATCGACCCGCACTAGATAAGGGATGTACTTCCGAAAAGCCAACGGTGCTCAACGTAATCACGGCCATAAAAATAGCATCTGAAAAGGACCATCCCTCGATGATCATATAGCCGGCGGTGCCTATCATAATTATGGCAAGAATAGCTATTGCTATTAATAGAAATCGCCTTCTTTTGCCCATCGCAAACCTGCCTTACTATTGAACTTTCTATGCTGGATTGTAACCCGTTATGTAAAAAAAGTAAAGATATTCCACACATCTCGAATGTCAAACTTCACCGGCTGACCTTTGCGACATGATTCCGTATTAGTTCAATTCTCTTTCGGTTGTTTGATTGTTGCTTACACGCTAATGATATTCTGCCGTGGTCAAGCGGTGGGTTTTAGTTCCACCCGCCCCGAACGGTTTTTTAACGTAGTCGTTGTATTGCTGACTTTTTAATGTGTTTTTCCTCTTTAAATTTCCACCATATCAAAATGATACACTTCCTGTAATTCCCTCGTGTTGACGAAAAATACCATAGTATGTTATATTGTACACATGATAATATCTTTTCAGGAGTGATTAAATGCCTTCAGATTACGCGCCTCCGACCATAAATTTCCCCAGTGAACCGCTTCTTAAAGGTATTTTAAGTATTGCTATCATTGAACTTGTCAAAGTCAAACCCATCCATGGTGGCGAAATATATCAGTCTCTCAAAGAAAAATTTCAGATAGATACTCCCCGGGGCATTATCTACACCATCCTCAGAAAAATGGAGGGGGAAGGATTATTAGTCTCTAATTGGGATATCCAGGAAAGCGGCCCGGCCAGGAGAATATATCACATCACTGAAGAGGGCCTTGAATACCTTAAATATGCGATGGATAGACTCAGGCGGTCCCGACAAATAATAATGCTTCTCCTGGGTGAAGAAAAGTAGATTTATCAGCTCGCGGGTTATTTAAAAAGTTTTGCGGATTAGGAATTAGATTTAGTTATGCGGATTTTATTACGAATACTCATACTTTTAAAAAAGTACTGGAAATGGCTTATTCTTACCTACGTTTGTCTTCTGGCATTGACCGCCGCTACTATGATTGTCCCCATCTTCATCGGTGATGCTGTTAATAATGCTCTTCACATTGACGCCACAACCTTGAAAGTCACCGGTGACATGAAATTACTGGTATTCTATGGTCTGGCTATCATCGTCCTCAGCTTGTTACGCGGTTTATTTTCATTCGGACAAACCTATTTTGCTGAGTATGCGGGACAGAAAGTAGCTTATGACCTCAGAAATGGTTTGTATGACCGGATACAACGTCTCAGTTTCGCTTTTCACGATAAATCTCAAACGGGACAACTGATGTCCCGTGCCACACAGGATGTTGAAGCAGTCCGGTTCTTCCTGTCAATGGTCGTCGTCCGTCTGGTTAATCTCGTCTTAACCTTCGTCGTCATTACTGTCATTCTGCTCAGCATGAACTGGTCGCTCACTCTCATCAGCTTTGCATGTTTGCCGTTTATCGCATTCTTCGCCATCAGATTTGGTATTATGATGCTCCCTATCTGGACGAAAATTCAGCAGCGGATGGCTTCAATAAACACCAATCTTCAAGAAAACCTGTCGGGGACCAGAGTCGTCAAAGCATTTTCACGGCAGAAGCTCGAATCCCAAAAATTCGATCAGGAAACAACACTCTTATATGAACCCCAACTTCGTGCCGCCAGAATTCAAGCTTTCCGTGGGCCTTTGTTTAATGCCTTGACCGCGCTCTCCAGCGCCTTGGTATTATTTTACGGCGGGATGCTCGTTCTTCACGGTAAACTTAATGTCGGTCAATTAACCGAGTTCTATCTCTATCTCGGTTTCCTTATACCTCCAATCAGATTGATCGGTCCCCAAATTAACATGACTTCTCGCGCCATCGCCTCAGGAAAACGTATTTTTGAAGTTCTTGATACTGAATCGGCTGTCCAGGAAAAACCGAACGCTATGGTTCTTTCCAATATTAAAGGCGATATCCAATTCAGCGATGTGAATTTTCATTACGAAAGCGCCAGGTTCGATAATACATCGGGTAATATTCTGGAAGATATTAATCTCGAAGCTAAGTCAGGTGAGATGGTCGCATTATTGGGCGCTACCGGTAGTGGTAAAACAACACTCGTTAATCTTATCCCAAGATTCTATGATGTGACAGCAGGTAGTATCACGATTGACAATATCGATATCAGAGATGTGACGCTGGCTTCTCTCAGAAGGCAAATCGGTATCGTCCAACAGGATGCTTTCATGTTTACGGGTACTATCAGGGACAATATCGCTTATGGCGCAATTAATGCTGGCGAAGAAGATATTATTAACGCTTCTAGAACGGCACACCTCCACGACTTCATCGTAACACTGCCTCAGGGTTACGATACCTGGGTGGGAGAACGCGGTGTTACCCTTTCCGGTGGGCAGAAACAAAGACTGGCCATCGCTCGTACTCTGTTGATTGACCCGCGCATTCTCATTCTGGACGATTCAACTTCCAGTGTTGATACCGAGACGGAATTTTTGATTCAACAGGCACTTCGTGAATTGATGAAAGGACGCACCACATTTGTTATCGCACAGAGATTACAAACCGTGAAAGATGCCCAGCAGATTTTTGTTCTGGATAAAGGTAAAATCGTGGAACGGGGCACCCATCTCCAATTACTACAAGATAGTAAGATATACCGGCAAATATATGAGCTTCAATTACGTGCTCAGGAAGAAGCTCTGGGCAATGAGGTGAAAAAATAATGTACGGCCCCGGCGGTCCAGGAATGATGGGCGGGGGGGGATTGTTTGGACGTCCCCCCGGCGGTCCGATGGGCAGCGGTTTGACGCATAGCTCCGATTTGACTGATGATATTGTTTTTGGTCATGTCTATGACCAGAAGGTCGTCGGCCGTTTTGCTGCTTATATCAAGAAATATAAAATTAGCGCGGTCTTAGCTGCTGTTTCAATGATTATCTCGACTCTCACAACTCTTTTTATGCCGCTGTTGTTCAGCGATGCTATCAATATAATTCAAACTTCTGATGCCAGCACCCTGGACCCTATTATTAGATATTTTCTGCGCATCCTGAATGTTCAGGGCAATTCGCCTATTTTAACACTTATTTTTATTGTTTTTATCGTGGACGGTTTAATCGCCTGGGGCAGCCAGTATGTTCAACAGTACACAATGGCAAACATTGGTTATGGTATCATTCGCACATTGCGTCGACAGATGTTCGACCATTTACAAAAATTATCTCTGGCCTTCTACGACCGTAATGAAGTGGGACGTATCATGTCTCGTATTCTGAATGATGTCGGCTCACTTGAAAATCTGCTGAGTAACGGCCTTTTACTGGTATTTGCCGATATGATCACCCTCGTTGGTATCGTTATTATATTATTAAGCATGAATTTAAAATTGGCGCTTATTACAATGACGGTAATTCCTCTTTTGGCGGCGGTGATGATAATTTGGCAGAAATATTCCAGAACCGCTTTTCTGAAAGTACGGACTGCTATTTCAATTGTCAACGCAAATTTACAGGAAAATATCTCTGGAGCCCGGGTGATTCAGAGCTTATCCCGCGAAGATATCAACTTCCATCGGTTTGACAATATGAATGAAGCTAATTTTGATGCTAACGTTTCCGCCACTAGACTGGCAGGAGGACTTCAACCCATCGTTGAACTCCTGATGGGAGCGGCGGTCGCCATCGTTATAATTTATGGTGGCGCGCAGGCAATCGCCGGCAAATTGCTGCTTGGCTCCCTGGTTGGCTTTGTCCTTTATACCCAGAGATTTTTTGACCCTATCCGTGATTTAAGTGTCTGGTACACTGAGTTGCAGCGTGCCATGGCTGGGGGACAGCGTATCTTTGAAGTCGTCGACGCTAAAATCGAAGTGGTCGACGCCCCCGATGCGATTGAATTACCGACAATCAAGGGAGAAATCAATTACGACAATGTTTCTTTCCAGTATGTGGAAGGAAGAGAAGTAATCCACAATGTTAATCTTCATATCAATCCCGGTGAGACCTTTGCCTTCGTGGGTATGACCGGTGCCGGTAAGAGTACCATGGTGGCTTTGGTCGACCGGTTTTACGATGTCACTAAAGGTAGTCTGACAATCGATGGTTATGACATCCGAAAAGTCACTCAGGAATCGCTCCGTAAACAAATCGGGGTAGTTCTTCAGGAACCATTCCTGTTTTCAGATACCATCAGAGAAAACATTATCTACGGGCGCGAGGATGCCACTGAAGCGAAAATGATCGAAGCCGCTAAAGCCGTGGGTGCGCATGATTTTATTATGCGACTCGAAAAAGGCTATGATACTTTGCTGCATGAAAGAGGCAGTAACTTGAGTCAGGGACAACGGCAACTCATCAGCTTTGCCCGGGCTGTCCTGTCTGACCCCAGAATTTTGATTCTGGATGAAGCCACCGCTAACATTGACACTCAAACTGAGGTAATCATTCAACAAGCCTTGAAACAACTTCTCAAAGGACGGACATCGCTGGTCATTGCTCACCGCCTTTCTACAATTCATGATGCTAACTGCGTCGTTGTGATGGAAAACGGTAAGATTGTGGAAATGGGTAATCATAAAGAGCTAATCGAAAAGAAGGGTATTTATTATCATCTTTACACCATGAGTTATGCCTATACTGATGACAAAGCCCCACCTTCGGACAAACACGGCACTACCTAGCTTTCCCGATGTTCTCCCGCTGCTTAATCAACAGCTTTTTACAGCAGCCTGATTGTTATCAATTGAATTCATTATTATGTTTTATTGTTTTTTAATAAAGAAGAAGCTGTGCTGTACAAGGGTCGGGTTTCCCAAGGCCGTAGCCGGAAGCTGAAAGTACTTTCCGCAGGAAATGTATACTTTGACAGGTGAATGTATACGCCCCTCGTGGCTATAGTCCCGATCTCGCCGGGGGTGAGCGCGTTAGAGAGAGGTACTAACTCTTAGCCAAATCAGAACTTATCCGCCAAATTGACACTGCAGAAAAGTAATGGTATCGTTTTTATAGACTTGGCACTTCACCTGAAAGAAGGTTATTTATGTTTCGGCGCCCGGTTTTAATTTTTTTGGGTATTATCTCACTTTTATCGGTTACGGTATTAGCCGCTTGCGAAGCCGCACCGGAAGGCAGCGGCGAATGGTATTTTGCTCGTGCCTACCAATATGCCCTTCACGATGATTACCAGGATGCTATTACTAACTATACTGATGCAATCAAGGTTGAGCCCTTACTGTCAAAAGCTTATGTCAACCGCGCCGCCGCTTATGTTATTCTCCAGGATTATAACCTGGCCATCACAGATTGTGATAAGGCTTTGTCGTTAGACCCGAATTTACCGCTTGCCTACATTAATCGCGCCTCTGCTGATAATGGACTGGGAAATTACGACCAGGCAATTCAGGATTGTGATAAGGCTATTGCGTTGGACTACGATCTCCCCCAGGCTTACATCAATCGGGCCGACGCCTATTACTATCAAGGAAATATGGGTAGCTCTATCGCGGATTGCGATGAAGCTCTGGAGATTGACCCGACCTTACCGGATGGTTATTACCACCGGGCTCTGGCCTATGAATCTCTCGGTAAAAACGACGAAGCAATTGCCGATTTTGAAAAGTTCATCACTCTGAGTAAAGACAACGCTTTAATTCAAAACGCCCAGGTACAGCTGGGTAAGTTAAACACTACGACGCCTACACCCACTACTCAATAATGCGCAATTAGAAATCTTTACTGAATAACCACCGAACGTTTCTGGTAATTAAGATATGATTTTGTATTTTGCTTTTCCCTGCTGATACAGGTCGCCGCCGTAGATATCGTTAACCACTGTGACCGGAAAATTTTCAACTTCCAGTTTTCTTACGGCTTCGGCTCCCAGTTCTTCGTAGGCAATAATTTCCGCCCTTTTTATGCTTTTAGAAATAAGCGCACCGGTGCCGCCGATCGCGCCGAAATACACCGCTTTATATTTTTTAATGGCATCGAGTACTGGCTGTGTACGCTGTCCCTTGCCAATCATCCCCTTTAAACCCGCTTCTATCAACCGCGGTGCGTAAATATCCATGCGGTAGCTTGAAGTCGGACCGGCCGCGCCGATTGCCTGACCGGGTTTAGCTGGTGTCGGTCCCATGTAATATATCGTCTGACCTTTCAACTCGAAAGGCAGCGGTTGTCCTTCGTCCAGCGCCTCAATAATCCTCTTATGGGCCGCATCACGCGCCGCGTAGATTACGCCGTTCAGCAGGACATTGTCTCCGGTTTTCAATTCTGCGATAACTTTATCCTTTAATGGCAGATTTATTGTTTTAGGCATCATGTTTAACACCCCGAAGAATAACGTCACAGAATTGCCTCCTTATGCCGGGAACTATGGCAATTCAGATTAATCGCCAGCGGCATACTGGCGATGTGAGAGGGAAACACTTCCACATTCACTGCCAGCGCGGTGGTTCGGCCGCCGTATCCCATCGGGCCAATTCCGAGTCCGTTGATTTTTTGCAGCAGTTCTTTTTCCAATTCCGCCGCCTCGGGGTCTATATTATGTTCCCCTACTTTTCTCAACAATGCTTTTTTAGCCAGTAGCATCGCTTTTTCTGCTGTCCCGCCTATCCCCACCCCGACGATTACCGGCGGACACGGATTGCTGCCCGCTTCATCGACTGTTTTCAGCACATTATTGATAATTCCTTTTAATCCCGCTGCCGGCGTCAGCATCACTAAGCGGCTCATGTTCTCCGCTCCACCGCCTTTCGGTACGGCAGTAATCTTCATCTTGTCCCCGGGAACAATTTCCGTATAAATAATTGCCGGTGTGTTATCGTTGGTGTTCACTCTGCCTGAAAATGGTTTTGTTACCATTGATTTGCGGAGATACCCTTTTTCATATGCCTGTCGTACACCTTCATTGACTGCGGCTGCAAGGTCGCCGCCCACCACATGTACCTCCTGTCCTATTTCCAGGAAAACCACCGCTGTGCCGCAATCCTGACAAAGCGGGATTTGCTCTTTCGCCGCAATCTCCGCATTCTTGATGATTTGTGTCAGTACCTCTTTCCCTGCCGGTGATTCCTCCGCGTTTTGCGCTTTTTTCAACGCCTCTAAAACGTCATCGGTTAAAGAGTAATTAGCTTCGAGAAAAAGGCGGGTAACGGTTTTCGTTACCTCTTTAACATCGATATCTCTCAACAATAAACTCCTTCCTTAGTAACCTTGACTCATTAGTCTCATTACATCACGATGAAAATCGGGATCCACTCTCTGGGTATCATTCGTTCCAATTTTTGCAAACAGGGTATTACACGCCTTTTGGCGCCGGGGGAATCATTCCCGTTTGCATCAACGTTTCCACTGTCTGTCTGGCTTCCCGTATCATCTTCCCGGACCGCTTCGTTAACTCTTCCCGGGTCAGATTTTCTCTGGCAACACCCTGTTCAACGGCTTTCATACCAACCGCGACCGCCTCTCTGACAAAGACCTCGGTATCGGCCATCGTCGGCACAATGTGTTCATCATTCAATCCCTGTTCTTCGGCGAATTTTGCCAGCTCATAAGCTGCGGCAATACACATTTCATCGGTAATTGTTCTGGCCTTAACATCGAGCGTGCCGCGGAAAATCGCGGGAAAACCGATTGAGTTATTTACCTGGTTCGGAAAATCCGAACGTCCGGTAGCCACCACTCTCAGCCCGGCCTCTTTCGCGTCCCACGGCCAGATTTCCGGCAGCGGATTGGCGCAGAAAAAGCCGATACCGTTTTTATTCATCTTCTTTAACCATGCCGGCTTGATCGTATCCGGGTCTGGCGTCGATAACGAAATTACTACATCGCAGCCCGCTAGGGCTTCGGCAATCCCGCCTTGCAATTTCTCCGGATTAGTGCGTTTTGCCAGATCCCACTTATAGGGGTTTTCAACCTGCTTCTCTTCTAGGTCTTTTCGGCCGCTGTGCAAAGTCGCTTTACTGTCGACGATTATCATATTTTCCTGTTTAAATCCTGTTGCCAGCATCAGCCTGATAATGGCCACGTTCGCCGCCCCGACGCCAATCATCGTTACTTTCACCTTTTTCATGTCCTTACCGACAACTTTCAGCGCATTGACAATGCCGGCTAATGTCACGGCCGCCGTCCCTTGCTGGTCGTCATGCCATACCGGAATCCGGCATTCTTTCCGTAAAGTATCCAGAATATGGAAACATTTCGGATTCTCGATATCCTCCAGGTTGATCCCCCCGAATGACGGCTGAATTATCTTCACCGTTCTGATAATTTCTTCTGGGTCTCTGGTATCCAGACAGACGGCCACTGCGTCGACACCGCCCAGATACTTAAAGAGCATTGCTTTGCCTTCCATCACCGGCATTGCGGCTTCCGGACCGATATTGCCCAATCCGAGCACTCTGGTACCATCCGAGACAACCGCCACGGTATTCCATTTGCTCGTATATTCATATGCTTTATCTCGGTCCGCCTGGATTGCTTTACACGGTGCGGCCACTCCCGGCGTATACCATATCGCAAAATCATTGATATCGCGTATCACCGCGCGCGGCATGGTTTGCATTTTACCGCGGTAATATGCATGCAATATCATTGCGTCCGCAGCTGGTTTTTTAGCTTTCGCTAATAGTTCTTCTCTGGTTATTTTTTGTGCCATCAAATCTACCTTTATTTTTTATTCCCATCATCTTCCCGAAATGATGAAACTTCTTCAATCAAGACAATACAACAACTGTTACTCACAGTCAAACCTCTATCTAGTCCGATGCTATTTTCGTTGTTTTTAGTTGGGGAGATTAAATGTTTCGTCTAAAGGTAGAAAATCCAGAAGAAGCTATAGCTTGAGGCCGCAGCCGGAAGTACTTTACGAAGTAAATGTATCCCGAGCTCGGCGAGTGAGAGGACGAAAGTCCTCCATTCTCGTGAATGTTCCCCGCCTTTTTAGGGAGATGATTCTTGGAATAATACGGGTTTGTTATCTTTACGCTTCTGCATGACAAGCGATTTGTCACGTTCCAAATTCATTTTAGCTGCTCTAACCTGAATCGCATTAATGCTGCGCCCTAAATTAGAGGCGATAACAGCTACTGACTTCCCATTTTCATATTCAATTTCCAGTTTCATGTCATCTTCAGCAGACTATAATCGATAGGTCGGTGCTGACCGGCGTTTTTGGTCGCGTTGCAAATGCAGTCTTTGCGCCTTGTTAACAATGCCATGCCAGTTTCGCCCGGGAAGAGCAGCTATCACATCATCAAAAGAAGACGACGGATACAACTTCTTCAGGGTATGAATTTCGGTTTCCGACCATGGTTTATCCTGTACTTTCCTGATTCCCCGCTGAATGACGATTTTTTGTTGGAATCCGGCCTTCCAGAAGATGGTAGCTTCAATTTCTTTGTCACCACCCATTATCTCAACCCTATCGATGAGGCATTTTAAAAATCGGTTGCGCAGGGTGGAAGAGTATGACGGCCAGCCATCCTGCAGCCCAGCCATAAACTCCCTTACCATCTGAAAATCGGGAACCCCCGGACCCGTAGAGATCGCCTGTCTGGATCTTAAACCCTCAATTTGCTTCTGTACGCTATGTATTTTATCCCAGTACAGAGTTTCTTTCTCCTTATCAATTCGGCCGGTAGTTTCATCGACGCAGGAAGCCAGCAGCGACTGCCACCTGGTAAGTTCCTGTTCTAATCTGGTGATTTCGTGTTTGCTTTTAGTGTCTTTCAACCGTCCCTCTCTGGCCTCGGCTTCCATCCTCATCAGGACCTTTTCTCCCTGCGCCGAGATGAGTAATTGACTCAGTACCGCATCCTCGAGAGGCTCGTCAAGGTAACGTTTGGAAATATCCAGGCAGACGGGACCATTGCCAGCCGAATAATCACGGGAGCACACATACCGCCCTTGCGAGCCGTGCCCGGAAATCAATCTAGGCTCAGTATGCTTTATGCATTTCAATAAATCCTTACCATTCCGGACTATACACGCGTTTCCGATTACCGTATTGCCAAACGGTCCGTTCTTGTTATTGATGAAGCACTCGCCCTTTACTATCAAAGGACCGGTATAATTGTCCATCCATCGCATCGGAATGCGAGCAATGGTCCCCAATGGGGTAAACCGGGAAAACGCCTGACAAACTGCGCGGTGGCAAAAAATAGGCAATAAAAAAGGGCCCAGATTCGTCGTGTAGATTTCTCCAGTCCCTAATGCTGGTTTCACCCAGCCCTATTTAATATACTACCACAT
>JBKQML010000068.1:0-4122 GCA_052326545.1 Dehalococcoidales bacterium
TCTGGATGGAGGACGTTTTGCAACATCTGACCTGAACGATTTATATCGGCGTGTTATCAACAGAAATAATCGCTTGAAACGTTTGCAGGAATTAAATGCGCCGGAAATAATTATCCGCAATGAAAAACGCATGTTGCAGGAAGCGGTAGATGTTCTTTTTGATAATGGCCGTCGTGGCAGGGCTATTACTGGAACCAATAAAAGACCTCTGCGGTCCTTATCCGATATGCTCAAAGGCAAACAGGGTCGTTTTCGCCAGAATTTACTGGGGAAAAGAGTTGACTATTACGGACGATCAGTTGTTACGGTCGGGCCTGATTTAAGGCTGCATCAGTGCGGTTTGCCCAAGAAAATGGCGATCGAACTTTTTAAACCCTTTATCTACAATCGCTTGCTGGAAAAAGGATATGTAACTACCGTAAAAAGCGCCAAGAAAATGGTGGAAAAGGAAACAGCCGAAGTTTGGGATGCGTTGGATGAAGTGGTGCGCGAATATCCGGTTATTCTAAACCGCGCGCCAACCCTGCATCGTTTGGGCATACAAGCTTTTGAACCGGTGTTAATTGAAGGTAAAGCTATACAGCTTCATCCTCTGGTGTGTACGGCTTTTAACGCGGACTTTGATGGAGATCAAATGGCTGTTCACATTCCGTTGTCCATTGAGGCGCAGACGGAAGCTCGTGTCCTCATGATGTCTACCAACAATATTCTTTCTCCGGCAAACGGAAGTCCGATAATCATTCCCAGTCAGGATATCGTTTTGGGTATTTATTATCTGACACGAGTGAAGACAGAAGCTAAGGGTGAAGGAATGCTTTTTGCTGGTCCGGATGAAGTGCGCTCGGCTATTGATGCTGGTATGATTGATTTACATGCACGTATTAAAGTGCGCATTAATTCGGAAATAAAAGAAACAACAGCGGGAAGAATTATTCTTTCAGAAATAGTTCCCGAACAAATTAATTTTGATATGATCAATAAGTTGATGAATAAAAAGGAACTGACCAATTTAATTGATCATTGTTATCGTTTGTGTGGAGACAAAGCAACTATTATTTTGGCCGATAAACTTAAGGATATGGGCTTTAAATATGCCACTGTTTCCGGGATTTCTTTTGCTATTAGCAATATGATTATTCCTGAAAACAAAAAACGCATTGTTTCTCAGGCCGATAAAGATGTTTTGAAAATCCAAAAACAGTATATGGACGGTTTGATTACCGATGGTGAGCGTTATAATAAAGTCGTGGACATCTGGGCGCAGGCTACAGAAAAAATAGCTTCCGAGATGATGAAGGACATCAGCACTGAAGAAGTTTCCTCTTCTGATGGAAAAAAGCGCAGAATTGAAAGTTTCAATCCGATTTACATGATGGCCGATTCAGGTGCCCGCGGTTCGGGGCAGCAACTCAGGCAATTGGCCGGTATGCGCGGTTTGATGGCTAAGCCGTCAGGTGAAATTATCGAGACGCCGATTACAGCTAATTTCCGAGAAGGGCTTACCGTTCTTCAGTATTTTATCTCAACTCACGGCGCGCGTAAAGGCTTGGCCGATACGGCGTTGAAAACAGCCAATTCCGGTTATCTGACAAGAAGATTGGTGGATGTGGCGCAGGACTGCATCATTACGGAGCATGATTGCGAGACAGTTGATGGAGTGTATGTCTCCGCACTTATGGAAGGCGGTGAAATTATTGAAACCGCCGGAGAGCGTGTTCTGGGTAGGGTTGCCTTGCAGGAAATTAAAGACCCGTTTACCGGTGAGGTCATTGTTAAAGCCAATGAAGATATAGATGAGGCCTTGGTTGAAAAGATCGACCATGCCGGTATTGAACAGGTTAACATTAGATCAGTTTTAACTTGTCGTTCCAAACATGGCGTTTGTGCCAAGTGCTATGGACGCGATTTGGCTCATGGGCATCTGGTTAATATTGGTGAAGCTGTTGGTATCGTTGCGGCTCAATCCATTGGTGAACCAGGTACGCAGTTGACCATGAGAACTTTTCATATCGGTGGTACGGCGAAATTTGATGAACATTCCACTCTGGAAGCTCATCATGATGGGGTGATTAAGTTTGTTAACTTAAATACGGTAAAAACCAGAGAAGGTGATCTGGTCGTAATGAAACGTCATGGTGAGGTCCATGTTCTGGATGAACAGAAACGCAGTCGTGGCAAGTATATGGTGTCTTATGGCGCCCATCTGAAAGTGAATGAGAATAGTTATATTAAAAAAGGTCAGTTAATTGCCGAATGGGATCCCTTCTCTATACCGATTTTAGCTGAAGTTGATGGAACAATTAAATTTGATGATATTACCGAAGGAAAAACGATGCAGGAACAGGTTGATGAAGTTACCGGTCTGTCCCGTAAAATCATTGTCGAATTTAAAGGTGGAGATTTAAGACCGCGTGTTTCTATCAAGGACAGCAAAGGTAAAACTGCTAAATTGCCAGATTCGAATGCTGTGGCCCGTTATCTCTTGTCTGTAGGAGTAAATCTGGTTGTTTCTGAAGGAGACGAGGTCAAGGCAGGAGATATTATTGCGAAAATTCCACGCGAAACAACAAAAACAAAGGATATTACCGGTGGCTTGCCTCGCGTAGCCGAACTTTTTGAAGCTCGCAAACCCAAAGATTTTGCTGTTATCAGCGAAATCAGTGGTGTTGTTTCCTACGGCAAAGATGCCAAGGGTAAGCGTAAGATAATTATCACTCCGGAGGTTGGAGAAGAAAAGGAATACCTTATTGCCAAAGGCAAGCATATCAGCGTTCAGGAAGGCGACCAGGTTATACCGGGCGATGCCTTGATGTCCGGCGTAAATAATCCTCATGATCTTCTATCCATAAAGGGCGAAAAAGAACTGGCCAGATACCTGGTTGATGAAGTGCAGGAAGTCTACCGTTTACAGGGAGTCAAGATCAACGATAAGCACATGGAAGTCATTGTTCGTCAAATGCTCCGCAGAGTCAAGGTAATTGATCCGGGCGATACGACATTTCTTGCCGATGAAAAGATCGAGCGTTACCGTTTTCAGGAAGAAAACGAAAAAGTTGTAGCTCAAGGTGGCCGTCCTGCTATAGGTGAGCCGATGCTTTTGGGTATTACTAAAGCATCGCTTAGTACCCAGAGTTTTATTTCTGCTGCTTCATTCCAGGAAACAACCAAAGTGCTTACTGAAGCTGCTCTTTCAGGTAAAACCGATTATTTAAGAGGGCTTAAAGAAAACGTCATTATGGGCAGATTGATAACGGCGGGTACCGGTTTGGTGATGTACCGGAAGCTGGGTATTAAGATGGCTGATGAAGAAGCCCAGGCCAATGCGGAATAAATAAAATTTATTGAGAAAAAGCTTGACATATAAAATTTGAACTGGTACGTACCACCGGTTCGCTGCTGCTATAGTATTTTAAAGAGCAGCGATTTGTTTTAGGAGGAAAATGCCGACAATCAGTCAGTTGATTCGGAAAGGCCGGATCAAAGTAGAAAAGAAAACAAATACGCCTGCGCTGGCGGGTTCACCGCAACGTCGCGGTGTATGTGTCAGAGTTTATACGACGACACCCAAAAAGCCGAATTCAGCTTTGCGGAAAGTCGCAAGGGTTCGTCTCACCAGTGGTTATGAGGTTACTTCCTACATTCCGGGCATCGGTCACAATTTGCAGGAGCATTCCGTTGTTCTGGTGCGCGGAGGCAGAGTTAAGGATTTGCCTGGTGTAAGGTATCACGTTATCAGAGGTACGCTTGATACTGTTGGAGTACAGGACCGCAAACAAGGCAGATCAAAGTACGGTGCAAAAAAGCCAAGCTAAATTAAACGGAGATAATTAAATGCCGAGAAGACGGGAAGTCGAAAAAAGAGATATTTTGCCCGATCCCAAGTTTAATAATAAACTGGTAGCAAAATTTGTTAATTCTTTATTGAAGCAAGGTAAAAAAAGCGTTGCGGAAAGTATTCTTTACGGGGCTTTTGATATTATCGAAAAAAGATTAAAAGAGCAGCCCGTTGAAATTTTCGAAAAAGCTTTGAATAACGTAAAGCCGGTCATTGAAGTAAAATCAAGGCGTGTCGGCGGCTCAACTTATCAAGTGCCGACAGAAGTTGTGCCGGCCAGACGCACT
>JBKQML010000069.1:0-3383 GCA_052326545.1 Dehalococcoidales bacterium
CGTCATGTTCTGGCCGCCGGGGTCATATCCGGGTTGAATTTGGAATCCCCGGAATTTCTGACTACACCAAACCGGACGGTAAATGTCCGTCAGAACCCGTCCTGAAAGCGCCCAGTAAAGGGCAAATTACGGGAATTTTTACTTGCCGAAACCAAGACCGGCATCTCCCCCTGAAAAAACTGAACCTACTCTCCCTTTCGAAAAAGGGAGATACAGAGGGATTTATCCGGGGGACAGTGCTGGGAATTTCATCCTCCGGTTCGGCAGAATCGTTCCAGTTTGGGACAAAATCCCAAATCGCATCGCATTATCCCGTTTACCGCGAGGGGCGCCGCATACCTAATTTCAAGAAAAGTTCCCTGAAATTTCAAATAGAAAAAATGATGGGTTAACAACGGCAAACATAAACCTGTCATTCTGAAGTTATCGCAGTACCTGAAGAATCTAGTATATTAAGCTATTTATTCTAGTGTTGTGGGGATGGATTCCTGCTTTCGCAGGAACGACAATGGATGTTTAGTAGGCTGGGAGACCCTTCGTCTGTGGACTCAGGGCGTGATTGAAGCCCTCGGGCCTCTGATTCTCCGACAATGATGAAAATATCCATTTCTTATTCGAATTTGGTATTTGGAGTTTGTTTGGAGTTTGAATTTTGCCGTCAGGTACTCAGCTTTTAGCTGATGTAGAACTTGGAATTTAGTCAGTAGGCCGGGAGACCCTTCGTCTGCGGACTCAGGGTGTTTCGGATTTAAGTTTTGTTTGGATTTTGGTATTCGGATTTGTTTAGTATTTAGAGTTTAGTAATTTGGGTTTTCATTTGTTTGTCCTTCTCTGTTTTGTTTACTATAATGCAGTATGCTATAATTTATTCGAACTTGAAAGACGATATTGAAAACACAGGAGTTTGATTTGGACAAAGCCAAAAAACAGGAAGTCATGACCACTTTCGAACAGAAAAAGGGAGATACCGGCTCACCCGAGGTTCAGGTAGCTCTGCTTACCCAACGGATTACTGAATTAACAGGACATGCCGCCACCCACAAACACGATTTCGCCACCAAGCGCGGCCTTCTCCGTTTAGTAGTGCAGCGACGTCGATTATTATTGTATCTGAGCAAGAAAGATGCCGACCGCTACAATAAATTAATCAAGACGCTTGGATTGCGCAAATAGCGCTTTCCAGTAGGAGGAGGAAGCTGTGATAACACCCCAATCTTTCCAATGTGAGGTCGGTGGTAGAACTCTCATTATTCAAACCGGTAAATTAGCTACGCAGGCCACCAGCGCAGTTACTGTCACTTACGGCGAAACGGTGGTTCTCGTTACCCTTTGTGTCGCTCCCACGGCCCGGGAAGGCACGGATTTTTTGCCGTTGACCATCGATTATGAAGAACGTTTATATGCTGCCGGTAAAATCCCCGGCGGTTTCATCCGCCGCGAAGGCCGTCCCAGTCAGGAAGCCACACTGGCCAGCCGCCTGACCGACCGTCCCATCCGGCCGTTATTGCCGAAAACATGGCGGCGCGAAATTCAAATCATCATCACCGTTCTTTCCGCCGACCAGGAAAACGACCCCGACCTGCTGGCAATCATCGGCGCTTCTGCCGTACTGGCAATGTCGGAAGTGCCCTATGACGGCCCCGTGGGCGCAGTGCGCATCGGCCTGGTGAACGATGAAATTATATTAAACCCGACACTGGCGCAGCTCGAAGGTAGTGAACTCGACCTGACCGTGGTCAGCACCAGAGACACGATTGCCATGGTGGAAGCCGGCGCCAAAGAGGTCAATGAAGAAACCGTGCTGAAAGCAATTCAATTCGCGCATGAAGCCAATCAGGCGATGATTAAATTACAGGACGAAGTGCGGCAAACCTGCGGCAAACCGAAAGAACCCGCACCGGTGCATGAAATCGAACCGGAGATTCTGGCCGCCGTGCACCGGCATACCGAACACAAACTGCATTCCGCCCTTTTCCATGCCGATAAACCCACCCGCCAGGCCGCGATGGATGCTTTACAGCAGGAAATCGTGGATGCCGTGGGCGAAGAATATCCTAAAGCCGAAGTCCTGGAGGCTTTTGATAAAGAAGTCCGAAAAATGCTCCGCAGCAGTATCCTGGAGAAAGGGGAACGTGTCAGCGGCCGTGCTGTCAATGAACTGCGGCCAATCTCCTGCGAAGCCGGGATTCTGCCCCGCACGCACGGCACCGGTTTATTTAACCGCGGATTGACCCAGGTGATGTGCATCGCCACACTCGGTTCGTTACGACAGGAACAGCAGCTCGACGGACTGGGAATCGAAGAATCCAAGCGCTTTTTACACCACTATAATATGCCGCCGTTTGCCACCGGCGAAGTCCGCCGCACCGGCAACCCCGGCCGCCGCGAAATCGGACACGGCGCCTTAGCCGAACGCGCGCTCGTCCCGATGATTCCGAAATCGGAGGATTTCCCATATACCATCCGTCTCGTTTCCGAAGTGCTAAGCTCCAACGGCAGCACTTCCATGGCCAGCACCTGCGCCGCCACCCTGGCATTGATGGATGCCGGCATCCCGATTAAAAAACCCGTCGCCGGTATTTCCGTCGGCCTGGTCAGCGGCGAGAACAACAAATTCGTGTTATTAACCGATATCGAAGGTATTGAAGATAATTACGGCGATATGGACTTTAAAGTTGCCGGCACCACTGAAGGCATTACCGCCATTCAGCTTGATACCAAACTGAAGGGCCTGCCCTATTCCATCTTCCCGGAGACGCTGGAAAATGCCCGCGTCACCCGGCTGAAAATCCTGGAGGTCATGGCGCAGACCATCGCCGCCCCGCGGCCTGAGGTCAGCCGTTACGCCCCGCGCATGTACAAGATGAAGATTGACGTCGAGAAAATCGGCGCGGTCATCGGCAGCGGCGGCAAGACCATCCGCGCGATTACGGAACAGACCAAAGCCACGATTGACATCGAAGATGACGGCACGGTGATTATCGGCTCGGCCGATGAAGCCTCCGCCAAACGGGCGATTGAAATTGTCGAAGGGCTGACCAAAGAAATTGAAGTCGGCACGATTTACACCGGTAAAGTCACCCGGTTATTACCCTTCGGCGCTTTTGTCGAGATTCTCCCCGGTAAAGAAGGCATGATTCACATCAGCGAACTATCCGACCACCGGGTGGCCCAGATTGAGGATGAAGTTAAAGTCGGCGATGAAGTTACCGCGAAAGTTATCCGTAATGAAGACGGCAAGATTGCCCTTTCCCGCAAGGCTGTCTTTGAAACCACTCCACGGCCTACCGAAGAGCGCCGGGACGGACCGCGGCATTTCGACCGTCCACCGCGCCGCGACTATCCCCCGCGTCCTCCCCGCAACCCGAATCAATAAGAATGAT
>JBKQML010000070.1:0-3389 GCA_052326545.1 Dehalococcoidales bacterium
ATTATTCTTTAAACAGGCCTTTTTCGGCACTCTCATACTGTGATTTTGTTGCATATACATATGGCGGAACTCTGTCTTTGATATCTTCTTTACTTACCGGTTCCAATGTTTGGTTACATTCCAGACAGAGTTTGAACGGATTTAAGCCGGGGTTTAACCCGAAAGCTTTGATTACCTGCTGAATCTGTTGGAGGGGGTTATCACTGGTAACGAGAAGGGCTTTTATTTCACCGACGGCAACAATACGCCTTTGCATGATTTGAGTGTCACGAGTCAGAACGATGCGATTTTCTGTCAGTGCCATGTGTATCAGGTACTTATCGTCCCGGTGGTCGAAAAGCTCGGTGTCATAACCGATCATCCTCAACCATCTGGCGAGCCGGCCGACATTTAAGTCGACAATAAATCGAGGACTATCTTCGGGACACATATTTTATCCCGCCTCTGCTGAAATTACAGAGTAACCTGCATGCCTTCATAACCGGGAACAATATCCGCGTTCAACTCAACAGCGATACGCTTCAATTCGTCTTCGATCAGTTCCTTTCCAGGACTTTGCGGGGACATATGAACGGTGATTATTTTCGGCATGTATCCTTTGATTTTACGGAAAGATATCAATTCCGCTTTGAGCAATTCCAGAGTAAGATGATTGGCTTCTTTAGCAGACTTGAGAGATCCATCCGCGACCGTGACTTCAATGATAAGCAAATCAGGGGAAATATGCTGCCAGATATCTTCAAGTCCATTCCCGGTATCCCCGGAATAGAATAAATTCCTGCCCTGTGGAGTTGTAATCTGATAGCCCACCGAAGGAACGGAATGTTTCATTGGTACCGGTAGAATCTGATATTGTTTGATGGAAAATGGCTGCAAGGGTTCAATTGCGGTGAAGTTGATTGTAGGGTTTTCCGGGGGATTAGTCAAAAAATTGGTATAAAATTTGCCCGGGTATCCGAAAAGATAGGCGAGGGCTTCATAAACCGCGGGGATGGAATAAATATTGATCCTGGCTTTTTTAACATAGAAATTCATGCCCATCATCGGGATATCTTTAATATGGTCATAATGGTGATGGGTGACGAGAAGGGCTTCAATCGCCAGCTGTTCCGAAAACGTCAGACCGGAAATCAGTCCGCCGGCATCGATCGCCAGAAAATTATCAATCAATACGCATGCCGGTCTGGCATCCTTCGATTCGCTATTGTGCGCGCCGAGCAACCGGATATTCATCAGTCGGTGGTTTTCCTTTCCTTGAGGCTGAGGGGATTGAAATTAGTTTTAAAGTCATAGGTATCAACAGATTCGTTTTTCTTTAAATAATTGACGATAAGATAGGTGAAGGGTGTGAAAACCACTTCAATAACTACTTTGGCAGCCCAGGCCCAAAGAATCATCCACGGCGTAAAGAAAGCCGCGCCCACATAAGCGCCGACAATGAAGATGCCGGTATCCAAAGCCTGGCCGATAACAGTAGAACCGATAGTCCGGGACCAGAGCCACCGCCCTTTAGTAAATATTTTCATTTTAGCAAGAACAAAGGAATTGGCAAACTCCCCTGCCAGATAACCGAGAAAAGACGCGCCCAGCAATCTGGGGGTATAACCTAGAATCGTAACAAAGGCGCTTTGTCCGGTCCAGCCGGAGACCGGGGGCAGAAGTTGCGCAAACCAGGCAAAAATGACAAAAAGGAGATTACAGAGAAAGCCTAACCAGATTACTTTCCGGGCCTCTTTATACCCGTAGACCTCGGTCAGGATATCTCCGAAAATATAACTGAAGGGGAATATAATAACGGCAGCCGATAGTTCAACAGGACCCAAAGCCCAAACTTTTACGGCGATAATGTTAGCCGTCAGCAGACAGGTAACAAAAAGAGCAGCAATGATCACAAAACGGTAAGAATACTTCATAAATAAACTCAGCGAATGATTTCATTTTATCATATTCGTTGCACCATGTTGTAAAAAGTGTGTATGATGGGAGTTATGGATAAAGAACCTAAATTCCATAAATTCCAGGTAAACCTGAAAAAGTCTTTAGGGATGAAAGTCATCCTCTGCGATTCATGTAAGTGGGATTGGCGGAGCGCCTGCCATAATCCTGCCCGCCCTAATGCGACCTGGTGCCCTGAATACAAAAACAAAAGAAAGTGAACTACGTAATAATCAAGTTTCAATATTCAATAATCAAGAGAATTCCAGCCTATAAATAGCTTGGTCATCACAGTTACAAAGGCCTTTGCCACCAATACACTAGTTTTTAAGAAACCAATAATATTTGCAAAAGAACCGGGATTCAGATAATATTTTTGCATAATAGTAATTGCGGAAGTAATCAGGAAAGCAGGTAACAAGTGAAACTACAAGATATAAAATGTATCGGGGTACTAGGGGCAGGGGTGATGGGCGCCGGTATCAGCCAAACAGCGATTCTGGCCGGGTATAAGGTCATTACCCGCGACCTGACCGATGAAATAATCGCACGCGCCAAAGAAAATATCATCAACGGTCATTTCGGCTTAAAGGAAGCGGTGGAGCGCGGCAAGATTACCCGGGAACAGATGGACAAAGCCCTGGCAAATTTGACGTTCACCACCAGTGTGGAAGACTTGAAGAATTGTGATTTAGTGATAGAAACAATCGGCGGCGGTCCATCCGGGCAAGTGGAAAATAAAGATATTAAGTTGAAAGTTTTTACCGAACTGGACAGAGTTATTAAGAAGAATGCTATTTTTGCCAGCAACACATCCAAATTCACGATTGCCGACCTGGCAGCGGTAACGACAAGAAAACCATTATTTATCGGGATGCACTGGTTCGTTCCGGCGAATATCATGAAAATAGTCGAGGTTGTCTGGACACAGGACACCTCCGAAGAAACCATCCAGTTGATTGAAGCTTTAAGTGAGAAATTCGGTAAGATGCACGTCCGTGTCAAGGATGTGCCGGGAGATATGGCGCATGTCGGTTACCGTGTTTTATCTGCTGCCCAGGAAGAAGCCCGCAAGATAGTGGAGCAGGGCATCTGCACGGCGGAAGGTGTGGATATCATCATGATGGGCGGTTTTAACTGGCCGGCGGGACCAATCGGGATGAGCATGAATAACCGGGCGAACTGGGTTCAAAAAAAATAGCCCGCACGATAAATAAATTCCGGTAATAAAAAATGGTATGCTGCTTGAGCATACCATTTATATTTAATCGGGATGAATATTTTTGATGATCCTATCTGTTCAGCCAAAACAGCAGCACGCCAATACCGGCGGTAACGATACCAACTGCGATAGCAATCCAACCTCCGGTGATTAATGCACCGGCTTCCGGACGCGGCGGCCAACGGGAGAAAAACTCCCTCAAATCAAACCCGTTGATTAAGGAATCGTAATA
>JBKQML010000071.1:0-8026 GCA_052326545.1 Dehalococcoidales bacterium
GCAGAACGCGATCACGCCCAGATAAGTTTTACCCGCAAATCCCATTTCTCCCATCGTTTCCGGCCGGATAATCCTGACCGATTTTTCATCGTTCGGTTTGAGATAGGTTATTTTCAGGCTGGTTTTATTTTTAATTGCTTTTTCCAGCCGGGTCATTTTATCTTCAACCGGATTGGACTTTTCGGCCCTTTTATATTGGTATTTGGTCAAAAAATCGACGACTTTGAAATCCGTCCAGATATGTTTCTTCAGCAGCGGTTTTATCAGCACAATGCCTTCCAGCGAGGTGCACCGGCTTAACGCCACGTAGGTCTGGCCGTGGGCAAAGGCGCCGCTGCCGATATCGATAATGACGTTATCGAAGGTTTTCCCCTGGCTTTTATGGATGGTCACCGCCCAGGCCAGCATCAGCGGGTATTGCGTGAAAGTGCCGATTACTTCCGAAGCCAGTTGACCGTCATTGATAAAACTGCGGTAAATTTCCCAGGTAAAAGGTTCGATTTCGACTACGCTGCCGTCGTTCAGGTCGGCGATAATGACATCGTCGCCTTTGTTGTTTTTAATCAGTCCCTTGATTTCCCCGATGCTCCCGTTCACCCAGCGGCCTTCGATATCGTTATTCAGCATCATAATTTGAGCTCCGGACTTTATCTTTAAGTCGATTGCCGTGGGCAAATTTTCCTTGCCGAATTCACCATCGATCTCCCCGGAAAAAATGACCGCCGGCGTCTCCAGTTTGGCCAGTTGTGCAGAGTTGATCGTTTCCGCCATAGCATTCGTGGTTGTCAGATAAACGTAAAAATCACCCGCCGCCGGTTCGAACTGCGGATTGACTCTTTGCCGCAGTAATTCCAGTCCTTTTTCGGTGATGGTATTGTTACGCACAGAATTCAGTAGTTCGATGAATTTCTGGTCGTGCTGGCGGTAGACCTTCTGCAGTTCCACAAACTCCATTTCGAAAAATTCAAAGACGTGGGCTCCGTAAAAATATGGTGTTTTATACAGCGTTTTGAAAATTTCCCGGTCGCTGCCGGTCACCACCGGCGACAGCTGGTAAAGGTCGCCGATAAATATCATCTGGACGCCGCCGAAGGGTTTGTTTTCCAATGGGCCGTTCAGCCGCAGGAACTTGTCCACACAGTCCAGCAGGTCGGCCCGCACCATGGATATCTCATCGATAACGATGGCATCCAGCTTTTTGTAAATGTTTTTACCTTCATCCCTGGCGCGGAGTTTTCTGACCCGTTCCGGTGTCATGTTGGGGCGGAATTTGAAAAAGGAATGAATAGTCTGGCCTTTGACATTGAGCGCGGCCACTCCGGTCGGCGCTAAAACCACCACTTTTTTGGCGGTTGTTTTACAGAAATAAGTCAGTAAAGTGGACTTGCCGGTGCCGGCGCGGCCGGTGATAAACACGCTTTTGCCGGAATTTTCCATGATTTCCAGCGCCTGTTTAAATTCAGGATTAATGTCGATTGCCGGCGGTTTCAGTTTCGAATTGCTCATCTTTACCTTAAACCAAACTCTACCACATTATGGGAGTGATTTGTAGAAAGATTATTGTTGAGCGAGAACTTGATTTAAAATAAATATGGCCGATGAATTGCCCTTAAATAACTTGTTATTTTGGGGTAGGGAAAAGGGGAAAATAAGGGCAAGCGAGGGCGTTTGCCCTCGCGCTGCCCAAAAAAAGAAATTCCCTTCCCCGCGGGAAAGAGATTAAGAGATGGGGCGTTGTGTCTGCATTAACAATGGTAAAAAAATTAAATTATTCTAGGGATAAGGTGTTGCTCTTCCAGCACAGGAAATAGTTTTCTCTAAAAACACTCAGTTGTTTCTCTTCCGCAGGTATTCATCAATCCCTTTCACCAGACCCTCGCGCTCTTCTTCAGAAAGAGGCTGATTGCTTTCCAGTTTTCTGATATATCCGTCGATTTCTTCCGAGGATTGCCGCAGGCGTTGCAATTTTTCATTTTGTTGTTTAATACTGGTATCGATGGCAGCATAATCCATGTTCAGGTCCAATCGTTTATCGAGGAATTCAAGGGCTTTCTTGTGTGAATTGGGATCGTCATTGGCCATCAGGTAGAAAGGCACCGGTACCCAGAGGTTCACCGCAGGAATATCTCTGTTTTTTGCTATCCACAACAGGTAAGAATTTAATGTCGGACGGCTGCCCGGCGGAGTCTCAAAATCCATCTCCCGGGACAACTGGTAAGAACTCAAGGTTTTCTTGATTTTCGATGAGCTGAAAGTAGCCCAGGATTCCCTCGGCACAGTATGGGCTGCAAGTGTAATCATCCCGCCCACAGCATACATTTCCTTGACATGACAATACTCCTGAGCAACATCGACTACCAGATTCAAGAATTTGTGCCATTCATATCTGGGTATGGAACTCCGGAAAATAACCAGATTATGTTCGCGGCTGGCATAAAAAGTGCTTTGGGGGAATTGCACAATGTCATTTTCGATGGTTACTCCGCCCAGCGGAAAGAACTCCACCGGGTCGATATCACAGAAAGGTTGTGCCTCAAGGTTTTTTATCAGGTAATCCGTGACCTTTTCGCCGAGCCGTGCTGTATCCGATTCCCAGCCGATTACCAGCGTCGGTTTCCTTAGTTTCGGCTGAGTGGAAAATTTGAGGAGTTCGGTCATGCTCCTTTATCCTTATTAAAGAATTCATCGATATGTTCTTTAAACCATTGCTCATCCTCTTCAGTGATGGCTTCCTGTTTGGTTTGGGTGGCAAATTTTCTTTGTTCCAGACGTTCTTTAATTTCCGGAGGAAATTGCTGGTAAACATTATCCACCACTGTTTCCATCTGGATGATCATATCCTCGAGGGGATTATGGGAAATGGTAACACCCATGATTTTTGCCAGAGTTTCCAGCACTGCTTTCGAGGCTTTGGGATAGGGGAACGGCATCCTGGATAAATAATCGGGAATTTCTCCCATCAGGCAGATTCCCTCCAGCCCGCGTCTCTTGGCGGCGCCGATTAATAGACCGTTTAAGCCGGTGATGCTTCCCTGGTTGCCTTTGCCTTCCACTTCGCTCATCAGAATCGTATTATCATAACTGCGGAGCTCTGATAACAGGACTTGCTGATTAGCAACTGCCCAGACTTTTGGTTGCATTGTATGGTGGGTGATGGCAATGGCTGCGCCCGAGGTAAAAACACGCCGGCAGGAGAATTTCTCCGCCACATCCAGTACCAGATTGGCCATTTCATAAGCGCGTTTCCCTTCCGCGTAGGCGCTTTCTCTGGTCGCCGGCTGCTCCTCGCCGATGAAGAAAAGCAGGTCTTTATTTGGCATTCGCTTAAAATAAAACTTGCTGCCGGGAAAACTCATATCGGTCAGGATGCCGGCCTGAATGACCACTTTATTCGGGTAAAAGAAATCCCATGATTCGATTTCACCGAGTTCTTCTGCCTGCAAAGCCTGGCGTAGTGTTTCTACGGTGATTATCCCGACATTGCCAATCCCCGGCCACCCGACAATCATATCGGGATTGTGCAGTTCCGGCTCTTGATGCAGGATAATACCCAAGGCACACCTCTTTCACTATCTCTATTATGTTCATTCTATCCCGAAATCCCTTTAGGAGACAAGTTAGAGTTTGTTTGGATCATAAATAGTAATCCTTCTTTTTGTCATTCCCGAACTGATCGGGAATCCAGATACCTGATTCCCCCTGTGGTCGTTGCGATCAATGTGCGGTAATCTCAGGGTGGGGATGGATGCAAATCAATTGCCATTCGTGAAAAAGGCGCAGAATATTCGCAAGAAAATGTAGAGCGGAGGAAGGTATTTTATGATACATAGAGGAATAAAAATAACCGGATGTTTATGCACGAAATAATCAAGCTAAAAAGTGAGTGTTTTTATCTGAAACAGCGCCAGTAATCTTTGTGGCAGGCTTTTACTTCGGAAACCATTTTTATTGTTTCCGGCATTTGCGTGTCAATTCGAAGTGAATGCGGGATTGGATTGGGCTCTTCCAGCGGGATGTTAAAGCCTCCTAACCCGGATATCAATGCCAGCCAGGCGTACGGTAATACGCCGCGGTGATACCCCGAAGCCACCAGGTCAATCTCTTTACCGCCGCAAATTTCGGACATTTCTCTGACCTTTTGCCCGATCATTTTAAACCCGTCCAGCGTCAGTCCCAGACTGGTCAGCCCGTCGTTGAAGTGCGGGTCGGAGCCGCCGTTGCGGATGATGATTTCCGGCCGGAATTCTTTCGCCAGAGGCTCCACAATTTGTTCGAAGACATATTTATAGGAATCATTACCGGCATTCACGGGTAATGGCACATTAACGGTTTTTCCGATGCCGGCGCCCGTGCCGATTTCCGAGGCAAAACCGGTTCCCGGATAGATTGTGCCCGGGTCCTGGTGCAAATCGACGAAAAGTACCCGCGGGTCGGAATAGAAGTAATCGGCGGTGCCGTTGCCGGCGTGCGCATCCGTATCCAGAATCATGACCCGTTTCAGGTGGTACTTTTCCATCAGATAGACAGCCGTAAAAGCGACATCATTGTAAAGGCAGAACCCTTCTCCGGAAGAGACTTTAGCGTGATGCAGTCCGCCGCCGATAGAGATTACCTTCTGATATTTTCCGGCTTGCACCAGGTCAGCGGCGAGCTTTGCCTGTCCGATCACCAATCGGGCCGCTTCCTCCACTTTTCCGGGGCGGCCAATCGGTCGATTGTCCAGCGCCTGATACTGGAAAAAATCGCCTTCCTCGGCTAATCCCAGATTCACGGCACGGTAATACTGCTTGGTAAAATCTATATAGTCGCGGTGGCAGATTCTGAGGAGGTCTTCGTCCGTGGCCCAGTTGGCTTTGATAATCTCATAGTTATTATCCGGCGGGAGTCTATCGGCGAGAAATTTGGGGAAAACCTGATAGCGGTCTCCCCGGAAAGGATGACCGGGTCCGAAATCGTATTCCTTGAGTTCCTCGCGATACAAAATGGCAATTGTCATTGAATAATATTACACACCTTAACAGAGATGGATTTCTTCAAAACGCAATGCCGGTAAAACGGGGTGCCCTTTTATTATTTGTACCTTATTCGATACCATATGTCAAATAATAAGCCTGAGAGAGCCAAAACCTGAGCATTAATTCCTAAGTACTTGTAAACAAAAACCAATAGCGAAAAATATAAAATTATTTGCTCGAATCTCGGTAAAACGAGTGCCCATTTAGGGTCGAGTTTCAAACTTGCCCGCAACGACGCTCTGCTTCTCAAGATGGGTGGAAAAAAGTAGTGGGAGTGACTTTCTGCTTTCCCCAGGAAACAGGAGACTTTGGTACTTTACGCAACCCGTGTATTTCCAGGTCGTAAAGATTTATTCTTTAATTATTTGGATTTATTTAGGATTTCGCTACCTTCGGGGATTTAGTGCTTATCTCTTTATTCCGCTTCGGTTCTAAACCTCAGTATGAACCTGCCCTTGCTAATGGAGTTTAAGAGGCTATAGTACTGAGCGCAGCGAATGTAGGCGTTGAGCCCCTTTATGAATTAACTAAATATCCCCTTCCCTCAAAGGGAAGGGGAAAGGGGATAGGGCATTGTGTAAAAAGTATTTGCACTTAATATTTAATGAAAGCTAGTTACTGCTTGTATTATTCTTCAGAAAGACAGGCAAATACACAACAAAGAAGTTGAAACTATTCCGCTTCCGTTCTAAACCGCAATATCGCCATCACCCCGAAAACCACCCCAAAACCGATGAGCACCAGCATGTTCGGCGCCACGGAACTGAAATTGCCGCCGAAAATCAGCAGTTTATTGAAGGCGGTTGTCGCCCAGCCGTGAGGCGTAATTTTAGCAAGGTTTTGCATCCATTGCGGCGTAATATACAACGGCCACCAGCAGCCGCCCAGCGGCGCCAGTATCAGTGAAGTCAGCACCCCGATAGAAGAAGCACTGCGCTCAGTTCTGACAAAGGTTGCCAGCATCACGCCGAAAGCGGACGCCATCAATACCATCAATACTGAAATTAAAATCACTGCCAGCGGCGCAACCCCGAGGTTCATTTTATAACCCAGAATCCCTACTGCCCAGAAGATGGCGATTTGAATTAAACCTTTCGCCACTGTCCCGCCGTAAACCCCGCCCAGAATCTCTGTTTTAGTTGCCGAACTGGATAACAGCCGCTCCAGAGTGTGGTTTTGCCGTTCTCTCACTAATTGCGCCGCTGAAAAAGCCGCGGTAAAGAAGACAAACATCACTAGGTAACCGGGGATAGTGTATTCGGACGGGTTGGTCGCTTTCACATCACCGGTTTCCTGAATATTGAATGTAATCAACGGTGCCGGCGTTGTTGTCCCGGTCTGTCCGGTAAGCTGGAAGAGAATTATCTGGGACGGGTTGCTGATGCTGCCGGGCGCTGCCGTCTCGCTTTCTGTAACTATTCCGATGACAGCTTCGTTGACAACCTCACGGGCATTAATTTCAGCCGCAATACTCTGGGCCACTCCTTCCAGCGCGGCGATGGACTGTATATCGTTCGGGTTATAAATTACTTCCAGATTCGTGCCGTAACCGGTGGTCACTGCCTCGGTGAAATCAGCCGGGAAGGCGATGAAACCATCCAGCTTGTTATCCTTCACATCCTGCATTGCCTGGTCGTAATCTTTCAGCCAGACAATATCCGGTGCGCCGGGGGTAAGTGTGGCGATGTCCTGTGTTGCCATTGACGCAATAATCTGATTACTGATGCCGCCGGCAGGCTCATTCGTGGCGAGATTAATCACCAGCCTTGTATCCTGGCCGTTAGTTCCGGTCATCACAAAATTGAACAGGACAACGAAAAAGAACGGGAACAGTAGCGCAAAAATTAATGCCGCACGGTCGGCCGCAAAGATTTTCAAATCCTTGAGCATCAGAAACCACATATTGCGTAATTGTTTCATTGTGTTATTTCCCTTGCGGTACCGCTTTGAATAGGAGGCGGCTGATTATCAGACCAACTATTGTCACTCCGACCATCACGGCAATATCTACACCGAGAGTAGAAATGCCGCCGCCGTTTATCAGGGTTTTTAAGGCATCGTTGGCATAGGTATTCGGGGATATTTTACTGAGCGTATAAAGAACGGTCCCCTTTGAAATTGTAAAGAATGTCCCGCCGAGCATCGTCATTGTCATTGTGAAGAAGACGCCCACCCAGGTTGAGGCCTCGCCGGTGCGGGCGATGGAGGGAATGAGCAGCCCGATGCTGCTACAAGCCGTGGCAAAGAGCAGGGCAAATAGAAGCGATTCGATGAAGGACAGCGGCGTGAAAATCCGGAAGACCGCATAAGATAAAACCAGCAGAATAAATGTCTGGATAAACCCGCGGAGGACACTAGCCAGGAACTTGCCGAAGAAAAGCTCTCCGATGGTCAATCGGGTGGTAATCAGGCGTTCCAGTGTGCCTTTCTTGCGTTCGTCATTAATCGCGGCTGCCGTCAGGCTGATGGAAAAGAGTACGTACATGGTGATAATACCGGGCAGAAATTCATTCACCGTGTTCGGTTTACTGCCGACGGCTACCTGTTGAATACCCACGAGCGGGTCTTGCTGTTCCCGGTTTAGAAATTGCAACGTGGTGTGGGTGATGGTTGCCGGAGGGATGTTTTCCCCGGCCAGCGCCTGACTGACCTGGGCGGTGACGGCAAACTGCTGATTCAGTCCGCTCACCACGCCGCGGATAATACTGGCCACAATCTGTCCGTCACTACCGCCGTTGCCTCGTTGCATAAAGGTTAATGTTGCGGGTTGTCCGTCAACCAGTTGACTGGAAAAATCAGAGGGTATCATGAAAACCATGTTGATGTCGGAATCGTTCAATTTGTTCTGCGCATCGGCGAGGGACAGCATCTGCACCGTCAGACCGTTCTGTTTTTTGATGTTGTCTACCAGCTGCCGGGCATAAGTTCCATTCGGGTCTTCATTGACAATATAAGCGGTGCCGTGAAAAAGTCCGCTGCCGCCGAAAGCGCCGTAAATCAGGGCAAAAGTA
>JBKQML010000072.1:0-2891 GCA_052326545.1 Dehalococcoidales bacterium
CGTGATACTGATGGAAAAGTGGATATCCTCGTAGCCGGAGTCGGCACCGGCGGCACGATTACCGGGGTTGCTGAAGTTTTAAAACAGCGAAAACCCGGCTTTAAAGCTATCGCCGTCGAACCGGCCGCATCGGCTGTCCTATCCGGCGGGAAACCGGGCCCGCATAAAATCCAGGGCATCGGGGCCGGATTTGTGCCTGACGTTTTTAAACGGGAATATATCGACGAAATTATCCAGGTCACCAACGAAAATGCCGGCGCCACGGCCCGCCGGCTGGCCAAAGAAGAAGGTATTTTAGCCGGGATCTCTTCCGGCGCCGCGACCTGGGCAGCCATCGAAGTGGCTAAGAGACCGGAAAACCAAGGAAAATTAATCGTTGTCATTATCCCTGATACCGGTGAACGCTATTTAAGCACCTGGTTATTCCAGGAAGTCGTGTAATAACTGCCGCTGCTATCTCACGGGATAAAATACTAAAGTTATTACCTGTTCCAAAAAATCGAAGTGGGCCTTTATAAGAGAGCCCACTTCGATTTTTTCAATCTCTGTTAAACTGGCATCAGTACCAAAACTAATGTTGGGTTACCCAGAATCGCGCTGTATAGAAGCCGAGATAGAGCGGGCCTATACCACCGCCTCCGGAAATGGCGAAGACTTGACCGTTATAACCATGAAGCCACGGTTGATACAATGCGAAGTAGTTTGGTGTATCCAGGCATACTACCCAGTGCTGTTGTACCATGTACTGATTTCCTTGAATAACCAGCGCCTGTGCTTGAGCAACAGTTGGAGCAGCCACAGCCTGATTACGTAAGTTATCCCAATTAGGATCGCTAACATTAGCCCAGCTGAACGCATAACCGGTTCGCCATCGGTTAAACCCCATCAACGGCGGGAAGGTAAAACCGGATGAATTACCACCGTAGCATAACTGGTCCTGATTGTGCGCGCGAACATAGGGGCTCCAACTGGCCGAATCCATTACCGAAATAGACATATTAATACCAACCGCTGCAAATTCAGACTGGACTATCTGCAGCAATGTTAAATCTGCGGCCGAACTGGCTACACAATCAGTATTAAACCCGTTGGGATATCCGGCAGCCGCCAGCAGCGCTTTGGCCTGAGTCGGATTATAAGCATATTGCGCTTGCACGGATGCAGGCCATTGGGGGTACGGGTAATCCCACCCTGACATGTACATTGAAGTCATCGATGAAGGGTATGGCGGACAAGTGCCGGCATAGTATGAACTGGCTATATCTTGCAAATTTACAGCCATTTGCATTGCCATTCGCACATTAATGTCGGTAAAAGGCTTCACGTCCATTCTTGGGTCCACCGTCGGGGTACCCCCGGAAGGATAGGTTAATTGTAATATTTGAGGGTTCGTTTTGGCCATATTCTGCGCATCTTGTATCGAAACATTGTCAATCACATCAATCTTTCCGGCACGTACAGCCGCCAGCGCCGTAGGCTGGGAAGGAATAACTAGAACTTTAAGCCCCGAAACATAAGGAAGTTGATTTTGCGGGTATCTTTCATCATACCCCCAGTAATTAGGATTCTTGACCAGAGTTGCCGCAGTGCCGTCTACAAAATCAGTGAGAATAAACGGTCCGGTGCCGATGGCATGATGCCAATCATTGACGTTTCCATAGGCTTGCACCGCCAGCGGAGACTCAAAATTGAGAATATCTCCTCCCCCTTGCAAGATTTCACAGGCAGCTTCCTCACTCTCGTTTTGATTAAAGGTAAAAACAACTGTATATTTATCTGGAGCCGTTATCGACGTCAGATTAGCCCATGATGAAGCGCTGGAAGCGTAGTAAGGGCTCGGAGCGGTAAACCCATCACCCAAACCGAGTAACCGGTCAAGATCCCACACCACATCAGCAGAGGTAAATTGGGCGCCATTAGCCGGTGGAAGATTCTGCCAGTAAACATTTTGGCGTAAATGGACAACGTAAGTTTGTGGATTCGTAAATTCCCAGGATGACCCTAAATAGCCGACCTCATAATTGCTCGAACGATAGGATAGGTTATAGGCGAATACTGACGGGTTCAATGTCCAGTCATCCGTCGTTAGTGCTTCCTCATAAGCTGGTATTATGCTCGTCATCCCCGAGTCATTATAATTATCCCATCCAGTAATATTGGTAGGCAATGAAATCGTTAGCGTTCCGCCATAAGTTGGTGTACCCAGACTGTCCCACCAATTCCCTGTCGATGTAATAGTTACCGCAGTTGTTACTACTGCAGTGGCTGTAGTCGAAGTTGGGGTAATTACTGTAGTCGATGTTGTTGTGGTGGTTGCCATAGATGCAGTTGTCGTGGTTGAAGTACTTGTCGTGGTTGATGAAGAACAGGATGCCAATACCAATGATGTCACGATAAAACAAGCTAATACTATCCAGATGACTCCTTTTTTCATTTTACCTCCTTTATAATTCAATATATTATTTTGAAAAATATTCTTACTTAAACCTCATAAGTAAGACTGGCTCTGCCACTAACCCCGATTACTCCCAGGGCTCCATCACGGGAGGGGACAACCACAAACTTAGCTGTGAGTCCAACAACTAAACACATAGAACCCTGAACTCCCCTGGCAAAGCCAGGCTTACCGTAACGAATCGCCATAGATTTTCTTATAGTATTCAGTACCGATTTTCATAAATTAACGGAAAGTATAACATCAACCTAAAAATTTGTCAATAGCACGTAGCATCGCTTTCTGTACCAACCACATTGATAAATAGATAATATTGGTTTATCCTCTTATCAATAATAGATAAGGGGATAAAAATGAGACAAGCATTAGAAAATGTTTTAGTTAGGATGATAAAAGACGCAATGAGCGGTAAACTTAAGGCTGAATTAGTAAAATG
>JBKQML010000073.1:0-5381 GCA_052326545.1 Dehalococcoidales bacterium
TGGATACCCTCTTTTTTAATTAAATCAATTACATTTTTCGGCGTTTTTATTTCCATCTTTTTTATTTCTCCTTTCAATTTTTTTAACCTTTATTTATATTGTTCATAATCAATTTCATTCTTATGAACTTTATTGATCAGGGTTAATCTGGGAATACTGAATAACTTAGCTTTAAATGCCTTTTTATTGCGAAAAACATGCCATGCATACAGGTTGTGCATCATAACAATCCATATTCATTAGTCCACTTCTATTTATCACATCCTGATATATTGTGCTATTTAATCATTATCCTCATCTTTGTATCATCAGTGTCAGCAAAAAACAATGTTGCAACCTTAGTGAAACAAAGGTGATATAAGCTGTTGGCATAGCAACTACGCAGGTATACCTGGTAGCTATACCTTATGGTCTTCCCTTATTAACACCCTGGGACCACCGCTCAGGCTTGGATTCCAGTTCTTGGCCGGTTCTATTTCTTTAAGTCTGTCGAGCTGGTTGATGTCCTTTAGTCTCTTGTATATAAGTTGCCATGCGCAGGGCCTGTCCGGTCGCACTTCACACCTGTTTTCACGGGATCCCCCGCATGGTCCGTTCAGCATATGCTTGGCGCAACGTGTCACCGGACATATACCGCCATATTTATGCAGGATGCAGGCACCGCAAGCGGCACATTTCTCTGTCCATACTCCGCGTTCCTCGAGGATGCCGATGAAGGTCGTGTTCAATCCGGCGTAAACCGGCTTCTCGGGAAAGCGCTCGGCAATCGCCTGAACACCGGCACCACAGGCCGTTGACAACACTGCATCGGCTTTCTGGATCGCTTCCGCCGCCTGCTCAATAAAGATGTTATCGCACTGGCGCTCGATGGTGAGTTCATCGATTTCAAAGCTTAAACCTTGAACGCGGGATGCAATACGCAGTGCCGATGAAATAATGCTGACTTCACGTTCGCCTCCTGACAGACAAACGGTAACACAGGTGCCACAGCCCAGCACCAGTATTTTTTTATGTGGTTTTAAAATCTCGACAAGTTCAGGAATGGTTTTTCTTTCGGCAACGATCATTTTATTGCTCCTGTTTGTTCTTTAGGGATAGTTTTCTTATTACGTGCGGGACCGAGTTTAGTAACGGTCTCAACCATGTCGCGGACATACTCGACAAACTTCTGGGAGCTGGCGGCGCTCACATTCACCATGCGCAGCCGCTCAGGTTCCAGACCGGCTTCCTGTAATAATTGTCTGGTAGTATTTACCCGGCGCTTGGCCAAATAATTGCCTTCTTTAAAGTGACAACTGCCTTCCTCGCATCCGGCGACCAATACACCATCGGCGCCGGCCTCAAAAGCCTTCATGAAAAAGTCTATTTCCAATCTGCCGGTACATGGCGAACGAATGATGCGGATGTTGGGCGGATATTGCAAACGCCCTGAGCCTGCCAGGTCTGCTGCGGCATAGGCGCAATAGTGGCAGCAAAAAGCCACTATTTTAGGTTCAAAATTATTCGTGTTCATCAACACTTCCTTATTTCGGTATAGATACCGGTTTATTCTCTTCACCCAGTTCTGATAATAAAGTCTTCAACATGTCCTGGAACTGATCGGACTCGAAATTTCGCAGATGGATGGCGTGTGCCGGACATTCCGAAGCACATATACCGCAGCCCATACACGCGGCAGCAGCAATTTCCGCTTTACTGTTAACATTAACGAGCGGCGCATGATAAGGACACGCCCTGACGCAGGTTAAACAGGAAATGCATTTTTCCTGATCGACGCACGACACCTGTCCGCCGACTTCAAGTCGGGTCTTGGAAAGGATGGTCGCCGCCCGGGAGGCCGTTGCTCTTGCCTGCGAAATATTCTCGTCACTCAACTTGGGCGAATGGGCCAAACCGCACAGGTAAATGCCTTCCGTGGCAAATTCGACAGGCCGCAGCTTAAGGTGAGCCTCGACATAGAAACCGTCGGCATTCAACGGGACCTTAAGCATGTCTGCCAGCTTGCGGTTATCCTTCAAGGCATCGACACCTGTGCTGAGCACAATGACGTCGGTTTCGATCTCTATCTGCTCCGGAAAGTCAGGACTCTTCAGTGTAACCAGATCGTGATTAGCGGAAATAAGCGGCGGGTTTTCTTTTTCGTATCTCATAAAGATAACGCCTGCCTCACGAGCCTGTTTATAATATTTTTCGCGGAATCCATAGGTGCGGATATCGCGATAGAGGACTATGATGTTCGTATCGGGATTCTGCTTCTTCAGTTTGAGGGCATTCTTGACCGCCATTGTGCAGCAAATACGACTGCAATAGGGTCTCTCTTCATTCCGCGAACCGGCGCACTGGATCATGACAATGTTGCGGTTAGAAGAAGAAAAATCTCTTGTTTGCAAAGCATTCTCCAATTCTGACTGAGTCATAATATTGGCGGACTGGCCGTATTGGAAATCTTTGGTATTCGCCGGGTCGGCACCGGTAGCGACAATGATTGCGCCGCATGGCACAGCCGTTTCTTTGTTATTTTCGTTAAGAGTAACTTCGAAATTACCCACAAAACCGGCTACGTTCTTTACTTCACTATTCATGTGCAGAACAATATTATGGTTGCTCTGAACACGTTTGATCAAGGCAGAAAGGAAATCGCCAACATCTTCGTGTTCCAGTGTGTAGTGCAAATTAAGGTAATTGCCGCCCAGTTTATCCGACCTTTCGATCAAATGGATCTTGAATCCTTGTTCGGCCAGAGAAAGAGCTGTTGTCATGCCGCTGAGGCCGCCGCCGATAACCAGACCATTCTGAATGACGTTGGAATAAGAACCCTGTAATGGAACTAATCTACGGGCCCGGGCAATAGACATCTTCACCAGTTCGACAGCTTTCTGAGTGGCCTGCTCCGGTATCGTCGAGTGTACCCAGGAACATTGGTCACGGATGTTAGCCATTTCGAATAAATACTGGTTTAATCCCGCTTCACGGAGTGTATCCCGGAAGATCGGTTCGTGCGTACGCGGTGTGCAGGAAGCTACAACAATACGGTTGAGCCGGTTATCGCGGATGGCGTCACGGATATTGACCAGACTGGTATCTGAACAGGTGAATAACGTATGAGTGGCAAAGATAACATTCGGATCCTGAGCCACGGCGTGAACCACTTTTTCCACATCGATCACGGAAGCAATGTTGCGGCCGCAGTGGCAGATGAAAACGCCTATTCGGGGCTGCTCGTCGGTGACATCGTGCTCATCCGGGTAGACTGCTTTGGTAATCAGTGTGTTGCGGGCGGATGATAACAATTCCATAGCCATTGAAGCCGCTGCGCTGGCCTGAGTGACCGTTTCCGGGATATCCTTCGGTTCCTGGAAAGCGCCGCCGACAAAAACTCCCGGACGGGAGGTATTCAACGGCGCAAATCGATCGGTGGAACAGAAACCATATTCATTCAGATCAATGCCTAAACGTTTGGCAGTATCCACGGCAGATAAGCCGGGTTCCATGCCGACAGATAAAACAACCAGGTCAAAATCCTTTTCCTGTAATTGATTGGCTTCGTTATAGAATGTCGCCCGCAGGTCCCTCGTACCGGGCATTTGGATAATGCGGGACGGTATACCTTTGATGTAATTTACACCCTGTTTCTTTGCCCGCTCGTAATACTGGTCAAAGTCCTTACCATGAGCCCTGATATCCATATAAAAAATGGATGCTTCCAGTCCGGGTAAGTGGTCGGCCGCTATCATCGATTGCTTGGTGGAAACCATACAGCAAACTGAAGAGCAGTATTCATTGCCGCAGCGTGTATCCCTTGAGCCGACGCACTGGATCCAGGCGACACGTTTGGCAGGTTGACCATCGGATCGCCGGATGACATGGCCATCGAACGGCCCGGAAGCCGAGAGCATACGCTCGAACTGTACACTGGTAATCACATTAGGATACCGGTTATAGCCATATTCGCCTTTTTTCGCAGCATCAAATTCTTCAAAACCAGGTGTCAGGATAACAGAACCGACATTAAGCTCGATGATCTTTTCCGTCATCGAATGGTCAATAGCATGCTGTTCGCAGGCAGCAACGCATTGCTGGCACTCGGAACACAGAGCACAATTGAGACAACGCTCGGCTTCTGCCAGGGCAGCTTCTTCCGTAAGACCTTCTTCAACTTCGTTAAAATTATTGGCACGTTGAGCAACCGGCAGGATTGCCTGTTCGGTACGCGGCTTTTGTTCCATACCCTTGGTTTCAGGTAGAAATTCTGGAGCAATTGGTTTTACCGTAGACTCAAATCTTGCGGACAACATATCCTCGCCTTTGAGATAGCGATCGATCGATTCCGCCGCCCGCTTGCCCGCGCCGACAGCGCCGATAACGGAAGCACTGCCCGGAATGTCATCACCACCGGCAAATACGCCTTTTACGGATGTTTCCAGAGTGATTTTATCGACCTTGTAAAAATTACGTTCTGTTGCCGCTCCCATGTTACCAAGGGAGTCTTTATCGACCGCTTGACCGATGGCAACGATAATTTGGTCGGCATTTAATGTCATTGTCTCATTATCATTGTACGCGGGGCTGAATCGCCCTGTTTCATCAAAAACTCTGGTGCAGCGTTTCAGTTCGATGGCATTGACGTTATCGTTTCCGAGAACACGTTTCGGACCCCATCCGTTGTTAATTTTTATATTTTCTTCGAGTGCGGCGGCAACCTCTTCGGGTAAAGCCGGCATCTCATAGCGCTGTTCCAAGCTCACCATCTCGACTGCGTCGGCGCCGAGGCGTAAAGCAGATCGGGCTACATCGACAGCAACGTTGCCGCCGCCGATCACCACGATTTTGCCATTCAGTTTAGGACGGTTATCCTTGTCTCCGGCTTGACGCAGGAACTCCAAACCATAAGAGATCCCTGTTTTATCCTCACCTTCAACTCCCAGCCTCCGGCTGCTCTGGGTGCCGATGCTGATAAAGACGGCCGCATTTTCCTGGCGCAGTTTATCCATGGAAATATCGATCCCGATACGGGTATTATAAACAAACTTAATGCCCTTGCGACGAATAAGCTCTATTTCATAATCCAGTACATCTTTTGGCAAACGGTAAGCGGGAATTCCCCATCGCAACATACCACCTGCTGCTGATGTCGATTCATAAACGGTCACTGAATAGCCCCTGTCCGCCAAGTCGGCAGATGCGGTAAGACCGGCAGGTCCGGCGCCTACGACGGCAACTTTTTTGGCGTCTGCGGATGAAATCTTCTCTTCCGGAAGAGCCAGTTTACCGGATTTGATCATGTCCATTTCCTGGTCCGAAGCGAAACGCTTTAATAATCTGATGGAAACCGATGAATCTATATCATTGCGCGTGCATTTTAATTCGCAGGGGTGAGTACA
>JBKQML010000074.1:0-3400 GCA_052326545.1 Dehalococcoidales bacterium
GACTTTTGAACTTTACTTTGTTATGCTATTGACGAGTGAAACGATAGTCTTAGTTTTTCAGATGCTCCATTACGAGTAGGTGTTACAGTCAAATAGGACTAATTGGGCATGTTTTTCATCTGTATGAAGTCCCTGCAAGTAGCATGTTAAAAGTTGCATTATTTTTGCAAGCAGCTGGCTGGGGACTCGGGAACCATATCGAACTTTTTAAGGCCTGAGTTGATTCCAAGATTACGAGAATTGCTTAAGAAACCAGGACTTTTGTCATACCAACCATAGGTATTATATCAATAGAGGCCTGAAACGGCAAATGTGTGTAAGGGGCAGAGTTTTGGTCGCCTCACCATCTTACATCATCGTTTTTACGGAGTCTGCTTAAAAAAAAGTCGGCCAGAGAACCGTCGCTCGGACGAATCTTTATGTCGCGATTGTCTTGATTTCAGCAGCGGCCCCATATTTCTTGGCGATTGTAGTTTTGATGATCTGGTGGTTAGTGAAATCGAAGAAGATTGAAAACCGTGGAAAGGCTTATAGTGAACACACCACAAAGTTGTTCAACTACTTTGAGCGATAACTAAATCAAATCTGAAATCTTTATTGGTAGAACAACAGACTTTTAATCTGTTGGTCGAGGGTTCGATTCCCTCTGTCGAAAACCGCGTTCTTTGACCCATCACTAACCACATTCTTTGACCCACCCGGGGATTATTAAAGTTGTACTACTTCTACTTTACTGCTGTCAATACCTCCTTTCGCCGGTGCGGCGATAGTTTCTCCCTGTAACTCGATCCTTCGATAACAATCTGATAGCTGGCATTTGCCAACCTGTCCAGAGCGCTGTTACCGAGGATAGGGTCATCAAACAATCCCAGCCACTCTTCCACCGACCGGTTACTGGTAAAAGCAAAGCTGGACTGCCGGTGCCTGGCGATGATGAGTTCATAAAGGTCAGTTGACTGCTGCGCTGTCAGCTTTTGCAGACCGAAGTCATCCATTATCAGCAGGTCGGGACTGATGAAGGTGCGAAAAGTTTTCTCTAGCGTATGGTCGACCCTCGACTGTGCCATGTTTCTGAAGAAAGCATCAGCCCGGATAAAACGCACGCTGTGTCCGGATCGCACCGCAGCATAGCCGAGGGCTTGAGATAGAAATGATTTACCCACTCCGACCGGACCGACGAAAAGCACGTGCTCGTGACGGTTCAGGAAGTCGAGGGAAAAGACGGCATCTAGTAGCCTACGATCCACTGTTATGGGGGCAGTCCAATCGAAGTCTTCCAGCCGGCATACCTCCTCGAAGCCGGCTGACAGGAGGTGTATTTCCAGATTGCGGTTATCCCGTCTGGTCACCTCGTCCGCCAGGATGATCTCCAGAAATGCGGCATAGTCCAACTGGTCCCGCCGGGCGAGAGCTAACCGCTCGGGAAGGGTGTTCAGTACATAACCCAGTCGCAGCCGTTTTAGTAATGGTTTGAGATCATTTGTTGCGGTCATACCGTCCCTCCTTCATGCTGGTCACCGGGGTGGTTACCACCGGTGTTATCCCCAATGGCGAAGACATTACCAGGGCGGGCGAATCGTCCCGGCGGCGGTGGTGTCATCATCCTTACCGGCATTGCTTCCTGTTCCAGCGTATCAATCAGAATACGCTCCACTCTACGCACATCAATTAGGTCTACTGCCAGCGCTTTTTCACAGGCGCTGTTGAGCCGTAAGGGAGTGTATTTATCTCCCAAACGCAGTAGTTTATAAGCCTGGCGCATTTTGTGCCATGGTGTAGGTCCGCCAAGCAGTTTATCCGCAAAGGCCCCAACCGATTCCCCCAGTTCTGCTCCCTTTCGGCAGAGATAGATTGGCGAGCGGAGAGTGTAGGCATTAAGCTCCTTGGGATAATCGTCCGGATCGGTAGATCGTCCGCCACGCGGTTTACGGGGGTGTACTTTTACCAGCTCCCCACGTTTGTAGAGCCGCACCAGTTCTCTATCGCCCCTGACTTCCAGCTCAGTACCCGGCGGACACGTGGTGTCGGGCGCCGAGTAAATGGCATAACGGTAATAAATGTGATGGTCGCGATGCACTATAGCCTTATGCCAGTCCGGGACATCATAAGGCTCACTATCGTAGGGCAGCAGTTTAGCCTGTTCTTCCGCCTGGAATACTACCAGCGGCAAACGCCGCGTGGTGCCGTGAATACGTTGTCCTGCCACTTCAAGGCACCATTGCTTGGCTTGTTGACGCAGGTCGGCCAATCCGTTGAATTGACCACCTTTGAAAAAACGCTCTCTGGCATAGGGAACGCCTCGTTCGACTTTAGGTTTATCTTTTGGATGTCCGGGTCTGGCCGGGTCGGCAATGAAATTACGGCGCTGGGAATACTCAAGAAAGCCGCGAGATAGTCTGGGATTAAGTGCGTCAGCACCGGTGACAGCCGCCGGGAAATTATCCAGCACCAGGTACTTGGGTATTCCGCCCAAAAATGCCCATGTCGATTCCAAGCCTTGAATTACGTCACTAAGCTGCTGATTGAATAACGGCCATAGAAAGCAGTGTCGAGAATAACCCAGTACGGTTAACATCCCCCAAGCCTGCCGCTTCCGCCCGCTTTCCGGGTCCCATAACAAGCCCAGCCGTCCGAAATCCACCTCAGCCATTTGTCCCGGCTCGGTATCTGCCATTCGTACCGTTGAATGTGCTTTCTTGCCAAACCAGTCTCTTCGATTAACGTAGCGATGCAGGCAGGTATAAGGCACCAGACAATGCTGCTGCGCTAACAGCTCCTGTATCCGGCTGAGTTTCAGCTTATCATTTTTAATCCACTGCTCGATTCGGTCAGCCCAGGGTATCAGGACCTTGTCAGTGGGGATTATGATGTCGCGCGGTCCCGCCCGGTTGGTTTGAATCAGCGCAGTTAACTGCAGATCTGTGGGCGGCGGACCGTCCCGACCCAGGCCGCAGCTATGTGCCGCCAGTATATATTTCCGAATTGTATTACGTGATATGCCGGTTGACCGCGTTATCTCGCGAATACCGCGGCCTGCCTGCCATTGCCGAACTACTTCTGTAATTTCCACTCGGGAAACCTCCTTGTATGCCATCGTCGCTCCTGCTCAGTCGTTCTGCGACAATGGTAACTCATTTATTTTCCCGGGTGGGTCAAAGATACCGGTTAAGGTGGGTCAATGTTCGCGGTTAAAATGATTTTTAGGGGGTCATAGTCCGCGGTTTTTGACATTTACGGAATACATTTCTGGCCGGAATTCTGGCGGCAATTCCAATTGTGGCCACTTATTTTGTATTAAAATTCCTTTTCGATGCGCTTAACGGAATCTTCGAGCCTGTCGTTAAGTTTTTCTTCGGGCGTTCGCTGCCTGGAGCCGGGTTGGTTGTACTGATAATTGTAA
>JBKQML010000075.1:0-8382 GCA_052326545.1 Dehalococcoidales bacterium
TGATAATGTAGATAACATTTTCCAGGTGTACTACAATTTTGAAGGAATCGGGACTCTTTCGGGTCTTACACTATCTAACGGGACTATGTCATTTAACGACGGTGTATTTTTAACACCTCCAATCACAGGATATACTTATCTTCAAACAGCTTCAAAATATAGAATTCCTTTAATTATTGAATCGTTTGGAAAAGCAAACAGTTCTAATTGCTATCCTGGCGTTGAATACAATTCATCTGGAGACCAATTTTACGGCGTTGGGAATAACGCTCAATATTATATATTAAGTCCACCCGACACCATACATGGTTCGTTTAATTATGGCACATATTATGTATTTGGGATGGCTGTAACCCCATCATTGATTGTAGGATATTCAAATTATATTCAAATAGCCACACAATCCGCTTCACCCGCTGCTTCGGGAGGCGTGGGGTTAGCTTTTGGCACTTACCCAGGACAAGATTATTCGTTCTTTTATTGGATGCGAACACGAGCCTACCCACCGAACGGTATAATGCCAGGTGTGAACGTAACTGCTACCCTCTCACGTACTCCAGCGCAAGCAGGATCCTCATCAACTCCAGCAACGTCGAAATCATCCTCCTTTATCATAATAATTGTTGCTGTAATTGCTCTGGTTGTAATCGCTGGAGTGCTAGCTTTACTTTTGGTTCGCAGAAAGAAATCGAAGAAAGGTCCAAGTGCTACTGAATTGATAAAAGAGACTGCTGCGAGAAATGCACCGAAAGCCAAAACTAAGGGGATGGAGACTTCCAATCCTGCTGATAGGCTCCAGCGCTTGAAGGTGATGCTGGACAAGGGTTTGATAACACAGCAAGATTATGACGAGCAGAAAAAGAAAATATTAGAAGAATACACTAAGTAAGGAATGTTCACAAATCTTATAAAGCCATTAATCTATAGAACACCGTTACGGTGAGGTCCGAATACTCCTCGCCTTTACTGCCGTTTTATCGTCGATTATTTAAATAGACTAAGTTTCAAGGTAACCATTTAGTCATTTCACAAAATATCGTGTTTCAAAAATAGATTGGCTCTACATGGACTTCACGCTAGGTGGACTCGCCAACTATGCATCGGGTATATGACTGTCTTATCAAATCATCTATTGCTGATCTCGGATATTCACGTTTCCGGTTTTCATGTGGTATTATAATACATAAACTAAATCACAAATCACTCAATCCGTAGATGTTTGGTAAGTCCGAGGTTTCACCAAATATATAATGAACTTTACCGTCAACAGTGCACTGTCACCTCCCTCAAGGGGCGAGGAAACTAACATTATTCATTTAGTAACAATGAACCGTAAAAATATTGCTCAGACGTAACAGGCGGCATGCAGCTCGGTGCAGGTTTTACGCAGCCAGTCCACGACCTCGTGATGCAGAGGAATACCTTTAGCCTTATATTCCTTTTCACATTCGGCTTCCGGCAGACCGGGATATAATACCCTGTCATGTCCCGGCGCCGGTTTGGTCGATTTTAACATCATGAGCCACTCGTCCATGGTGCGTTTGAACTGGGCCACGTCCATGAAAGTCTCGATATTGTAGGCCACGACGCAGTGGTTGCAAACGTGCTTGCCCCCGTTATTGGCGCCGTAACCTCCTCCGGTTAGAATTCCGCTGAAAATATCGACAACTCCGGCCAGACCGTAACCTTTATGGGAACCCATCTCGCGGGTACTGCCCAAAGGCAAGAGACGGTCAATGCCGGGAGCCGGCGGGTCAACTTCCTGCATGATGGGGGTACCGTCGCCATCGGCCACCCAACCCGGCTGTAGTTTCACGCCCATGCGGCGGGCCAAGGTTACCTTGTTATTCGCTACAACGGTCGTGGCGGCATCATAAACAAAGGGGGCCTCTAAATAGGCAGGGGCAGCTACGGCGATGGGATTTGTGCCCAACCTGGGTTCTGCGCCAAAAGTGGGAATCATAAACGGCATGGTGGAAGTCATACACATGCCGATCATATCGTGCTTTAAAGCAAGCATCGCATGATACGAGGCCATACCAAGGTGACGGCCATTCTGAATCGTAACCATCCCCACACCGACCTGACGTGCTTTCTCAATCGCGATTGCCATCGCTTTGGGAGCAATAATTATCCCCAGACCGCCGTCGGCGTTAATGCTGGCTACGGCAGGCGATTCCCGCAGTATCTGCCACCGAGGCCGGGGATTAATCAAGCCATCCTTAAAAAATCCGACGTAACGCTGCAGAATATTGGACACACCATGACTTGCCACCCCCCGCAGGTCGGCGGTGATGAGAGCGTCAGCCGCGAGCCGGCAGTCGACTTTCGGAACACCCATTTTCTCGAAAATAGCGACGGTTGTGTCACGCAGGGTTGATTCCGTCACCCTGATGGTATCTTTTTCCTTTAGTTTGAATTCATCCAAGGAAATATCCTCCTTTCGACTAATGAATCAAATTACGAGCCGAGTTCTACAAAATTACCTGGTGTACTGCATTTCCGCATAAGGATAAACCGCGACATTGGCCGCGGAGGGATAATCGGCTTCGAGTATTTTCAGGACTTCACTCCATTTATCCAGGAATATCACTTTTTCAGATATAGGGAACATACTGCGGTTGGCAATATCCGGATACTCGGAGTAGACAATCAACCGGTCTACCCTTGACGGTAATACTCTCATTTTATATGCCGGGCCGCAGCTTTCACACCCAAAAGAACCGAACATATAATGGACGATTTGCCCGGCAGGTTCGTTGACTACCAACACCACATCCCCTCCCTTCTGTCCGATAGCAGTATAAGCAACATTCAAACAGGAACTGGCCTCGTTAGCCTTAACGAAGGCATTGGCGATCACAATATCCCTATCCTGAACCTGTGGCGTAAAATAATGTTTCTTGCTTTCAGTAATTCCGGCGGCATAAGCCGGTTTCAAAGCGCCGGTGAAAACCCGTGCGGTCTCACCCCATTTGTTATAAAGAACATTGATAATAAAATCCAAACCGGCCAACGTTGCGGCTTCCTCGATATCCAGGCGAACCGGATTTTCATCGAAAATTCCCACTCCGGCCGTACCGCGTGGAAGTTCCCATTGTACAATATGGTGATTGTGCCTGGTAGAATCAAAGAAAGCAACTCCCGGAAGAATAATTTTACCACCGCCGCCGAATCCGGTCATGGCATGCGGGACAATGCCGCCGATGGCAATTTTAAGGTCGCATTTCATTACTTCTTCATTTACCGCAACTTCGGTGTTGAAAGTTTTAGTTCTGCCCACGGGGACACAGTTATTAAAAGGGTTATGGTTGTAAACAGGAAAACGCGCCAGTACGCTTTCACCCAGTTTTTTCACAAAGTCGAGACGGGTGATTGCGCCATGACAGCCGGTGGCACAGACAAATCTGATGTTTTTATCTTCAATACCGGCATCCGCCAGGTCCTGTAAAACATGGGAGACAAAGTCAAAAGTGCGGGTAATCCGCGACATATCATCAAAAAGGATTACAACCTGTTTTTTACCCCGGGCAAGTTCCCTGATTGGCAGTGTGCCGATGGGATTGTCGAGCGCCTTGCGGATTTCCGCAGCGGTCATCGTCGGTGTATCGCTGCCGGTCATATGACACATTTCAATCTGCCAGCGATCGGGAAGTGGGTACTCTTCTTCTTTTCGTCCGTACCAGGCGAGTTGAGGCAATTTGATGGTCCCCATTGTTCTCTCCTAATCAATCGCGGTCAGTATCAATAAAAGGAAAACGTTTTATATCATTATGTCAAGCATCTCATCCGCTGGCCACGGGAAGTTTTAGTCCGCTTTTCTCCCAACCGAGCATCTGAGCCTGTGCTTCATCCACATCCTTCTGAATCGCAGCAATATCCTCGTCAGTCAGATGTCCAAATCTTCCCTGCACCTTCAAATATTCCGCTACCGGTTTAATTTTGGCCGGTTTAATCGTAATTTTTAGTTTTCCGTCTTCGATCTCATAAAGCGTAAATATCCCCGTGGTCACACCAAGCCGGGATACTTCAATCATTTTTTCCGGTGGAAAACGCCAGCTCGTGGGACAGGGGGTATAAACATGGATATACCGGAATCCGCGCATTTGCCTGGCTTTCTCCAGTTTTCGCTTAAAATCGTTAAGATAGGCGAGGGACGCAGTGGCAACATAAGAAACCCGATGCGCCGCCATGATTAAAGGCATATCCTTGCGGAGAGTACTTTTCCCCGTCTCCAGCGCGCCAACCGGAGTAGTAGTGGTCCAGGCATACTTCGGTGTAGCGCCGCTCCGCTGAATACCGGTATTCGCATACGCTTCATTATCTTCAGTAATGCAGATGAAATCGGAGTTTCTCTCCGCGGCTCCGGATAAGGCGGTAAACCCGATATCGCCCAGGCTACCGTCTCCGCCGATCAGCACGACTTTAGTATCTTCCTGTCCCTTTTCTTTTAATCCCAATGAAATCCCGGTTGCGCAGGCCGAGCCGCTGGGTAACGGCATCGACGGGAAAGCAGGGATACCAATCCCGGTCATGCCGCCCATGCCGCCGGCAGCATTCCAGGCGCCGCAACCAATATTTTCCACCAGGACAGTGTTTTTCCCCATGACTTCCACCACATTTCGCACCACTAATGCCATGCCGCAACCCGGGCAGGCGGTAGTACCCGGATAGAGTAATTTATCATGTTGCACCGGAATCACGGCCTTCTGCGTGATTTCAAAGTTAGGTATCCATTCAATCTCCGAGGTAATTTTGCCTGTTTTGGCTGTTTTCAGAGCTTTATCGGCCATATATTTAAAGTCGGAGATCAGTAAATCCGTGCTGTGCAAGCCGGCAATGAATCCTAAAATGCGGGCTTTTTCCCCGCCGACATTATAGAGGGTAGACTTAGTCTCGGTAAAACAGGGGCCCTCCCCCAAACCGCGGGAGACACTTCGGTCCACCACGGCAATAACTTTTACTTTCTTCGCCAGTTCTACCAGATCATCTTTGGGAAAAGGCCTGAAGGAACGGATTCTTACCAGACCGACGGGCTTTCCCTCAGCTCTTAATTCTTCAACCGCAATCCCGGCATTTCCCGACATCGAACCCATGGTTACCAGTACTACTTCCGCATCGTCACAAAGGTATTTTTCCACCAGACCGTTGCCATACTTTCTGCCGAAAATCTTGCCATATTCATCATTAGCTTCTTTTATTACCGAGGTAGAGCTCATTACCGCTTCATTTTTCAGGTATTCAAATCCCATGTCATCCAGCGGACTGCCGCCCAGGGATATCGTCAACGGATTCCGGACATCCAGCACAACATGCTTGGGGTCATATGCCGGAAGAAATTGGTCGACCGCTGTCTGTTCCGGGATATTCACCATCTCTGTGGTATGCGTGATGTAAAAACCATCGATACACACCATTATCGGCAATAGCACACTCTTATCCTCAGCGATCCGGTAGGCCTGAATGATAGTATCGAGGGCTTCCTGATTACTCGCTGCATATAATTGGATCCAGCCCAGGTCCCTTCCCGTCATACTATCGCTGTGTTCGCATTCAGTCGCCTTCCCCGGCGCAGAGATCGGCCGGTTGGTAACCGCCATCACCACGGGTAATCTTCTTCCCGGAATATAAGCAATTGCTTCGAACCCATAAGCGAACCCCTGCGATGATGTTCCGGTAAAAACACGAACGCCGGTCAGGGACGCAGCCAATGTTGCGAAGATCGCGCCGTGTTCACCTTCGGACTCCACAAATTGCGCTTTCAATGAGCCGTCAGCCACAAAACCGGCTAATGTCTCGATAATTGTGGTTTGCGGCGTAATCGGATAAGCAGCAATTACTTTGGGTTTAGCAAGCCTCACGCCGTAAGCAATCGCTTCATTACCGGTCAATGCTTTTATTTCTGACATTTGTTTTGTTTATCCTCCATTAACGTTCGAGCACCATTTCAATCGCGTCTCTGGGGCACTCGTTAGCGCAGATGCCGCATCCCTTGCATTGATCAAGGTCAGGCTTCCAACCGGTCTCCTTCGTGGCCACCAGGACGCCTTCAGGACACAGCGAGGCGCACAGCCCGCAAAAGTTGCACTTCCCTTCTAAAAGCACGGGGTTTCTGGTCCGCCAACTGCCGGTTTGGGCGTTACTGGCCTTATTGATTACCATCCCGGGGTAAAGCTCCAGCTTTACTTTTCTCGCCGCCGATTCTGCCGGAGGAATGACCTTCGCCGCTGGCACAACCTCAAAACTCATTACTTTCGTCGCTGTATAAGCCGCCCGGGTTGATTTTTCATTGTTTTTGGCTGTTTTCCCGCTGAATTTTGAATAGGAAGCCTCGATAATGGCTTCCAGACCAACCCAACCGGTAGTGGCGGCGAAAGCGCCGAGCATGGCAAAATTGGTGAAAGGAATCGCCATACTGCCGAAAATGCTATCGGCGATCCGGTTGGCATCTACCGTACCGATTTTCGACAGCGGTACCTTAGCTTTTATTTCAGACGGGTTGAGACCGGTATTGAAAACTGCAATACCACCCGGTTTCAATCCTTCGAAGACATTCTGGATTACCGGTAATTTTGTGTCCAATACCACAATGCAATCCGGCTGGTAGATTTGGCCTCTTGTCGTGACCGGTTTGTCATCAATCCTCAGGAAAGCCTTCACCGGAGCTCCCCTTCTCTCACCGCCGAAAAAAGGGAACGCCTGGGCATATTTACCTTCCTTGGCCAAAGCTGTCACCAGCACCGCCGCTGCGGTTACCGCCCCTTGCCCGCCTCTCGCATAAAAGACTACTTCTTTCATTTTCTCATTTCCTTGTTTTTTCTCCAGATTAACGTTTGATTCTTTCTTTGTTTTCACTAGTATGCTAGGGTATCGCTCCGACATTTGTCAATAATAAGGGAAAAAGCTCCCTCTGGGAAAACGGGGGAATACCAATATCAAAAAATAAAGTGAACGAATTAGCTGGGCCGCATTACAAGCCGGCTATTCAACAGTGTTGATGATGTTAAAGACCTTCGCGTTTGTATTGCTTCGCCAGTTCATTGTAGATTTTGGGGCTATTCTTACTCCACCACAGCTGTTCCGTGGCAATCTTCCCTTTAATTTCCGCGGGAACACCTACCACAAATGACTTTTCCGGAATTTTCATTTTTTCTTTGACCACGCACCCGGCGGCGATAATGGAATAGTCGCCGATTTCGACATTGTGCAGTAAGGTAGAATTCATCCCGATCACAACATTATTTCCGATTTTATAGGCATTGCTGACCGCGCCGTGACCGATGATAACATTCTCGCCGATAGTAACATCGAGGTTGGGAGGAAACGATGGCGACCCCGAATGGATAACGCAATTATCTTCAATTACCGAATTCTTACCGATGGTTATCTTGCCGAGGTCAGCCCGGACCACCGCGCCGGGCCAGACCGAGCTGTTCTCTCCAATCTCGACATCACCGATAATATAAGCCGCCTCACTCACAAAAGCCGACTCATGTATCTTCGGAGTTTTTCCGTTAAAGCTTCTGATCATGTTTACCTCCGGTGTTCCGGTATCTTCAAAAGAAGAGCTTTTCCCATTTTTTATAATAACATTATAGAGTGATTAGCTGACAGGCGCTTGTGGAGTGGTATCAGGCGCAACAACAGATGGAATACCTGCGGTGGCATCAGGAGTAACAGCCGGCGGTATATCCGGTGTAGAATCGGGAGCAACGGCGGGGGAATTGTCCGCCGGAATTTCTTTCTCTTTATACCAGCGCAGCCATAATGCAAAAGCAGTGATTGCAACGGCGATCACAGTCGAATAAATTTCGCTTTGCGCTGCGGTGATACGGTTGTCTTCAAGCAGAATTGCGCTATAGTTCACGATTCCGTGCAGGAATGCAGCTATCAGGTAAAACAACCAGCCTTTCCTTTTGGCAATACCGTAACCGGTTAGTGCGGAAGCAGCGATATTAAAAGCCACGCTAAAAATACGTTCCCATAATCCCAGCGCATAATTGTCCACTACTGACCAGCTAACGCCTGAAGCGAATATCTGGTTGTGCACCCATATCGCTTCAAAGACACCGAATCCCGCCCCGGAAACCGCTCCGACAATCATTCCGAATTGAGCAGTAAAACTCTTCTTGCTGCGCCACCAATAGAAAAGGACCGGGGCTAATTTGGATGCCTCCTGAACCAGCCCGCTTAAAAGAACAAGCGGAAAAGCGGCAAGGAGGTACCAGTATGCAATTACCGTCTGATTCCAAAAATGACTCACCGCCTGGGCATACCAATTCTGGAGCGGGATTTGAATAAAAGCGATAGCCGTCCAGGTAAGAATCGCACTGATAACTGCCACGACCCAGAGCCACGGTTTTTTGAATAACGGCGGCAGGT
>JBKQML010000076.1:0-5868 GCA_052326545.1 Dehalococcoidales bacterium
ATTGGCTGAAGGGCGACGGCAACAAAGACAGCGAGACGCTCACGCCATTTACTGTATCCGATGAGATTGTCGAATATCCCGGCTCATTAATGGATACCATTCAGGCCAAACCGATTAAAGAATTTCTAAAACTGCCGGCCGGATTATTGGAAAAAGTAGCGATTTGGGCCTGCGTAGTAGTAATCGGCGTTGGTATGTTCATTGGCTTTATCGTTATCAGCCAACCGGCGAAATCTACAGGCGCCCAGACCGGGCAGATAACTACAACTACAACACAGCCGGTATTGACACCCATCACCCTCACCACCAATACCGTGATTCCGCCCATTACTACATCGTTAGGAGGTAATTAAATGGCAGATGGAACAGATGTTAAATCAAACGGTAACAGTAAGGGAACGTACACGCCGGACGGCTTCGCGGCCGGTTCGACATTAAGGCCGAAAGGTTCACCCGGTGATGCCAAAGAATTAATCGAGACAAACGACAAAGACCGCAACGTATTAATGAAATACGACCTGGAGAATCCCGGCGAGGCGACAAAGGCCGGTATGGCAATTTACTGGTGCCGCGACCACATCGGGGAGAACAGCGACGAAGAGGATTTAGTCCTTGATATCCTTGCCCTTCGGTGCTCGGTAAAGGCCAAACGGATTCAGGTATTGCTGCAAGGTATCACGGGTATCTTATTAGGACACCAGCAAAATCCGCAGAATTTGGAACGATTTAAAAAGGAATCGGGTAATCAATAATGGTAACTGAAGTACATGTAGACGAACGGGACGCCGGTGCGATCGCCTTAAAGAAATATAAAGGTATCCCGGATATGCCGCAGGAATATTGGGATTTTTGGAAGCACGAGCCCCCCGCCTTAAAAATGGGTACACGGGAACGGCCGAAATCCTGGCGTATCGGTTTTAACGGGCCGCCCGGCGGCGGTAAATCCTGTTCAATGGCCTATATGACCGCCCAACAAGCATTATTGCGGGGTATTCCGGTTTTCACTATCCCGGAATCTTATTATATCCGTGTCCCGATCCGCTGGGAAGATCAAACTTACATTTTTGAAACACAGCCTATCAGTTATGAAGACTTTATTTCAATGGCAGAATTCTTTGAAGGCTGTTTTGTCGATATTGACGAGGCCAACATCTTTGCCGGAGATTCGCACCGTTCCATGGGGAACCGTAATCTTTTCATGGCTGATGCCGTCCAGGTTGCCCGGCATTACGGCATTTCCCTGGTTTATTCCGTCATTCTCTCTTCATGGATTGACCCGCGCTTGAAGCAACTTACCGACTTGCTGATTTATTGTACCGACCATGCAATGAGTGCCGAAGCCGAAGAGCACGGCGTTGAAGAGGGTGAGTGGTGCAACTGGACCATCACCGACCAATCCGGCCAGTTATCGGGTAAACCGTTTGATATTGAGCCGCAAAATTGGAATTACAGTATTCACCTCAAGGACTTCTGGGGAATCACGGACTCGTTCTATAAAACAGACCGCATGGACGCCCGCAAAAAGGTCTCAATGGTTGACGACCACATGACAATTGGCGGTTCTGCCAAGGCTGAAGAGTTCCGGATGGGCGCGGAAAGGATTGTTAGCTCAATTAAAGACTGGCAGAGTACCGACGGCGCTCAATTCGATGATGACGGTCAGATGTGGATGCCGTCGAATGAATTATACAAGCGCGCTTCCGGCGATCCCCTTATCATGGGAAAGGTTTTGGGCAATATGGGTGTTACTCTGGGAACTGGCAAAAAGAAAGGCCTCTGGAATGTTACCTCAATCGCTTATCTGGAGTCTAGTATCCCGGATAAATCAAAAATAAATAATGAAGGGGAATTGTAATGAAAAAATCATGTTTATTCCGAGGCGCTGGTGTTATCGGATTAGTTGCAATGGCGATTCTGTTGATGATATCGCCAGTTCTGGCCAATACGACGACTACAACTACACCGCCCACGCCGCCCACAGTGACGACAAATGCGGCTACTTATACTCAGATGTCGAGTACAGGTAATCCCGAAATCACCTTTAATGGAATTTTAACTATTGGCAGTTACAAATCGGTTTACGTCTATTTTGAATATGGGTTAACTACTGCTTACGGTTATACCAGTACGAAAATCACAAAAAAAACTTCCGGAACTTTTTCAGCTACGGCTATCACCAATCTGGCAGTCGGTACGACTTACGATTATCGCGCTGACGTAAAATACGGCTCTACAGTTATTCAAGGCAGTAATCAAACGGCTGCAGTCAGTGATGGTTCTGGCGGCGGTTCTGGCGGTGGCAGTACGGTGATTTATACGGGCATTACGGTTGACCCCTCCGCTACCATGACCATCAACAATGACGTGCTGTGCATTGGCGATATTAATGTGGGTGATGGTGGCACTCTGAACATTAATGGCGATGTTCATTGTACTGGAACGATAGAGAATTCTGATGGGTGTTTGAACATCTATGGTGACCTATTTACCAACTCCCTTACGCAGGATAACCCCACGTCTGACGGCGATCTATACATTAGTGGAAATGCCACGGTGTATTCTACTCTGACTACTGGTAACTGTGACGACTTCGAAATTACAGGCAATCTTACCTGTGACAATCTTACCTTTCTGGCTGATGGGTTATTGTATGTCAACGGTAACGTCTCATCCAGTTATTTAACCGTAAGCCAAGATGGAATCGATTTCTGGATTAATGGCGATTTAACAACGGGAACATTTACCCTTGGCCAAGGAGTCTCCAGTTCAATGGAGGTTGGCGGTCGCTTGTATTGTTCGGCGGGTTATACTCTTAGTCCAAATGCAAGTCTAACAACTGGTGATCAGGAAGTTATGGGGGGCGTCAATGTTGATGCAAATGCGAATCTGTACATAAAGGGAACAGCCTACTTCTATGGAGGTTATACATTAGCATCGGGAGCCAGTTTAACAGTAGGGAATATGCCAACCCTAACGCCAATTACAACAACGGGAGACTAAAAGGAATAAAAAATTAAATGGAGGAACATCAAAAGTGAAAAAAACAATGGTTATCAAACTTCTCGGAACTCTTGCAATAGTAGCTACCCTTGCGGCAATGTGTATCGCGCCTGTTTCGGCTACTACTACGCCGCCCGGAATTCCCACGCTTACCGCTACCGGCTTTATGATGAAAGCCAATATGCATCTGACGGATTTGACCGGGGCCGCTTCTACCACGAATTACCAATATGTCGACCTGAAAATCGCTACCGATGTGGCCGGGGCCGTTGTGGGAACACTTGACCTTTATCCAACTAATGATTTTAAGGGTGTGGTAATCTCTCATCCCACGGTAAGCGGTGGCGCGAGCTGGACAAAGCCCGCAATCTCAGCCTCTTTTACCATGCACATTACTAAACTGGGGACATTTATTGTTACATGTCCGAAAGGTGTGGCCGGAACCGCTACCAGTGGAACCACCACCGTTACCGGTAGTGTCAAGACATTGGCTGAAGGTACTTCCACTACAGTTACCACCACCGGTGTAACCGGGAACATTACAGTAGCATTCCATCTGGTAAAACGAACAATGACAATCAATGCCACCGGCTTTGTCGGCAGTGGTTATGCTCCTAGAATTAGTTTAGTTTTAGCCGATACCAGTGGTTATTTTGCTGGAACACTTAACGGCCGTCTCTACCTGAATTCCAACAATACCGTGAAGTCGCTTACCGGCAGAATTGACGGCATGATCGATATTAACGGCGTAACGTCCGGCGGCCAAACCATTTTCGACACCACTGGTTACGGTCTAGCGCGTTCAACAGAATAGTAAATAAAGAAGAGTCATAGCCCCGGTGAAATATCCGGGGCGTTATTCAAAGGAGAAAGGATGTATATCTTATCAAGTTCCTGGGCGATGATAATTCCGGCCATCGTGGCCGCCGCCGCCTTCTTACCGTTTGTGATTAAAAGTTTTGGAGGGAGAATAAAATCATGGTTCAAGCACAGCAAGACCGTAGAGAAGCCGCCAGTTTCCGTGATCCATCAGGACAAATAGTAATCCGGGACGGCGCTATCATTCGTGAGGTAAATCCATCAGGGCGCCCCGATTACAAACTCTTCATGGAAAGTGGGCTTTATGAGGCATTGCGCGCAGAATGGCTCATTATTTCCCATGCCGAAAGTGAAGATGAGAATGGACTTTGCCTTAAACCCCGCCAGCTGGATTTTATCAGCTATCCATATGAGTGGAGTTTTGCGTATTACAAACAGGCCGCTTTGAATACCCTGCGAATCGCAGAAGAGGCAGTCAAACACGGCATGATGCTCAAGGACGCCAGCGCTTTCAATATGCAGTGGGTTGATGGGCGCATGCAGTTAATCGACACGCTTTCCTTTATTAAGTACGAACCCGGTATGCCGTGGTTTGCATTCCCGCAGTTTCTGCAGCACTTCATTAACCCGATGTTGCTGATGATGAACCGGAATGCCGATCTGGCCGCGCTTTCCACGGAATTTATTGACGGGATCCCTTCGAAATTAACCGCGCAATTATTACCATGGTACCTGCACTTCTCGTTTAATGCGCTGGCATACGTTTACGGTCCGTCCTGGGCGAAGGAAAGCTCCAATAAGGCCATGCCTAAAATCAGCCAACGGCAATTATTAATATTCCTGGCGAGTTTAAAATCCTACGTGCTTTCAATGCGCTACGATTTAAAATCAGCCTGGAGTAATTACGACGATTGCAGTTATTCCGTGGCCGCGCGGGCAGATAAACGTCTGGTAGTGGCCCAGATACTTCAGCATTTGCCTTATGGTAAAGTTCTTGACCTGGGCGCGAATACCGGACATTACAGTTTCGCCGCGGCAATAATTGGACATGATGTAACCGCCGTGGATAGCGACCATGATTGCGTCCAGTATATTACCACGCATAAACCGTTGATACAGGCATTGAAAGTAAACGTCTGCAATCCGACACCGGCGATCGGATGGAATAATACCGAGCGTAAGTCATTCTGGGAGAGATGTAATCCCGATACAATTATGTGCCTCGCATTGCTGCATCATCTCTGTATTTCGAATAACACCCCGCTCGATTACGTGGCCAAGTTGTTTTCAGAACATTGCGAACACCTGATTATCGAATGGGTGCCGCTGGACGATCCAAAGGCCGCTGCGATCGCTTTTAACCGGATATTCCCCCGGTATAATCTCGATGTTTTCAAGAGCGCTTTCAGCGATTACTTCACCATCGAGAAAGAAAGGCAGATGGCAGACTCAAAACGAATCGTTTATTTAATGGAGAGAAGGTAATGGCTGAAAAAGAATTCAACGGCAACCCGATTAAAGTCAGGAAGGCGGCCAGGAAAATCACCAAAACATTCGAGGCCTTGCAGCTTACGCGGGATGAATCGCTTTATTGCGTCAAGTTGGTTGCCAAGTTTATCAAGGACGAATACGGACTTTCATTCATAAAACAGCTGGAGGAAAAATGAAACCATCTGAAAAGGCATTGATAAAAGCCAAGCGTGCTAACAAACAACTAACTGGAAATAAAGTTAAAAAAATCCAACGGCGTAAGAATATCGCAAACCAAATTAAAGCCTTTGCCATTCTTGGTGGCTGGACTGCCATCACTATACTTTTGTGGTTCATAAAACCCGCTTTTGAGGCTTTTGACCCGGGATTACTCAATATCCTGAAATGGGGGTGTACCATCTTATCCCCGGTGGCGGCATTTACTTGTATCGAAATCATCATGCACCCCGATTGGGCGGAGATTAAAAAGAAGGCAAAAGCATGAAGATATTAAAGGCCATTTGGCATTATCCTACCTGGGTTATAGGCGCTTTTATTTGGCTGGCACCGGGTAAAATT
>JBKQML010000077.1:0-5744 GCA_052326545.1 Dehalococcoidales bacterium
GGTTTAGCCGGGTTTCTCTTCCTTTGTTTTAATATATTACCGGTTAAATTGATTTATTTTGTCTCCAAATATCATCCTGTGTTAGAATTAACACAAATTATAGATAACAAAGACTATTAATATTTGATAAAAAGCTATCTGTTTCATCGAAATTAGCTTTGTTTTATTAAAAAGGAGATTAAAAATGACAACTGTCAAACGTGTATTTATGGTGGATGGAAAACCATTCTTTCCGGTTTCAGGTCAAGCCTACAATGACGCCGGTTACAATGACCTCGAATCCGAGCACTTCTTTAAAACCATCAAACTGGCAGGCGGTAATACGCTAACGATACCCGTTTACTGGCTCCAGGTCGAACCCGAAGAAGGTAAATTTGACTTTACCGGTGTAGACGCCCTGATTGACAGTGCCCGCCGCTACGGGGTCAGGTTGATTTTATTATGGTTTGCCACCTGGAAAAACGGCAATATGGATTACGTGCCGAAGTGGGTGAAAAGCGACAAACAACGCTTTAAACGGGTAATGTTGCCCACCGGCGGCGATTTATGGAATCTATCGTCCCACTGTAAGGAAAATCTTGATGCCGATAAAAAGGCTTTTTATACGCTGTGTAAGCACCTGAAAGTTAAAGACGGGACCGAGCATACCGTCATCGGTATTCAGCTCGAAAATGAATCCGGTATACTGGGCAGCGACCGTGACTACAGTCCCGAAGCCCAGCATATCTTCGACAGTCAGGTACCCGCCGAAATGATCAAAGCGATGAAAACCACGGGCAAGGGGCCGGTTTACGATACCTGGCAAAAAGCAGGTGGAAAACTGTCCGGCAACTGGCCGGAGGTATTCGGTTGGCCGGCCGGTGAATTCATGACTGCCTGGGGTATTGCCAATTATATCGACGGCGTCGCTCAGGCAGGAAAAGCAGTCCTTGATATTCCGATGTATATCAACGTCTGGCTGATAGAATCTAATCTGGTTATTGCCGGGGAACATTATCCATCAGGTTGCCCGGTCCCGAAAGTATTAGACATTTTTAAGTGGTTTACACCACACGTGGACATGATCTCACCGGATGTTGAATATAACAACACCATGAGGTATCAGGAGCTTTGTGCAATTTATTCTCGACCGGATAATCCTCTCTTCTTCCCGGAAACACCGCCGACCACCAATTTATTCCGGGCGATTGCTGATTACAACCTCGTCGGTTACTCATGGATGGGAGGCTTCGATAATCTCATGGCCGAAGATGGAACACTCCGTCCGGCGATGCAAGAGGTAGTGAACACCGTCCGTTGTATCGTGTCTGCGATACCTCTGATACTGAAATATCAGGGCACAGGCAAGCTCATTGCCATTGTCCAGGAAGAATATATGCCGAATCAGTGGGTCGACTTGGACGGTTATGTGGGGCGAGTCCAATTCGGTCAAGGACGCCTGCCATTTGAACGAAAAGACTGGCGGCATGTCAGAGAAGCTGGGATGCCTAAAGAGCAGGCCGATGCAGATGTTAAACCTGAGTTCCTGAGGGGACGCGGTTTGCTGGTTCAGGCAAGTAAGAATGAGTTTTACCTTGTTGGTATCGGCTGGCGCCTCTTCTTCCGTCCCAAACTGCCACCTGAACAGACACTACCCCTGTTCTATCACCATGACCTGGCACATGCTCGCCAACTCTCGGTGGATGAAGGCCATTTTGATCAGAACGGCGAATTTGTAGTTGACCGCCAGCGCAATAAAACACCGCTGGTTTCCGGTGCTTGGGTGGAAGCTGACATCGGTGTGCTGCGAATAATATTGTGCGATTAGATTAATTAACACAGCCGATGATACATATCTTCTACTGACGATAGTGAACCTAACTGTGCCAAGAACACAGGGTAATTCAAAACTACTTGCTATTTTTCGATCCAGACATTCCAGGGCGTCCACTGCATCAGATGGTCTTCGAAGAAGCCAAGACCGTGGACTTTCTTACTTGCTGCAGATATGCCAGAATCAAGCATCAGCGGAATAACTAATGCCTCATCATAGATGTGTTTGACGACTTTCCTGGTGGTTTTTACCATTGTTTCATAATCTCTGGCTTGCAGTGCTTCGTTCAGGATATCATCGAAGTTTCTCAATACGCTCGTTTGTCCGTATTCCCTGGCAGTATGAAAATCGAATAAAGACCAGGTAAAATTCGGGTCTGAAGAGAAATGCCGGAACAACATCGCATTATGCCAGGGCTTAGTCGCTCGATACTGTTTCCACAATTCCGGATCAGCGATTTCAATTTCAGCTTTAATACCAACAGCGGCCAAATAACCCTGCACCGCAGTAAAAATGTTCTTGAGTTCCGTCCCTTCTCCGCCGATTAACTTAACGTTAAACCCATCAGGATAACCGGCTTCTGTAAGCAGCTGTTTAGCCTTTTCGGGGTTGTAAGGACGGCCTTCTATTTCCGGATTGTAACCGCATACCTTTTCCGTTGCGAGCTGTGTCAGTGGTTTCCAATAGCCGTGCCCCAGTGCTTTAATGATTGTCGGCCGGTCAATAGCGTACTCGATTGCCTGACGTACTCTTTTATCCGCCAGAAGTGAATCAGTATTTAAAGAATCTGGCAGGAGGCCCTCCATCGTCCAGGGAAGTGAGGTTATAACATATCCTTTCGATTTAAGTTCCGCAGCCGACGCGCCGTTAATATTAACAACCGCATCCACTTTCCCTTCTTTTAACATTTTAACGGCTGTTGTCATATCTTTCATATACAGCATCTCGATTGTATCAAGATAAGGCTTACCTGCTTGCCAGTAGTCTTTGAACCGCTCGACTACCAGTTTAACATCAGGCTCATATTTTACAAATTTGAACGGCCCCGCACCGACGGGATTTACCATACAATATTCTTCACCGTAGGTTTTATAGGCGGTTGGAGACAGGATAAATCCACCATTGTAGGCAAGTGTGGGTAAAAAGTGGTTGTCAAAACTCTGCATTGTGATCAAAACCTGATATTCGTCAACCACATCGATAGTAGAAAGAAGTTGTAATGTCCCGTTGGTTTCGCGGGCCTTAAGTAAATTCCATTTTAAAGCCTGGGCATTAAAATCAGTACCATCATGGAACTTTACGCCCTTCCTCGCGTTTAATGTGAGTTGCAGACCGTCCTTGCTGTATTCCCAGGATTCTATCAAGTGAGGCACCAATCGGCCATCTTTATCTACCCGAAGTAATTTATCGATGATGGACTCAATCCAGGGCCCTCCGACATTAATCCTTCCTGGAACACCCATTCTAGGGGGGGGAACATAAGTATTGCCAATATGTAACACTCCACCATGTCGTGGCTGCTTGGCATCCGTACTCATGTGTTGTTCCCCCCATTTTTATTCAATAACCATTATAAACTATCTTTGACTTTTTTGTTGTCACCACACGAAAATTATTGGCCGTTTTTTACAGCCATGTCAATCCAGTCACCATAACAATATGATCCCATATCCTGGTTTTGTACGCTGGTGCCTCCACTTTTCCCAACGACTCCTTTGACCCACGGCTGTCTGATAATGAACTGGTACGGGTCAGAGACGTTTAAGGCATAGAATTGTTGCGCAACATATAGGCTTTCGTCGTGTATTATTTGCTTCACCTGGTCTACTGTGGTCGCGGCTTGAGCTTGAGCGTACCAGGCATCAATTTTAGGATCACTTACCAATTCGTAATTTGTAGCAGAACCCGTAGTAAAGTGCAATAACGTAGAGAACGGATCCTGAGCGTAACCCAACATGCCTTGAGTCTGTGTGAACATTGCGTCCTCTTTATGGTTGGTGTTAACAAGATTATTGTAGGTAGCTGAATCTAATATCGTGATGTTCATCGTAACACTAACACTGGCAAACTGTGACTGTACCAGCTGTAACAAACCCTGATCTGCATAACTTGCGGCCTGAATATCTGTAGTAAATCCGTTGGGATAACCGGCTGATGCGAGAAGCGTTTTGGCATTGGTTGGATTATATGCATACTGTGTCTGCAAAGCTGCAGGCCAAGCAGAGTATGGATCCCCCCACCCACCTACCCCCATGATGTTAGAAGTTAAGCCCATAGGATCCGAATTAGCCTGCCCATTATAGTAAGTCTGAGCTATCAGGGGCATGTTTATCGCCTCTTGCAGCGCAATTCGGACATTAATGTTATTAAAAGGCGCGACATCAACGCGGTAATTATAGGTAGTTTCATTTGCCTGCGGTTGCGGTGATTGTATGATTTCAGGATTTGTTTTCGCTAAATTTGCCGCATCTGTCGCCAGTACGAAACCGGCATCAATCTTGCCGACACGCATAGCCGCCAGGGCAGTAGCGCTGTTCGGGATAATAAGCTGGACTATCGAGTGAACATATGGCAATCTATTTTGCGGCCAGCGTTCATCAAAATACCAGTAATTAGGATTCGCAACGTAAGTTGCCGAGCTGTTATCAACAAAATCGGTCAACATAAATGTGCCGGTACCAACGGCATGATGCCAATCGGTCATGGCCGGATTACCAGCACTTGTGTAGGCTGCTACTGCTTCTGGGCTTTCAATAGAATTGGTTGCAGTTCCCGTTGCCTGCAAGGTGTTCTCAATTAAGAGAGGAGCAGTGCCCGCTTTAAATTGAAATGAGACCGTAAAATTATCCGTGGCGGTCACAGAAATCAGACTGGTTGCCAGGACAGTTCCTGAATAATATGGATCTAATGTAGTAAAACCGTTACCCAGGCCTAACATCCGGTTGTAGTGGTACACTATGTCAGAAGCTACAAACTGACGTCCATTTACCGGCGGGAGGTTCTGCCAATATATATCTTTACGGAGATGCTCAACAAAAGTGGTGGTGTTCGGCATCTCATAACCCGTTAACATGTAACCGTCAGCATATTCCGGAGGGAGATAACTCGTTGAAAAATCATATATTGCCGGATCCGTGGTATAGGCATTAATGAAAGGAGTCTCCAGATATTCGTAATATCCGGCTACAGGAATAGTACCTAAATATGGATCCCAGGATAGAATATCGTTAGAAATCCTAAACGTAAATGTTCCCCCGTACTGAGGCGTACCAAGGCTGTCCCACCAATTGCCTGTCGAAGTGGTCGTTGCCGTAGTTGTTACCACGGCAGTTGATGTGGTTGAAGTCTGAGTAATTGCCGTTGTTGATGTCGCCGTTGTTGATATAGATGTGGTTGTCGTAGTTGTGGCTGGCGTGCTTGTTGTCGTTGACGAATTACAAGATGCCAATACCATTGATATCACCATGAGAAAAGCTAATAGTCCCCAGAATGTTCTTCTTTTCATAAAAACCTCCTTTTATTATAGTATTCATTGAAGACACCTGGAAAATAAATCAAAATATTTTCATTATAATACTTAAATCTGTATTGATAAGGTTGTTCATCCCAACAATCCCGATTACTCTCAGGGCTCCATCACGGGAGGAGCATCCTGCAACACTTAGCTGAGAATTCAACCACTAACTCTCAGTACCCTGTAATTCCCCTGGCATGGCCCCCTTATCACCAAATTAATAATGATGCCTGCTTGCAAAATATCTATATGTCTCCCGGCATTGACAAATAACTTTTTTACTTTATAATATTACTAATGATATATCATACTAATATTATATATATAATTGAATGGCAGTATAACATTTATAAATAGATATCCACGAGCAAGCTCGTGGTTCTTTAAAAATTCAAGCTTCGCTTGACCTAAAGTTGG
>JBKQML010000078.1:0-5060 GCA_052326545.1 Dehalococcoidales bacterium
ATAATCAAGGCAGAGGCACGGCCGGCATTGAGCACCGTGTCAATGCCGTTGCCCAGCATTTTCGGAATTATCAGACTAAAGACGGTACTGGCCGTAAGGCACACGAAAGCTAACAGCCACATCGCCCAGTACTTCTTCAGAAAATCCATTAAACGGAGGATATTTTTCATGATTAGTGAACATTACCTTAACTATTATCGTAGCATAGTATCTAATATCATCGCAGAAAAACCAACCTGCCGCAACCTGCCGCATATCGCGCTTTTTAAAATTAGTTAACGCCGCCTTAATGAACATATTGACAACGCCTAAAAAACGCAATATAATTCAGTTCCTCCCCCAGAAACGCGTAAATTGGTGGCGTTAATCTGCCATCTGTATTTGGACACTTGGATGGCAGGGAGCTAATAGTGAAACCGACCGAAGGTCGGTTTTTTTGTTTTGTCTGGAGTCGCGGCGGTCATCCGCAGGTGATGCGGGAAGGAGGCGCCGATGGGAAGAGCGGGTGTTGAAAAACCGCGCAACAGCGCGGGAGGCCAACATAGAAAAATAATCCACAACCAAGAGATACCGGAAAAGGCTGACCTGGCGGGAACAGTGCATCAATTGGCATTCCCGCACGAAGACCAGGGGTTGCGCAGCGAGAAACCCCACGAATCTTCGGCCCCGGCGAAAACTGTCCGGGATCATTATCTGGAACTGTTTAACCTGGCGCCAGTTGGCTATTTCATCCTGGATGAGCATAACCTGATTGTTGATGCCAACCCTGCCGGGTGCCGGTTGCTGCAAACCGACAAACACCAAATCAAGAACCAGCCCTTTACCAAATTTATCACCGAACGCAGTATTGAGAGTTTTTACACGCACCGTCAAAAAACGCTGGTGGGTGACAGCGACCAAACTGTGGAACTGACCATGTTGAAAACTGATGGCAGTCTATTCATTGCTGATCTGGAGAGTAAAAAAATTGCCTCTGAACGACTGCAGGTGGCAGTGGCCGATATATCGAAGCGGAAGAAAACCGAAAGAGAATTACTGCGCGTAAACCGCCAGATTGAGGCCATCATGGAATGCGATGAGGCTATTATTCATTCTGTTGACGAAACGAAACTGTTGTCTGACATCTGCCGGATTTTATGCACTTCGGTTGGCTATCAACTGGCGGTGGTGGGAATGGTCGAGAATGATGTATATAAATCTATCCGCCCGCTGGTCTGGTACGGCGCCGAGGAGTATGTCCTCAAGGCCAAAGAGTCTTGGTCTCAAACGGAACGGGGGTTGGGTCCGGCGGGGACGGCGGTAAGGACCGGCAAAGCTCAATTTTTTAAAGATTTAACTACGGAACCGGCCATGGCCCCGTGGCGGGAATCTGCCGCCGCCCGGGATTATCGCGCCTGCATCGCCTTGCCTTTAACGGATCGCAAGGGCGAGGTCGCCGCGGTGTTATCGTTGTACTCCCGTTCTTCCAGGAGCTTCGACCCGGATGAAGTCAGGTTGCTGGAGATGTTAGCCGATGATATTTCGTTTGCCGTCGGCGCGATGCAGGAAAGGATAAAGCGGCAGAAGGCGGAAGCGGTGATTTCCCGTCTGGCGACCTTCCCGGAATTTAATCCGAATCCGATAATGGAATTGGACGGCGAAGGTAACATTAAATATGCCAATCCGGCCGCCAGGATAGATTTCCCCCTGATGGTGCAGGGCCTGGAACACGATACTGTGTTGGAGTTGATTATTGCCGTCCGTAAAAATGATGGGCACGCAATTAATCGGGATGTGCATCTGGGCACATCCTGGTTCGAGCAGACTCTCACCTATGTGCCGTCCACCCGGAGTTATCTGCTTTACGCGCGTGATATAACCGTACGGGAGGAGTACGAGGAAAAATTGCGGCAGCGGTCGGCGGAACTACAGTCTTCCAACGCGCAGCTGGAATCATTCAGCTACTCGGTGTCCCACGATTTAAGGGCGCCGCTACGCAGTCTATCCGGTTTCAGCACGATTTTACTGGAAGACTATGCCGGGAAGCTGGACGACACGGGGAAAATGTATCTGGAGAAAATAAAAGAGTCCAGCAACCACATGGAATTATTAATCGAAGATCTGTTGAAGCTGGCGCAAATATCCCGCGATGAAATGAATTACGAAAAAGTGGACTTGAGCGACATCGCCCGGAAAATTATTGGTGCTCTGCAAAATTATGAGCCCTCGCGTAAAGTAAATGTCAATATTTCCCGGGATATCATTGCCTACGGCGACCGTGTTTTGCTGGGACAGGTGCTGGAAAACCTGCTGGGCAACGCCTGGAAATTCACCAGTAAAATTCCTGAATCGCGAATTGAAATGGGTGTGATTGAGAAAGATGGTAAGCAGACTTATTTCGTACGTGATAACGGCGCCGGTTTTAACATGGAACATGCCGGGCGACTCTTTAAACCTTTCCAGCGCCTGCACGCGGCGTCTGATTTCCCGGGGACCGGCATCGGCCTGGCGATTGTGCAGCAAATTGTGCGACGTCATGGCGGCGAGGTTCGCGCAGAGGGTAAGGTTGGCGAAGGGGCAGCTTTTTATTTTACGTTGAGTTGATGAAAACCCGGATTTGAAGCGGGCAAAATGTTAGTTACTCTGCAGAATATTCGTTCAGTTTTACCAGGAGTCTGGTTAAGAGCACATGCAGATGTTCCCGCTCCCTGGCGTTCAGCACGGACATGATTTCTTCCATCGCCTTGCTTCTCCGGTCCACTTTTATTAAAGCAAGACCTTTCTCCGTTAATTCCATGCTTAACAGTCTTGACCGTGGGGTGGCTTTAACCCTGTTAATCAAGCCGTATTTTTCCATGTTCTTGGTCTGCTGGGAAATTACACTGACTTTACGCTCCACTTTTGCGGCGATGGCGGCCAGAGTGGCCTTGTCGCCCAACTCCTTGATAATTGACAACATCCGCAGCTGTCGGGTTGGAATGTTATACGGGCTTAATTCATGCTGGCGCACCAGCATCCTTTTATGATGGATTTTACCCATTAACAGCCATAACTGGTCTGCATTAATATTTTTTGAGATATCAGTTTTAATTTTCACGGTAGTCTCCATATTGGTGAAATTTCCTAAATTGTAGTCTTCATTGCCGGTGCTGTCAAAGTTTTGTTAATGCACATGAAAAATTTACTCGCGTAAGGAAATAACATTAAATTGTAACTTTTTGCGGCGGAATTTTATGACTTTTCCAACATCTGTCTGGTAAATTTAAGAGTTGATGCGGGTAATTATCGGATACAATGAATTTGAATTATTACTCGAAATAAAGGAGGAGTCTAGCGTGGCCAGATTAAATCCCTATTTGAGGTTTGCCGGGAATTGCCGGGAAGCGATGGAGTTTTACAAAGAATGCCTGGGCGGGGAACTGAAAATAATGACAATGCGTGAATCCCCGGCGGCAGCGCAGGTACCTGAAGAGATGAAAGACCGGGTGATGCATGCCGTTCTAACCAAAGAGAGCATTGTGCTGATGGCATCGGACATGATGGGTGCGGAAAAAGCGGTGACAGGGAATACCTTGACATTGGCGATAATGGGCAGGGAAACGGAAGAAATTAAACCTTATTTCACCAGGCTTTCCCAGGGCGGCACGATGAAACACCAGTTGGAAAAGACTTTTTTCGGCATGTACGGCGATTTCACCGATAAGTTCGGCATTGACTGGATGTTTCAGGCGGACAACCCCAAATAACAAAAGATTTTATTATCCGTCCTGCCGATAATATTAAAGCCAAACAACAAAAAAATTATTTCGGCTGGTAGGGTGATATGTCTTTACGCAAGTAATCTTGGTCTTTCTTTATCTATCTCGATTGACACAATATTATTAATGTATTATTATTGTGCTGATTTTGACTAAAATCCATAAAAATATCAGTTTATGGTTTATCGGGAGGCTTATAACTGTGTTCAATAAAATTATAATAGTGCTATTGGTAATCATCATGGTTGCCAGTGGCGTCAGCGGTTATACGATTTATAATCAGAATCAAACGATAAAATTTTTGGACAAACGGATAACCGCGGCACAGCAAGCAGATACAGCGCAGATTGATGATTTTAAAAATGGAATAGATGCCCAAATTACCGCATTAGATAAGACGGTCTCTTCCGACCAGATCGCTACCGGTAACACTGTCACCGGCCTACAGAACCAGGTTAACCAGATGGCGAGTGGAAATGTTTCGCTCGGGAACGAAATCGATGCGGCAAACGCACAGATTACTAATCTGTACGGTAACATTAACAACAGCCTGAACGCGCTCTCCGGGCAAATCAGTAATATTACTCCCGGAATAAACGAGGGTAAAATTTACAGTTCAGTCAGCCCGTCGGTAGTGCAGATTACCGACGGCACATACACGATTGGTACAGGTTTTATTTATGACACTATTGGACACGTAATTACCGCCGCTCACGTAATCAACGGCATCAAAAATATTTCAGTTATCCTGTCCGACGGTACAATCTGCCCGGCGACTGTAGTCGGAAGTGCTTTACATAGTGATGTTGCTCTTTTGCAACTGTCTATTAAAACTTCTCTCCCGCAGGCGAAATTGGCAGCTGATAACAGTGTCGCCGTTGGTGATACGGTTCTGGCTGTCGGGCATCCTTATGACCTGACGAACAGCCTATCTTCCGGAGTTGTCAGCCAATTGCATAGAATGGTGGATATTGATGACTCTTCCGGCGGGCACTGGCTGGCAGACCTGATTCAATTTGACGCTGCGACCAATCCGGGTAATTCCGGGGGCCCATTATTCGATAAAAACGGGAATGTAGTCGGTATGGTGGTTGCCGGTGTTGTCCCAATATTCGGCAGCGGGATTAACTTTGCCGTTTCATCTGCCAGAATTAATCAGGTTGTCTCGAACCTCATTAAATTCGGAACTACAAGTTATCCGATGATGGGTGTTTTTGTAGATGATATCACACAGACTCAAGCTACCTCCCTTGGTTTGAAAACCGTAGACGGAGCTTTAGTGGTAAATGTTACCCAAGGTGGAGCAGCCTACAAAGCCGGAAT
>JBKQML010000079.1:0-2849 GCA_052326545.1 Dehalococcoidales bacterium
AAGTGCAAAAACTCAACGGCGGCTTCAAAAGCGTGCCGACAATCGTCTTCCCGGATAACACAGTGCTTGCCGAGCCCGGCAACGCCGAACTGGAAAAGAAATTACGTTCCTTCCAATCCGGGAAGCAATGATTTCCAGCTGATTGTTAGGCTTAAAAAGGCGCAAGATTTTGTTGTACAAATCAACCTTTCCGCTGCTTATAAACCAATAAACTAGCGTTAAGCTAATATGCCGGCGCCGGCCGCGGCGGCGGGAACTTGATATTCATCCCGGTGAATAATTTTTCCTGTGTGCCGTCGCAGTTGCTCTTGGTCTGAATCCCGATGTGCGGATTGGCGCAGTAACCGCTTGATTTATTGTTCGGTCTGGCGGCAATCCACCAGCCGCACTGTTTTTCGCCTTCCCGGCAAAGACACGACATTTTGCTGCCTCCTTCTTCGTGATATTGTTGGTAATCTTATTCTGGCGCAGCAACAGCGCCGGTGTCCGGTAAAAAAGTACCAAAGTACTTGTACTAAAGGTTCATTTTTGCGGGAATAAAGGCTAACCAGCCATTTTGATTTTGTCCGTTTATCAACAGGCTTTTCTTTTCCGTTTTCTGCTATGATATTAGATGGTATCAGAACGATTCATATCTTGTTTATTACATATATTTTGAATAAACGAATTCGAGATGAAAGTATGTTTTATAAAAGAATACAGTTGTCAGGGATATTTATATCTTTTGTGATGATTTTAGTGGTAGCGACAGGCTGCAATGCCCCCAAAACCCCGGCTTCGGTTATCACCAAAACTTTAGGCGCCCTGTCTCTGGTTAAATCATATCAATTATATACCGATTTTACAGATGGACCCGGTCCCGGCTCGACAGAATGGAAAGGAAGTAAAATTACCGATATTTCTAACCGAAAAATGTCAATGGGCATGACGATCACAGATACGGAGCCTGAAAATAATCCGGAGATATTTTCGCTCGAAATGTACTTAATAAACGGAGAAGATTATCAAAAAGATTCTGCTGTCGGACTGTACCAGCCAAATCCATGGACTAAAACTACCATGACCGGTACTTTATGGAATCGCGAGACCCAAATTCCATTTCTCACTGAATTATTGAAAACTGCAGTACAGGTTGATTCTTCCGAGAATGAAATAGTCAATGGTATTGATTGTTATGTCCTCACCATTAAGCCGTCTGCGCAAGGAGCAGTGGATTTTGCGGTTTCGCAGGAACAGCCCTTCGGTCCGCAGATTGATGTCATTTGGGGCGGAGAAACACCCGTAGTCAGGCCGGATGCCTTTGCGGGCGGCTCAATTCAATTCTGGATTGCCCGGGATAACTATTTGCCAGTTAAAGTTGAAATTAATCTTGATTTTCAAGGCGATGTTGGTCAGATTGGAGGTATTTCGACATCTTCTTTCAGTTCCACACCGGCGGCCAATCCGGTTGATTCCCGTTTTCAGGGTGAATTGGATTTCTCCAATTTCAACCAGCCGGTAACTATCCAATTACCGCCGGAGGCATTAAACGCCCAGAATGTCGGCAATTAAGCATTAAGGCCGTATTGTCGGTACGGCCTTATTATACATCAGATTTGACTTGGTCAGGGTTTACTTATATCCCCTCGTGTATTTCTTTTCCGCTTTAAACATTTCGTCCACCAGCTGCTTTGTCTCGTCGATAGTGCAGACGGCGCTCGTCAGCGGGTCCAGCAAAATGGACTGGAAGATTTTGGTCTTGTCCTTCTCCATGATGCCGCGCACCGCCAGTTCCTGCACGCTGATATTGGAGCGGTTTAAGGCAGCCAATTGCACCGGCAAATCCCCGACATAACAGGGGTTGATGCCCTGTTTGTCCACCAGGCATGGCACCTCCACGCAGCAGCCGCCCGGCAGGTTGGTAATCAGGCCTTTGTTCATCACGTTGGCGTTAATCCGCAATGGTATCCCCGTCTCCAGCGCGCGGATAATCGTCGAGCCGTACTCGCCGCTGTGCGCCGTCGGGAATTTGAAATCACCCGCAATCTGGTCCCTCAATTCCTTGTCCGTGGCTTCATAACTGGGACGGATGACCTTCTTATTTAGCAGATATTTCGCCAGCAATTCCGGCCGCTTCTGGAAATACGGCACATAAATTGACATGTGGATGCTGGACTCGGTGACGAAATACCCGAAGGCTTTCATCACTTCCGCCCGCACCACGTCCGGCCCCGCCCAGTGCGCGTCATCCGCCGAATAAACCGCCGGGTCTTCCAGCTTCTTGCGCAGCAGCGGATAGGCGTCCTCGCCCTTCCATTTCAATTCCAAAAACCAGGCCATGTGGTTGATGCCCGCCACCCAGTACGAAACTTCGTTCGCCGGTACGCCCATGTATTTTGCCAGGTTCGCCGCTGTACTCTGCACGCTGTGGCACAGGCCCACCGTCTTGATTTTGGTATAATCGTTGATTGCCCAGGTGATAATCGCCATCGGGTTCGTGTAGTTCATCAGCCAGGCGTCCGGGCAAAGCTTTTCCATATCGCGGCAGATATCCAGCATCGCCGCCACATGGCGCGCCCCGTAAAAAACACCGCCGGCATTAATCGTATCGCCGCGCCCCAGTTCGATGCCGTGAAAGGCGGTCGGTGACGGGTCTTTGACCGGTACCCGCTGCCCCACTTTGATTGTCGTCAGCACGTAATCGGCGCCGTCCAGCGCTTTTTTGCGGTCCGTAGTCGCTTCGATTTTGGTGTTGTATTTATTTTGCTTTACGAGTTTATTCGCGAAAGCCGCAATCAAATCCAACGGTTCCTGCGCGATATCCATCAGACAAATCGTGCTGTCCCGCAACTCCGGATAGGAAATGACAT
>JBKQML010000080.1:0-6804 GCA_052326545.1 Dehalococcoidales bacterium
GAGCGGGATACGGGATTCGAACCCGTGACAACCTGCTTGGAAAGCAGGCGTTCTACCCCTGAACTAATCCCGCAAATGTATCTAAATTTTACCTAAATTGCATCGCTTTGTCAAAAATCGGCAATAGCCTCACTTTGTTTGGATAGAGCAAATAAATTTGACAAGTATAATTAATTGATTCTATAATGGAATAAGTAAACTGGTCTATAAGGAGTTGAACGTGCCGAACTGGAATCAACGCAAAAGTCAAAGAGAGCCATCTATCATGATGATGCCTCGGGCTTGGTGTTTCGCCAGTTCGGGGATGATGGCATAGTATCCCGATTGGCAAAGCTCAACCAGGCCCAGAAATTGTTGTTTTCTGGGCTTTTTGTTTATACGGATACTGATTAACCGAAACCGGGAAAAATTGTTGAAAATGAAGGAGTCAAATGACAAAAACAATTGAAGAGATAAATCAAAAAATTAGAAAAGGTGAAGCTGTGGTCTTTACCGCTGAAGAAATCATCGGTGTCGTCAAAGCAAAAGGTCTGACGAAAGCGGCGGAGGAGGTGGATGTCGTCACCACCGGGACTTTCGGACCGATGTGTTCTTCCGGGGCATATTTTAATATCGGTCATTCCAAACCGCGCATCAAACTCGGCGGCGGCAGGACATATTTAAATGATGTCCCTGCTTACGCCGGTCTGGCGGCCGTCGACTTGTTTCTGGGCGCGACTGCAATGCCTGATGACGACCCGCGGAATAAGGTCTATCCGGGAGAATTTAATTACGGCGGCGGACATGTTATCGAGGAATTAGTTGCCGGTAAAGATATCCGGCTGGAAGCTACCGCTTACGGCACGGATTGCTATCCCCGGAAAAAACTGGAAACCTGGATCAATATCAAAGACCTGAACGAGGCGGTGTTGTTCAACGTTCGAAATGCTTATCAGAATTACAATGTAGCAGCCAATCTTTCAAATAAAACTATTTATACTTACATGGGCATGCTGAAACCGAACCTGGGCAATATTACCTATTGCAGCGCCGGACAACTTTCGCCTTTGCTGAACGATCCGTATTATAAGACCATCGGCATCGGCACGAAAATCTTTTTAGGCGGTGGTATCGGTTATGTTGCCTGGCAGGGCACACAGTTTAATCCTACTGTGGCGAGGACAGAGAATGGTGTACCCAAAGGTGGTGCCGGTACGCTGGCCGTAATCGGCGACCTGAAACAGATGAATCCCAGATGGCTGGTCGGTACCAGCATGTTTGGTTACGGGCCGACATTAACGGTCGGTGTCGGCGTGCCGATTCCTATTTTATCCGAAGAAATCCTGCAATACACTACGGTTACTGACGAACAGATAATCGGTACTGTCGTTGACTATTCGGATGCTTATCCCAACCGCAGAGCTGAGTCGATCGGCGAGGTGACTTATGCTCAATTAAAGAGCGGTAAGGTGACAGTGCAGGGTAAAAGAGTACCGACGGCCTCGCTTTCCAGTTATCCGCGGGCGGTGGAAATTGCCAACACTCTCAAAGACTGGATCAAGACCGGTAAATTTGAACTGACACAGTCGGTGGCATCTCTGCCCGGCGTCGAGTCAGGGCTGACCTTCAAACCGCTTAATGAACGTCCGATAGTTCCTTAACCGGCATCAGGAAATCTGAAAAAAAGAAATAACCAAAGAGGTAACTGAAAATGGTGGATAAAAAAATAGTTTTACACTTTCCGAAGAGACTGGTAGATCGTCCGATTGTCTCCCATCTGATCAAAGACCACGACCTTGAATTCAATATTCTTAAAGCTTCGGTAACACAGGATGAAGAAGGTTTGATGGTGTTGGAATTGAAGGGTAAACAGGAAGACTATGACAAAGGCATTTCATATCTCAAGGAAGCCGGTGTCATTATAGAATCCCTCAGTCAAAACGTGACCCGAAACGAAGCGCGCTGTACCCATTGCGGCGCCTGTATTACCGTCTGTCCGACTGGCGCTTTTGAACTGGATATGGCCACCCGTCAGACCAGGTTCCATGATAAAAAATGCATCGCTTGCGGGATCTGTATTAAAACCTGTCCGCCCCGGGCGATGGAGCTGCATTTCTAATCTGTAATTAAATAGCAACCATGGTTGGGGATAATTCCAATATCCCCAACCATGGTTTGGAGCATAGCAATGGACGAATACAATAAACTTCCCACGACCTTACGGTCGGGGTATTGCCTGCTTCAACTTCGTTGCCCTGCATCTTTGAGGAGAGAAGGTGAGATGCAGGGAGAACTCCATCCCTTGACCTCACGGTCGGGGTATTAAGTAAGGAACAATAAATATGTCACTCTGGCGAAAAAGAAAGGCATGATTGATTGATAAATAGTATTCGCACGTTTTTTGTTTCTCTGCTTGACACCGGGCTGACAACCATCTAAATTGTAATCATACCGGTATTCGTGGAGGAATTGAATGGAGCAAAGGAAACCGCGGATTGGCATCATGACAAGCGGCGGCGATTGTCCGGGCCTTAATGCGGCAATTCGCGCCTGCGCCAAGACAGCCATCTGGTCGGGTTATGATGTTATTGGCATCCACAACGGCTGGGAAGGATTGCTGGAACATGATGATGAGTTGTTGAGTGTGGTGCGGACTTCCGGCATCATCGACAAAGGCGGCACCATCCTGGGCACTTCTCGGGTCAGTCCGCTTCGTATTGAGAATGGTGTACAAAGGGTCAAAGACCGTTTCAACGTCCTGAAACTGGAGTCTCTGGTCGTTTTAGGCGGCAACGGCGGTCTCAGTTTGGCTTATAAAATGTTCAAACAGGGTATTCCACTGGTAGGCATCCCTAAAACCATTGATAACGATGTAACGGAAACAGATTTCTCAATCGGTTTCCAGACTGCCGTGCAGATCGCCACCGATGCACTGGACCGGCTCCGTTCCACGGCGGAAAGTCACCACCGCGTCATGGTACTGGAAGTAATGGGGCGTGACGCCGGTTGGATCGCTACCTACTCCGGACTGGCCAACGGCGCCGATGAAATCCTGATTCCGGAAGTACCGGTAACCGAAGAAAGACTGGCAGGTATGTGCGACAAACTGAAGAAACGCAGGAACAGGGGCATTGCTTTCAGTATTATCGTGGTGGCTGAAGGTGCAAAATTATTGGGGCACAGTGTTACCCAGGAAGGTCATGTTGAGGAAGACAGTCCCGCACCGCGTCTGGGCGGCGTCGGCCAACTCTTAGGAGAGATAATCGAGCAGCGCACCGGCATCGAAACACGTGTTTCAACACTGGGGTATATTCAGCGCGGCGGCACGCCGGTTTCCTATGACCGGACACTCGCTACTGCGTTCGGCGTGAAAGCTACTTTTCTGATCAAAAATAAAAAATACGGTGAAATGACTTCCCTGAAAGGTGTTAGAATCGTGGGTGTGCCACTGGAAAAAGTTTGTGACGGCATCAAAACCGTTGATTTAAGGGCTTATAACGTCGCCAGCAAATTCTTTGCATAAGTGTGAATTACTCAATGCTGACACCGGAAGAAAAACAACGTTACGACCGACAAATAATGATACCGGGTATCGGTGAAGCCGGTCAGGAAAAGCTGAAAAAGGCTCGTGTTGTCATCGCCGGTACCGGCGGATTGGGTTCCCCGGTATCTATTTATCTGGCCGCTGCCGGAGTGGGTACTTTACGCATCATCGATAATGACCGGGTAGAACTCAGCAATCTCAACCGTCAGATTTTGCACTGGGATCAAGATATCGGCAAAGAAAAGACCAAATCCGCGCATGACAAATTAACGAAACTAAATAAAAACGTTGCGGTAGAAACTATCAACACGACCATTGACGAAGCCAATGTCTCCAAACTGACGGCTGGATTTGATGTCATTGTGGATGCGATGGATAATCTGCCTACCAGATATTTGTTAAATAAAGCGGCCATCGAACACCGGATTCCATTTGTTCACGGCGCCGTCTCCGGTTTCGAAGGTAGAGCCATGACCGTAATTCCCGGGATAAGCGCCTGCATCCGATGCCTTTATCACAGTCTGCCGCCACAAAAAAAATTCCCGGTACTCGGCACTACCCCGGCCATTATCGGGTCAATTCAAGCTACCGAAGTAATCAAGTACCTTACCGGAATTGGTACGCTGTTAACCGATAGATTGTTGATTTATGATGGCCTGAATATGAAATTTACCGAATTAAGCGTCATTAGAAATACAAATTGCGAACTTTGCGGTGATGCTGTTATCGGGAAATAAAAGAGAATTCTTACATTTGATTTTTTAGTCCGTTGATTCTTTCTGCCTGGCTTCAAGCCATTTTTGCTTCTGACTGATACGTGTTTGTTCGTCCGTCGTTTTATATATCGAAAGAAATTTATGCCGGAATGCGTTAAATGTGCCGTCAAGAATCGAGTTCCTGATTTCCTGCACCAGATTACTCATAAAAGTCAGATTATGAATGGTGGCCAGACGGTAACCCAGTAATTCTTTACTGCGGAAAAGATGATGCAGGTAAGCCGCTGAGAAATTCCGGCAGGTATAACATTGACAGGTATTGTCTATCGGTTCTCCCTGTTGGCTGTAAATTGCATTCTCAATATCGACCCTGCCCGTCTTTGTATAAAGAGCGCCGTTCCGGGCAACGCGTGTCGGCATGGCGCAATCAAAAATATCGATGCCTCTTGCCACGCATTCCACCACGTCTTCCGGTGCTCCCACACCCATTAAATATCTAGGTTTATCATTCGGTAAGAGAGCCGTCGTTTGTTCCGTTATGTCAAGGGTTATAGCCTTAGGCTCCCCGATGCTCAGTCCCCCGATAGCATAACCATCAAAATTTAAGGCCGTCAGGTATTTTGCCGATTGTTCACGTAAATCAGGAAAAATTCCGCCCTGCACGATAGCATACAATGCTTGCCCGGATTTCTGGTGGGCTTTTAAACATCTCTCCGCCCATTGATGCGTCCGTATCATTGCCGCCCGGACCCGTTCGCGGCTTTCATTGTGGTCGATGCATTCATCCAGCACCATCATGATATCCGAACCCAGTGATTCCTGATACCGGATTACCAGTTCCGGTGTGAAAGTATGCTGGCTGCCGTCGATATGCGAGCGAAAAATCACGCCGTCGTCATTTATCCGGCGTAGTTTGGAGAGACTGTACAATTGATACCCACCGCTGTCGGTTAATATCGCGCCGTCCCAGCTCATAAACTTATGTAAACCGCCCAATTTCTCAATGGTTGCAATACCGGGCCGTAAGTACAGGTGATAGGTATTGGCCAGAATCATCTTCATGCCGACGTCTTTGACATCTTGCGGCGTTAACGTTTTCACCGAACCCTGTGTGCCGACGGGACACAAAACCGGGGTATTTATGATACCGTGTTGTGTAGTCAATTCACCGGCCCGCGCATTGCCGCATGTTTTCAGGATACGAATCTCATTCATAAATTCCCTATTTTTCCATACCCGCGAAGGCTGATTTCTGTTATTTAACTATTTTTAACCTGATTATTGTTTTCGCTTTGCTTTTTTATTGCCATTTCTTCGAGATAATCTTGTAAAATCACCGCCGCCGCCATGGCATCGTACCTGATATTACGGTTTTTCTTTTTAGAACCGGTTTCCTGCTTTAATCGCTGTGCCGTTAACGTGGTTAAGCGCTCGTCACGGTACTCGATGGGAATTTGAGTGTGGTTACGTAAAACTTCGGTAAAGGCCTGGACTTTCTGCGCCTGGGAACCGATATCACCATTCATTAAACGCGGTAAACCGACAATAATCCGTTCCGCCTCACGCTCTTTTGCAATCTTCAGGATAGCTTCGATATCTCCGGTTTCAGTGCTATGCTCGATGATGGTCAGTGGACTGGCCATTATGCCGTTGGAATCACTTAAAGCCAACCCGATTCGCCGGTCGCCGACGTCAATTCCCAGCGTTCGCCCCATTATTTTCCCTGCTGCGCCACCAGTTTCTTCACCAGTTGCAGCGCCTCATCGATTTTAGTTTTATCTTTACCGCCGGCCTGGGCCATGGTGGGTTTGCCGCCGCCGCTGCCGCCGGTGACTTTGGCCGCTTCACGCACAATGTTACCGGCATTAAATCCTTTTCCTATTAAATCCTGCGTCACCACCGCTAAAAATGAAGGTTTATCTTCAAAGACTGAGCATAGTACGATAATCCCACTCTTGATCCGTTCGCGCAGCAAGTCACTCATGTCTCTCAAAATTTGCGGAGGCAACGATGGAACCTGAGTCGCGATGACCTTAACGCCGTTAATTTCTTCTGCTGCCAGAGATTCAACTACTTTCCTCGCCAGTTCTTTCTCAACGGCCATACGCTGTTTTTTTTCAGTTTCTAAAGCTGTTATTGTTTCAGCTGCTTTTTCTCTCGCATTTTCGACGGTGCCGCCAACGGATTGCGCGATATTTTGCAAATCTCCGGTGAGCTTGCTGACATACGCTTCCGCGCCTCTGCCGGTAACTGCTTCGATACGTCTTAATCCGGAGCCGATACTGCTCTCGCTGATAATATGGAAAAATCCTATTTGCCCCGTGGCGCTGATATGCGTCCCGCCGCATAATTCAAAACTCACCGGCGGTTTGCCGATTTTCAAACCGCGCACTACATCCCCGTACTTTTCATCGAATAGCGCGGTGGCACCCTGCTCCACGGCTTTCTGATACGACATTTCTTCGGCATAAATATCCAGATTTTCCCGGATAACCTGATTCACAATATGCTGCACTTTCTGGATTTCATCGGGCATCATCGCGACAAGATGAGAGAAATCAAACC
>JBKQML010000081.1:0-10258 GCA_052326545.1 Dehalococcoidales bacterium
TTTGTCTATTTTAGTCCCAAGACTAGAAAAGCGCTATCGTTGGTATCTATAAGTGGATTGGAGATATTTGGTGAGCGTTTTTTCTTTGTTTCCCAGTGTGTGTGAAAAAGCTCTCCCAGCATGTCTACCTGACCGTTTTCCAGGTATTTACGGGTCTCTAACCCTATTTCTTTAATTTGGTGAAGATTCTGAACCATCTCGCCATCTTCATTCTTGCTTTTTGTGTCCTGGTCACTTAAGATTTCTGACGCGCTTCTTTCAATACCCGTGAAAAACATAATCAGATTATTCTCCAACTGGTCTTGGATATACGCTGCGACACGTAATGGTTCGACCAGAACATCCCCATTTTTCTCAAAAGTCAGACAGGTGAGCCCCCCAAATGCAGCCATATACTGGTCCTGTTTTCCAATCGGCTCGCCAAGGACATCGATTTCGATATGGCATGCCTCTTCTGCCAATTGTTGTTGGGTGATGAAATTTTTTTTATAAGCATGAAGTCCGTTCAATAAAGCAACGGTAAAACTGGATGATGTGCCCAGACCGCAGCCGGCAGGCACATCTGCAGTAGAATGGAGTTCAATACTGTCAGTGATATCAGTCAGTTGTAGGGCTGCACGAAAAATACGGTGTTCTATGTCTTTCACATTTTTCTTTAGTTCTGTTTTGGAATAGCTGAGGCGGATATCGGAATAAAATCTGGGACTGGCAAGAATCGTACAGTATTTGTTGATGGCACCAGCAATCAAAAAACCACCGTACCTGGAATAATAAGATTCCAGGTCTGTCCCTCCTCCTCCCAGTGTGATTCTGGTCGGCGCTCTGGAAAGAATCATTTATCCTCTCCGCCCTTTAATATGGGTAATGGAGAAGATTCTAACACTATTTGATGGAAAAGTAAATAATATATAGATAACTCGTTTAAGAATATTATTTACATATAACAAATCATTAACGATAAATATACTTTATTGCTACTGGTGTTATCTCTTAAAAATGGAGAAAGAATGATGATTTTTTAGTCATTACAAAGAAAATGTAACGAAAAGTATAGTAATAAGGATATATTTTCCAACGTAACGTAAAATGCGAAAGAGAAATTAGCTAATGATCTCAATCACGGGTTCGATTCTGCTAATTGTGCTAATTTCTCTGCTGCCAGAAGGACAAGATGGGTGTTTCTCCCACCGTTTCCGGGTTTCTTGCCACCAGGTAGGGAGATATTCACCGTTGCCTCGCCACCGAAGATGAAAGCTATCTTTCGTTTCGGGTAATCCTGATTATTGATAAGTATTATGGCCACATCTGCCACATTGGTCCCCGTCGGTCCGGTTTCAATTTCAAGTCCGAGCTTTTTGAAGAAAGTGGCAGAGTCGTAAGTTACCGCAAATCTTTTGTAGTCAATTCCGTGAGTGCAGGCTTCATTGATGGTGTCCATATCTGCCATAGCGCCCGCGAGGTCGCTGTGTCCGTCTATACCATCAGTTGAAAAACTTGCGAAGGTAATCTGATCCTTACTAATTAGATGGGGAATGATGACTCGGAAAATATTCACAACTTCCTGGTTTACTTCAGCTTTTATCTTATCTGCAGTATCACCGGTTTTCCACCCGATTAAGCGTATTTCATATCCAAGTTCCTTCGCTTTTTCTCCGGCAGCTTCCATTGCTTGGTCGTTATTGGCAATGATAACGTACTGACTTTTATCATCGTATAGAAGAGGAGAGTTTTTAGAAAGGGTTTCATTTTCTTTCTTACCAATGTTGGCTTGTATATATTCTCTGACTGTATTAGGAGCCTTATCCCAGATGTGATATTCAGCCAGGACTTGTTTTGCCATCTCAAACGTGGAATCATCGCCAACCGTTGGGCCTGAAGCGATAACCGACGTATCGTCAACAATCCCAGTTTTAGTTACAGGGACATCAGATAATACCAAAGAGATAAATTCACCGGCCATTGATGCGTATTTACGCATTCTGCCGCCTTTGAGTAAATCAATGTGTTTACGTACAGTATTAATTTCATCAATAGTAGCAGGCACGGTTATCAGTAATTTACTGATATCTTGATAATCTGCAATGCTTATCCCTCCAGCTGGGATCGCCATTAAAGAAGAGCCCCCGCCGGAGATTAATGCAATAACCATTGTTTTAGCATCGGCATTTTTCAGCAAAGCTATCATTTGCCGTGCTCCTTTTAAGCCTTCTTCATTTGGCGTCGGGTGATCAGCTGCGAAAAGTTGAATCATCTCTGAAATTGGTGATTTAGCCTGGTCCTGATAAACATTCAATACTCCGGAGGTAATATTGTTGCCCAGAATGTGCACCAGTTCGGCGCCGGTGCGTTTTGCAGCCTTTCCGCCACCGACTACGATGATCCGTTCATAGTTTTTAAGGTTATATCGCTTCTGGGCTACCGTTAAAATACTGGTTTTCTGGCTAAACTTAACATAACGCTTTACCGCTTGCTCAGGCAGTACCATCTCCAGGACATGAATAAAAATATTTCTGACATCATTAAATGCTGGTTTTTCCCCAAGGTGTTTTATCTTGATATTTTTTCCATCCATATCGTGGTCCTTGTTTAATTTATTGATGCTCAATATATGTTCATTGTAATGAAGAATCAGGAGTCCTTTTAGACTCTGCTGCGCTTGATGTGCCTGTAAACATAAAAACCGATCAAAATAACAACCAAAATGATGATGACCGGTTCAAACGGGCCTATCACATTATTTAATTTATCCCAGTTCTGCCCGAGTAAATAACCTGCGAAAGATAAGGCGGTGCACCAGATAAAAGACCCGGCAAAAGTGTAAATTAAAAATTTGCCGATGCGCATTTTTGCGATACCTGCCGGTAAGCTGATAAAGCTGCTTACTAAGGGTATCATCCTTGAAACGAAAATTGTCCAATCGCCGTTCTTTTGAAACCACCGGTCGGCTTTATCAATGTCATAAGGTGCTATCAGAACGTATTTTCCATATTTGTTAAGGAAAGGCCGTCCGCCTTTTACGCCCACGCTGTAGGCAATAATCGCCCCGATAGAACATCCCAGAGCACCAAGAACCCCGGCTAACAGATTGAACGAAATTGGCAAAGACTGATTTTTAATCAGCATCCAACCAGCTAGCGGCATGATAATTTCACTGGGGATCGGAATGCAAGCACTTTCAACCGCCATCAATGCAATGACCCCGGGCCACTGCATCAAATTGTAGGCGTGTTGAATAAAGTTCAGGACCGAAGACTCTAGTGATGACATTGTGAGCAGTATAACAAAAGCATGCTTATCAGTCAATTTTGTAAGACTGTGTCTTGACAATCATGGGTAGACATCATACTATGAAGTCAACCAAGATGACCAAAATACTGGATAGGATTGATAAACCTGGCGACTTAAAGAACCTGACTTATCCGGAGCTAACACAATTGGCTTCTGAAATCCGGGAAGAACTGGTTGCTGTGGTTTCAGCGAATGGAGGCCATCTGGCTTCTAATCTGGGTGTGGTTGAACTCACGCTGGTATTGCATCGCGTGTATAACGCGCCTCATGACAAGATTATCTGGGATGTCGGGCACCAGGCTTATGCTCACAAACTGGTTACCGGGAGGCGTAATGAATTTGCTTCTTTACGACAATATGGTGGATTGTCCGGGTTTACAAGTCGTGAAGAGAGTGAATATGATGCTTTCGGTGCCGGTCATTCCAGCACTTCAATATCAGCAGCACTGGGTATTGCGGTTGCCCGTGATTTCTCCGGTGATAATTACCACGTCGTTGCTGTGATTGGTGATGGGGGTATTACCGGAGGAATGGCGATTGAAGGGTTGAACCAGACGGGACATATCGGCACTCGCCTTGTTGTAGTGCTTAATGATAATGGGATGTCAATCTCACCCACAGTTGGGGCAATTGCTCGTTTACTGGATAGGATTCGCTTCGACCATCGTTACCTTGTCAGCAAAGAGAAAAGTCAGAAATTATTGAAAGGCTTACCGCTTGGGAAACAAGTTTGGCGTTTCGGTTTGCAGATCGAAAGCTGGCTGAAAGACATATCCCGTCCTACCCGATTCTGGGAAAATTTCGGCTTTAATTATATCGGTCCAATTGATGGGCACGATTTTAAGAGATTGGAGATAGCGCTAACACGGGCGCGGAACTATACCGCCGGGCCTATTGTTGTCCATATTATCACTACAAAAGGTAATGGTTATCTACCTGCTGAGGGGGACTCAATATATTTCCATGGTATTGTTGGCACCAATGGGAAGGCAAATAACAAAACAATCCCGACCTACAGTAATATTTTTGCCGAGACTACTTTAAAACTCGCTCGCGAAAATAATAAGCTCGTAGTAGTCACCCCGGCGATGCCTGAGGGTAATTGTTTAAACATTGTCCAGCAAGAGTTTCCCAAACGCGTGTTTGACGTAGGAATATGCGAGCAGCATGCCGTTACTTTTGCAGCTGGTTTAGCTACCCAGGGATATCTGCCGGTGCTGGCAATTTATTCCACTTTTCTGCAGCGTTCTTTCGATCAGATAATCCACGATGTCTGTCTTCAAGAACTACCGATGGTATTTGCTGTTGACCGTGGCGGTATTGTTGGTGATGATGGCAAGACACATCAGGGTATATTTGACCTTTCTTATCTTTCTTTAATTCCGAATATGATTGTGGCAGCGCCAAAAGATGAAAATGAGTTGCAACATATGCTCTACACCGCTGTAAAATCCGGTAAGATAATGGCGGTGCGTTATCCACGCAGCCAGGGTTTGGGTGTCCAGATGGATACGGTGTTTAAGGAACTTCCCATCGGTAAAGGTGAAATATTAAGGCAAGGTAATGATGTTGCCATTCTTGCAATCGGTTCGATGGTGTCGCCGGCTTTAGAAGCAGCGCAGGATCTGGCTCTACAGGGTGTCGAAGCTACCGTGGTGAATGCTCGTTTCACGAAGCCGGTTGATGCAGAACTGATTATTGAATTGGCAACTCGTATCAAACATATTATTACTGTAGAGGAGAACACCCTCTCTGGCGGCTTTGGTAATTATGTTAATGATGCTGTCAGACAAGCTGATTTAAGTGATGTTATAATAAGAAATGTCGGGCTGCCTGACATTTTTATCGAGCATGGCGGACAAGATTTTCTACGTTCCAAATACGGGTTGGATGCCCCTGGAATTATTAACAAGGTTTTCGAGATAATTCCATCCGCTTTTATTAATAAAACAACATAATAGACAATTTGAATATTACTTTTTTTGAGGAGACAATGGACAAGTTAACAATCGGAGATATCGATGTCAAGGACAAACGGGTTCTGGTCAGAGTCGATTTTAATGTTCCAATGAATGAAGATACCGGTGTTATTACCGATGACAGTCGTATTCGCGCAAGTTTACCGACCATCCAGTATTTAATTGATCATAAAGCTAAAGTTATCCTCTGTTCACATCTGGGCAGACCGAAGGGCGCTCCGGAAGATAAGTTCAGTCTCGCTCCGGTTGCGAAAAGATTATCGGAATTGATTGGCAAATCGGTGGCGACTACCCGTGATTGTGTTGGACCGGAAGCTGAGGCTGCTGCCAAAACCTTGAAGAGTGGCGATATTCTATTGCTGGAAAACTTGCGTTTCCATGCTGAGGAAGAGAAAAACGGGTCTGATTTTTCCAAAGCTCTCGCCAGTTTGGCGGATGTCTATGTAAATGATGCATTCGGCACGGCTCATCGTGCTCACGCTTCAATTGTCGGTGTAACCAAGTATTTGCAACCTGCGGTAGCCGGTTTCCTGCTGGAAAAGGAATTAGTGAATCTGGGCGGTATTCTCACCAATCCTGTACATCCTTTTGCGGCACTGCTAGGCGGCGCTAAAATAAGCGATAAAGTAGCATTGATAGAAAATATCATCAGTAAAGTGGATTTCATTCTGGTTGGCGGCGGAATGGCGGCGACATTCCTCAAATCCGAGGGTTATGAAGTCGGGCAATCACTGATTGAAGCCGACCGTATCGAAACCGCTGCTGATTTGATTAAAAAAACAAAAGCAAATAAAGTAAGTTTAATACTGCCGCCGGATGTTGTCATCACTAACGATGTCAGTAATCAAGGTTCTTATCAGGTGGTTACTATCGACAAGGTGCCGAAAGACCAGAAAATTGTCGATATCGGTCCTAAAACCGTGGAGTCCTTCACCGCGACGTTAAAGAAATGCAAGACGGTCTTCTGGAACGGCCCAATGGGTGTTTATGAAATACCTCAATTTGCGAAGGGTAGTGTAGCAATGGCACAATTGCTGGCTGGCCTCAAAGCCTCAACCGTTATCGGTGGTGGCTCTACGGCCGACATGGTTTATGATATGAAATTGGCAGATAAAATGACATTCGTTTCTACCGGCGGCGGTGCATCAATGAGCTTTTTAAGCGGTGAGGTTTTACCGGGTGTAGAGGCACTAACCAATAAAAAATAGAGGAAAACAATGTTTAGTCAAGATCAGATAAAAGCTCTTACCCAGCCGACGCCCAGTAAAATAATATTATTAGTACTTGATGGACTCGGTGGGTTACCGAGACCGGAAACCGGTAAAACGGAATTGGAGACCGCCCATATCCCGAACTTTAATAAATTGGCAGTCAAGAGTATCTGCGGTTTGAGCCAACCGGTAGGGCCGGGAATCACTTCAGGGAGTGCTCCTGGACACACGGCACTTTTTGGGTATGACCCGGTTGCAATTAACATCGGACGCGGTGTTTTAGAAGCTGTCGGTATCGATTTCCCTATTGAACAGGATGATGTTCTGGCAAGGGGCAATTTCTGTACGGTCGATAGTAACGGAATCATCACCGACCGAAGAGCCGGCAGGATTGCGACCGAATTGAATGCCAGTCTTTGTAAATTATTGGAAATGAAAATCGATGATATCCAGGTATTAACTGTGCCTGTGAAAGACTATCGATTTGTTGTCTGTTTCCGTGGGTCGGGACTTCGGGACACGGTTACAGAGAATGACCCGCAACATGAGGGAATGATGCCGTTGCCGGTGACTGCGGTTACTGCAGGCGCAATCAAAACGGCAAATATCGCCAACCAGTTTATTGAACGGGCGAAGAAGATTTTAGCGGACAAACACCCTGCTAATATGTTGCTCCTGCGAGGTTTTTCCAGAAAGCCTGAAATCATCAGTATGGAAGCCATCTACAAACTGAAACCGGCCGTCGTTGCGACTTATCCGATGTATCGCGGTCTAGCTAGATTGGTTGGAATGGAGAATTTACCTACCGGCAGTACTTTCGCCGATGAAATTAAAACCGTAAAAGAACATTACAATGATTATGACTTCTTCTTTGTTCATATTAAGCCGACGGATGCGGCGGGTGAGGACGGCGATTTTGACGGAAAGGTGAAGATTTTAGAAGAGATTGATAAGACTTTACCGGACCTTTTAAGTTTGAATCCGGATGTCATTGTGGTCACGGGTGACCACTCCACACCGGCAATGCTTAAGGGGCATAGCTGGCATACCGTCCCGACGATGCTGTACTCGAAGTACTGCCGTCCGGACAAAGTTGTTGAGTTCTCGGAGTCAGGCTGTCTCGGTGGCGGGCTGGGCATCTTTCCGGCAACAAATATTATGCCTTTGGCGATGGCGAATGCCTTAAAATTAAACAAGTATGGCGCTTAGAGTTGTAGTTGCCGCGGTATATTTACTTTAGCATCGATCCGTTTAGTTTCGCTAAAAATTTATCCAGTTCTTCTACTTCTTTTCGTCCTTCGATGCTGAATCTGTAAGAAAATTGATACTTACCGAAGATAATTATTTCAGCGCAAGGCACAACGGCATTTTGTGTCACCACGATGAGAGAATAGTCAGTCCTTTCGATGCGATGGACGGAATGCAGCCGGCAAATGGAATAATGACATTTTGTCGAGTTGAAGATAAATTCGAAGAGACCTTTCCCTTCATAAATTATCAGGGCTCTGGTTGTATCGACCATATCTCCTTTAATGGCCAATAATGGCAGTTCTTTCGTTTTCCAGAACAGGCAATCGCAAGTGATATCATGCGGCAGTGTGTGAGAGCCGGATAAAGTAGTTTTGATAAAATTATCGGCATTGGCACAGTAGTCCTTATCAACAATGAAATGTGTCAGAACACTGTGGTCGTATTTTTCAGTAAACATCACGTTAAATTTTTCTTTTTGCTCCATCAGTTGCCTCCTTTCAGGCGTTCAAGAAAATAATAACCCTAGTACTTTAATTTGTCTAGACCGGAATCGAATAATTCTTCGTTTGTAATGACGATCCATGATTCAACAGCTTTCCTTTTTCCTCTTTTCTGTGGTACATTTGAGTTAATTGATTACATATTGGTAAAAAGTACACAGGAGGAAATGGAATGTGTGTGCCGATGATTGCCGGCAACTGGAAAATGAATACGACCGTTGGTGAAGCGGTAAAACTGGTCGGGGAATTAAGGACTCAACTCGATGCTGTAAATAATGTTGAAAAAGTCGTTTGTCCGCCTTTTGTCTCGTTAACCGCGGTCAAGGAAACATTGAAAGGAAGCTCCATCAAACTGGGAGCCCAGAATATGTACTTCGAGGAGAAAGGTGCCTATACCGGTGAGGTCTCCCCACTGATGTTAGCCGGTCTCTGTGAATACGTTATTCTGGGACACTCCGAACGGCGGCAGTATTTTGGAGAAACCAACGAGATCATCGATAAGAAAGTTCGCGCCGCCCTGAAAGCCGGGTTAAAGCCCATTCTCTGTGTCGGGGAGAGCCTGGCACAATATGAAGCCGGTCAAACGGAAGCCGTGGTGACCGACCATGTGACCGGTTCGCTCAAGGATATTCCTGCATCTGCCAGCCTTGTCATTGCTTATGAGCCGGTCTGGGCGATCGGCACCGGCAAAGCGGCTACCAGCGAGCAGGCCAACAAAATAATCGGCATCGTCCGCAAGGTCGTGTCAAAATTATATGGTGACATTTTTGCCCAGAATCTGCGTATCCTTTACGGCGGCAGTGTCACCGCAGACAATGTCACCGAGCTGATGCAACAACCGGAAATCGACGGCGGTTTAGTCGGCGGCGCCAGTCTGAAAGTTGATGCTTTTAGCAGTATTGTCAGACAGACTGCCCAAGTCAAAAAATAACGGATTGTCTTTATTCCCGAATTTTTGAGCACCCCGTGCGTGAACTACGGGGTGTTTCTTTTTAAAATAATTAATTACAAATTTCAGGAAACTATTTTTAAAATTGGACATAAAGAGACACTCTGCGTTTTTGGTATGAGCAGATGCGATTTGGGATTTTGGCCCAAACGGGAATGACTTTGCCGAATTAGAGGGTGATATTTTTACGCCCCCTCTCTCCAAATTCTCTCCCACGCTGGGGCGAGAGAGCTAAGCGGCCGTTTGCTTTACTAAATCATTCACTCGTGCTAGAATTGGCGTAATTTAATCAGTCCGGGAAATATAATTTGTGGAGCAGCCTTGCGGTGACAAAAGAGGAAACGAAACTAAAGATAACCAATCTTGTAACAAAATTAAATTCGTTAGATTCACATAAAATCAAAAGTTACAACGAAGCCGCCACAAAGCAGGGATTTATCCAGCCGCTTTTTGAAGCCCTTGGCTGGAATTTCACTGATACCGATGAGGTATCGCCGGAAGATAATACTTCAAATGGCCGGGTGGACTATGCCTTCAAACTTCATGGTATATCTCAATTCTATGTTGAAGCTAAGTCGCTGAAAGAGGATTTAAACGACCAAAAATATATTAAACAGGCAATCTCTTATGCCTATAATAAAGGTGTGACCTGGGCCATTCTGACCAATTTTCAGTCCTTGCGTGTTTTTAATGCCCAAAAAACCGAACCTTTTATCTCGCTTGATTTTATTCGTTACGAAACCGATTTTGACCGGCTCTGGTTATTGTCCAGGGAGTCCCTGATATCAGGTTCGCTCAATCAGGCAGCGGTAAGCTGGGGAGCCCTGCCTGTTCCCATTCCCGTCGAAAAACATCTTTTTGCCCAAATGCGTGTCTGGCGGGAGCAGTTATTTAACCAGATTTTCCGTTATAATGAAAAACTTGGTCTTACCCCGGAACAGGTCGACGGATTTATCCAGAAACTCTTCAACCGTCTTATTTTTATTCGCACTGCCGAAGATCGGGGGATTGAAGAAAAAGGACTGTTGGCTTTATTGCACCAGTGGAAAACGGCCGGTACCAAAGGTAAATTAATTGACG
>JBKQML010000082.1:0-7765 GCA_052326545.1 Dehalococcoidales bacterium
ACTGGATGCAATTGCAAACCAGATGAGCGATAATAAATTTGCAGAAAGGATGGGTAAAGCACGTTCCAAACTGTTTAAACAAACCAATAGATTCTCTCTTGTGAGTGAACGCAACCAACTTCCGTCAGGCTCTTTCTTCGATTAGAAAAGACTGTGGATTTTGGTTTGGGTTAAGTACTCCTTCGGTTGTACCCATGGCGCATATCCAAATAACGTAATGAAATTTACTAACAACAAATGGTAGAGGTAACTATGTCGAATAGCAAAAATGAGAATATTAGTGAAACTGTTCTAAAACTCTTTTTCATATTAATCTCCAATTTAGTGCGGTAATTTTAACAATATGAATAATTCTAAACAGCCTAAAGGATACGAGACCTTTGGGCTGTTACAATGTTGGCTTTTACAATTGACAAATTAAAGAGAGTATGTTACCCTCTTTCCCAGAAAAGCATTTTTTAAACGAGGATTAAAGTGCGCTCTTACATAATGCGAAGATTGTTATTAATAATACCTACCGTGTTTTTCGTTACTCTTATTATATTCATTACAGTACGTCTTATCCCCGGCAGCATAGTGGACATAATGGTGGCGCAATATGGAACTTTCGGGCAGGTTACGCAAGTAGGGAAACAAGCGATTGAGCATGCATTAGGTATGGACGTACCCATTCCCGTGCAATATGCACACTGGATTGCTCAAGTTTTTCAAGGTAATCTGGGGACGGCAATGTGGCAGCATATTCCGGTTATTCAGGAAATAGACTCAAGGTGGCCGGTAACCCTGGAACTTACCGTTTTATCAATAATAATAGCCCAAATTTTATCGATTCCTATCGGTATTTATTCGGCATTACGGCAGAATAGCTGGGGTGATTATTTCGGAAGAACTTTTTCTATATTATGCATTGCTGTACCAGTGTTCTGGTTGGCAACGCTGGTAATAGTCTTTCCGGCTCTTTGGTGGCACTACATGCCACCATTAACCCTGATTTCATTTACGGCAGATCCTGCTGGCAATCTGAAAATGTTCATCGTACCTTCGATTGTTTTGGGAATGGGTTATTCAGGGCTGACAACACGGCTGACCCGCACTATGATGTTAGAGGTGATGAGGCAAGATTATATCAGGACCGCCTGGGCAAAAGGACTTAGAGAAAGGACCGTCGTCGTTCGACATGCCTTGAAGAATGCGTTAATCCCGATAGTTACGTTAATTGGCGGACAATTAGGTGGTTTGATTGGTGGAGCAGTCATAATAGAAAATATATTTAACCTACCCGGTTTGGGCCAGCTAACATTAAACGCAATAAGTAATAGGGACTATATAACAGTTGAAGGAGTTTTACTGCTTTATTCAATTGTCTTAGTCCTCATTAATTTATTTACTGATCTGACTTATGGTTTTTTGGACCCAAGGATCCATTATACTTAATCAGAAATTAAAGCAGGTATTAATGTGCTAGATAACTCTCTCGATAAATCATCAGAGCAAAAGAACGATTCCAAGCTGATTGAGGCGATGAAAAGGCTAATAGTGGAACAACCTGTAGCTACGGCCGGCGGGTTTATAACTCTGATTATGTTGTGCATTGCCATTTTCGCACCATACCTGGCACCTTATGGGGTGAACTATATGACCGGTCATGCACTGGTCCCACCATCGACCCAATTCTGGATGGGTACAGATAACTTGGGGCGAGACATATTAAGTCGTGTTATCTACGGCGCCCGTGTTTCCGTGGTCGTGGGCCTAGTGGCTACTTCAATCAGTGTAATTATATCTACACTTATCGGTATGATCAGTGGATATCTTGGCGGGACATTCGACCTGATAGTACAGAGATTTGTTGATGCCTTTGGTTGCCTGCCCGGTTTGGTTATTCTGATGTTACTATTGTCTCTAGTTGGAACGGGTTTATGGCAAATAATTATTATTTTGGGGATAACCTCCGGTATTGGCGGTTCCAGGATTATAAGGGGTACTGTTTTCAACATAAAAGAAAATACCTATATCCAAGCAGCAATAGCTGCCGGTGATACCACCTGGACAATATTTAAAAACCATATCCTACCCAATATTTTCGCCCCTATTATTATTATTTTTAGCATGGGCATGCCAGCATTGATTCTTATGGAGGCTGGTCTAAGTTTTCTTGGCTTTGGAATACCTCCACCAACTCCTACCTGGGGCGGTATGCTTAGCGGTGATGCTCGAACTTATATGTTCCACGCGCCATGGATGGCATTTTTCCCCGGCCTCGCTTTAGCCATACTGGTGTTTGCCGTTAATATGTTTGGTGATGGACTGAGAGATATACTCGACCCCAGGTTGAGGGGTGGGGCCGGACGTTATGGGATAAAAATTAAGCAAGGAGAGATCACGAAATAATAAGCCATCATTCGTTTCATTTGGAAGTAAATGTTAATACAAACAAGTATCGTTCGTAGAACAGCAAATATGAATTAATAATTTTCCCTGAATTGTTTATTTTCTTTGGATTTTATGCTGAAATGGTTAATCCACAATCAAAATCGCTCATTTTGACGCATAGCATCTTCTAAATCAATGCCCGCATGGTTTGAAATCGAGTTTTAGTTGATCAGGAAATCTGTTTTAGATACTTTGGTTAATGAGAAATACCTAGCAAAATATGAAGGAGAAGTTATAAAAATAAAGTCTGAATGGTGGGATAAACTTGGAAACCCGAAGTACGGCGGTGAAATGGTACTTCGAATCGACCGGAACCCTAGCAATTTTGACCCATATTACGAAGCAACGCTTCCCCAAATATTCTGGGCATGGATGGAAAGCTTGGCTAAGGACGATTGGACTTTAGATCCTTCAGCAGTGGGCTACAAGTTGCTCTTTCAGCATAACAGCTACCGGAAAGGGTATTTGGCGGAAAGTTGGGAATTTCCTGACCCAAGTACTTTTGTGGTACATTTACGTAACGGAATCCGTTGGCAGGATATACCACCAGCAAACGGCCGTGAGTTTACCGCTGATGATGTGGCGTATCACTTTCATCGGTTATGGGGCTTGAACAGCGACCTTATACCCAGTCCAGATCATTCCAGAGTACCAGCATATAAAAATCTGATTTCAGTAACTGCGATAGATAGGTCAACCGTTGTTTTTCAGTGGAAGGCACCCAACCCAGAACTCATAATGATGTCATTGCTGGCACCCAATCCTTCGCAAGTTTTTGAGGCACACGAGGCGGTAGAAGAATGGGGAGACCTGAGTGACTGGCGCCATGCCATCGGTACCGGCCCTTTTGTTTTGAAAGATTTTATTCCCAACCGGTCTGCAACTCTAGTTAAGAATCCTAATTATTGGGGATATGATGAGCGGCACACACAAAACAAGCTACCTTATGCAGATACGGTTAAATTGCTTATAATACCTGATAATAACGAAGCTCTTTCCTTGATGCGAGCCGGAAAGATTGATCTTATAACTCCAGTTTCATTTCAAGATGCCAAATCGATACGGGAAACAAACCCCGAAATATTGCAATTCCCCATCCCATTTCCGGCAGCCGTGTCCCTGGATCCGAGAATTGACAGAGCACCTTTTAGTGACATAAGGGTTCGAAAGGCAATGCAGCTGGCGATAGACCTACCGACGGTAGCCAAAGATTATTACCATGGTGATGTTGAGCCTTATCCAACAGCTTTAAGTTCGAGAAACATGGAGAAGGGGGGATTTCCATATGAGGAATGGCCGCCAGACCTGAAGGAGGAGTATACATATAATCCAAAATCAGCAAAAAAACTTTTAGCTGATGCGGGCTATCCAAATGGATTTAAGACCAACATCGTGGCAGATACGGCGGTGGATCTGAATTTATTGCAGATAGTCAAGTCGTATTTTGCCGAAATTTGTATTGACCTGGAGATAAGACCGATGGATTCTTCTTCCTGGAATGATTTTGTATTATACAGACATGAGCACGACCAACTGGCTCAACGTTTAATGCCATCATTTGGCTATGAATATGAGCCAATTAGACTCTTACACGGACTTCAGACGGGTCATCCTACTTATCAAATGATCAGTGACCCCGTCTGTGATACCTTATACCCTAAAGCATTGGCTGCAAATAGTCTGGATGAAGCTTTAAGCATATATAGATATGCCAATGAGTATTTCGCACGGCAGCATTTTATAATATCATTGCTGCAACCGCAGACTTACGCTCTCTGTCAACCCTGGCTCAAGGGATTTAGTGCTCAATTTGGTTCACTTACGGGGGCTACGGTACTGAGTTTCTACCTGAGCCGGTTCTGGATAGATCAGGATCTGAAGAAAAGCATGGGCCATCAGGTATCCGCACAAAATATCTCCTGAAGCAGAATCCATATGTAAATACTGTTTTGTCTCAGTCGTTGATTTTACCTTTTATCAGGCAGGTCATTTCAGCCCCGATAATTTGGCGGTGAACTAAAGTAATCAGTTCATGGCTGCAACATTATCTTGATGCCTTGACCTTTATTGTGAGCTTCAAATGCCTTGACCACTTCGTTGAGTGGATAGACAGTGATCAAAGGTTTCAAGGTTAACTTCGGCAGCATTTGAAGTGCCCTCGGGAAGGAATACGGAGATATTAATACCGAATGAATAGATAATTCTCTGCCGTACATATATTCAATCGGAACTCCCACATCAACACCAGTGGGATAGGTTGCGGCCCAGACAATGGTTCCACAGCGTTCTGCCAGCAAAATGAGCTGCCTGGCAATAGCGGGAATCCCGCTCGCTTCAATACATACATTAAAACCTTTGCCGTCGGTAAGTTTGTTGCATATTGCCAGTAAGTCTTCCTTGAGCGGGTCCACTACTATGTCTGCTCCAAGTTGACTGGCCATTTGTCTTTTTTCGGCAATTGGTTCGGAGACAAGGACTTTCGATGCTCCTGATTTTATTGCCAGTTGCAGTACCAGTAAACCTATCGCACCGCCGCCGGTAATAATTACAGAGTCGCCGACTTTCATGCGGGCAATATCAAGCGTGTGAACCGCCACCGCTACCGGCTCAAGAAATGCTCCAGCATCCAGTGGTAAATCATCCGGTAAGGGAAAGACAAGACTCTCTTTAAAGACGGCATACTCAGCCATTAGTCCCATAAATATAGTTGCCCTTTCACAGAAATGCTCCATTTTGTTTTGGCAATAGTAACAACCTCCGCAAACAGTTCTGAAATTCATGGCTACCCGTTGTCCGACCTTAAAGTCACCTCTCACATCTTTACCGATTTTCACGATCGTGCCAGAGGCTTCGTGCCCCAAAAACCGTAACCCCTGGGGGATTGGGGCAGTTTTTTCAGGCCAACCGATAGCGCCGACTTGCGGTTTCGGCATGCTTTTCCCTTCAACTATTTTAGGGTCGCTGCCGCATATCCCAGCATAAGCTATTTTAACTTTAATCTCGTCGGGTGCCGGCTCAGGTTCAGGAACATCCTGAACTTCTAACACGCCTGCCTGCTTCACTACCACTGCTTTCATCGTCTAATTTCCTCCTTAATTTACTTATTATGCCACCCCAACTAAAAGAGCCAATTGATCTGTTTTAAAAAACAAATCAATATACTCTACAAACTAAAGTTTCTGTTATGTTAAATAATTACTATTTATTGAAAAGAAGGAGACAACTTAGAAAAGTATAAACAAATATCAGAATAGAAACAAGCGCTAAAAAGAAAATTTACATCAATTAATGCAACCTCGTATAAAATGCATTGCGTGTTAATTGTAAACGTTACTTGACAATCCAGTGCTCTTGGGAATATATTAATGCCAATAAATTGGATTACGTGAAAAACTCTATTGACATTGACACGAAATACGATAGCACAGTCCTGCCGATATTAGATAGTATTGAAAAAGTAGTTAGCTTGAATCAAGCGGATTTAGAATCATAATATTAATTTTAAGGAGATTATTATGCGGTTTAATGGAAAAGTTGCCATTGTCACAGGCTCAGGACAAGGGATAGGTAGATCTATAGCGATGGCACTGGCTGCCGATGGCGCTAAAGTAGTCACTAACAACCGCAAGCAGGGTACAAAAGGTGGAGATGCAGCGACTACCGCCGCAGAAATAAAAGCGGCCGGGGGGCAAGCTATTCCATGTTTCGGTAATATATCCGACTACCAGGAATCGCAAAAGCTAATCCAGACCGCAGTTGATCATTTTGGTAAAATTGATATCCTCGTAAATAACGCCGCTATTTTGTTGAATGGCCCTCTGGTAAATTATACCGAAAAGCAAATACGCGAAATTGTCGATATCAATTTGACGGGATGTATCTTTTGCTGCCAGCACGTGATACCTTATATGGCCAAACAAAAATACGGCAAAATCGTCAACATATCATCGGGTGCCGCACTGCAAGGTGATGCTACTATTTCTGTTTACTCTGCAACCAAATATGCAATTCTCGGGTTGACAGAATCTCTCGCCGTAGAACTGGCATTTTATAATATCAATGTTAATGCCGTTTGTCCGGGTGGCGTCCCCACGCGCATGAATTTCAAACCGGGGGCAACTTATGATTACAATTTCTTCCATCGGGAAATAACGGGCAATGATATTGCCGCTGCAGTTTTATTTCTAGCATCAGAAGAAGCCCGTAATATTACGTCTTCATGGCTTCCGGTAACGGCCGGTGTCGAGAAAAAGGTACCTGATCCAAAACCATTTTTTACTATATAAATAGATTTTGGACTTATGTTAGTCCGTATAGTAAATTGGTTTTTGATAACTCAACAATGTATTAATTTTAAAAGTAGTAACAAAAATTTTAGGAAGGAATTATCATGGAAGGGAAACAAAAAGGATTTATTTTACCAATTGAAAAAGCGGCACATGGAGGCGGTGTAGAAGGTAACTTAAAAACCGAGTTTTATGATTTTCTACGAAGATCCACTGAACCTCCCATTCCAGGTACTGATGCTTCAAAGTACATTAAACTGAATCTGGATGTACTTTCCCCGGGTGGTGGGGTTGAAGAACATTACCATGAACCGCCTGTTGTCGATCATGTATATTACGTAATTTCCGGTCGGATTCGCGCTACGGTCGGGAATATCGAGCAAACGGTTGGGAAAGATACATTAATCTATTGTCCATCTGATGTAAGACACTCCATCACTAACGTAGGTAAAAGTAAAGCCAGAGTAATCAGCATTGATGCCTCTGCTGAAGGAGTGAAGGGAGGGTCCCTCGTATATTCAAAAATGCCGAGCGGAAATTTAAGCGGAAATACATGGAAGGTAGCGGGTAAATAATACTTTTCTGAGTTGGTAGATTTGTTGACCGATTGCGATACCGGTTTAAAAAACAAGGGAGATTAATATATGGCAGAGCAACTCAAAATCGATAAACAACAAACGGCAGTTCTTATTATGGATTACCAGAACCGGATGGTGAATGAGTTATCCGAGGAAGCAAAAAAGGATATTTTGGAGAAGGCAAATGCGATTCTTTCAATAGCTCGCAGTAATAATATTCCTGTTATTTACATTGAAGTGAGACGGGGACCGAGAACTCCGGAAATGGAAATTCACCCTGCTGTTACACCCAAACCCGGTGAACTGGTACTGACCAAACAGCGCACTGGGCCTTTCACAACTACAAACCTGATCGAAGTCTTGAAAAAGCAAGGTATTGATACTCTGGTGCTCATGGGGATCGCTACCCAGGGATGCGTGCTCACTACTGTTCGGTGCGGCGCTGACCTGGATTATAAACTGATAGTC
>JBKQML010000083.1:0-10115 GCA_052326545.1 Dehalococcoidales bacterium
GTTTTGAAAAAAGATTGACCGATTTCATCGCCTATTGCGTTCAGCATAAGATCCTTCTTGTTTGCGATAACAGTTTTATTATTAATCGCACAGTGGGAACCGCGGAAAATGACTTTCACCTTAATCCTGTCAGATATAGTTATAACGAGCTTAATACATTTCTTAAGCATTCCCCTGTCCTTGCGAAACAACTAATATAATTTTGAGCGGGCAAAAATCGGCTTCCATTAAAAATTGGGCTTTGTGTAATTTGAGAGTCTTGCGTGGGAGACATTAAATTTGTGCGGACGTGTATACGCGTCATGTATACTTGCTGATCCTCCAGAGCCGCATACAACCATTCACTTTTATCTTCAAGAATCTTATTTAGCATAAACATGTTTCGGCGAACTGGTTGTGATGCAATTGCAAATACAATTTGGGATATTGCGTGTTTGTGGAGGAGTTTGATTCTACTCCGTCTCCACCAGAAAAACTAATGACCCGTTTAAAGTTCATTTAAATGAAAAAGTTAAAGTTTGCCAGTGCTTGCCTACTTGTAGTATTGTTTTATTGGTTGTAATCTTTTCTAATCAAGTGAGCCGCTTCAATAAGTTGGCAGACAATAACCTCATCAACTTTCAACGTTTTTATTGGAGAGGGAGACAGAGGGTGAGGTTTTCCTTAAGATAGCTAAAGTTGGCTCTGAAATAATAAATTACTATGAGAATCCTAGTCGCTCAAGATAAAATAACATAGATACTTTGATCGCATTAATTCCTATATTGCGTCAACCTTCCCAAACCACCTTCCCTCCGATTACCGTCATCTGGACTGTGATGTCTTTGATTTCTGCGGTAGGTACTTGCAAGGGATTCCGGCTTAGCAATACCATATCCGCCAGCTTACCGGTTGAAATGGAACCTTTAATGTTTTCTTCATGGGAAGCATAGGCGGCATTAAGAGTATACATTTTGATAACGTCCGCAGCCGTATGTTTTTCGGCGGGATTCAACATTTGCCCGCTGGATGTCGACCGGGTCACCGCTCCATAGATGCCTATGATCGGGCTATTCGGCACGATTGGGGAATCGGACCCACCTGCCACGGCTAAACCGTTTTTCACCAGCGTTCCGGTCCGGTAAAGCCAGGGGATAACCTCTTTTTCCACCGTTGCCAGATATCTATCCCCGCTGAAATAAGTAAAGGAAGGATGGGTGACAACTATCGGTTGGAGTTTTTTTAATCGTGCCATCAGGTCCGGCGGGCATTCGGAGCAATGCTCGATGCGATGCCGTCTGGTACTGAAATCAGGCGCGTTATGCTGCAAGTATTCGTAAGAGCAAATAATTGCATCTACCATTCCAGTCTGGACGCCGTGTATGGCCAGCTGAAAACCGGCCTGATGCGTAAGCAGCACCAGTGAATTCAGTTCTTCTTGCGAAGGGTACATTTTATCGGCAATCATGCTCGGGACAATTTTGATGGCACCGAGCCTTAAATTTTCATCACCGGCGCCAAATCCCAGACCCGCATCCCGGAACTCTTGCATCGTTTCAATACCGGTCATCATATAAACGCGACTTTTCAGCCAGCCGTTATTTTTAAAATTAATATAGTTTTGCCATCTTTTCATGTCATTGACAACAGTTGCATCCTGAAGCGAGGTTAAACCTTGCGAGAGATATTCTTCATTCGCCAGTTTGATGCCGGTTTTCAATTCTCTTTCAGAAATCGGCGGCAGAACATGTTCCCGGAGATAGCCTACCATTTCGGCTAGAAAACCGTTCGGTTCTCCGCCTCTGGTCACATCCCGGTCGATCATCGTTCCCGGCATCTCCGGCGTTTCGATGGTAATACCGGCCAACTCCAGTGCTTTGCTGTTCAACACGCAGCCGTGCAGCGAGCGGTGCGTCAGCATCACCGGATTGTCCGGCGCCACTTCATCGATTTCCCAGCGCGTGGGGTGGCGCTTTTCCACCAGGTAGAACTCGTTGTAATCTGTGCCGGTAATCCATTCTCCAGGGGGTGTTTTCGCCACCTGCTTTTTTATTGCACCCTTAATATCGTTAATAGATTTGATTTTTGGGAAGCCGAGTTCCACACTGGTAAGCTTCCGCAGCAAAGAAAAAATGTGACAATGGGCATCATTAAAACCCGGTAAAAGTGTTTTTCCGGCGCAGTCGATAAATTTTGTTTTCGGCCCGGTGAAATCGTTTAGATAATCTTTAGCACCGGCAAAAATAATTTTGTCACCCTTGATAGCCACAAATTCCGCTCCGGGTTGTTGTGCATCGACGGTGATGACAGCGGCATTTTTGAAAATTAAATCGGCAGTCGGCATCCTTTTATATCCTTTTAACCATTTACACAATAAGAAAGTATACTCCACGGAAACAGCTGCGACAATGAAAGACGCAGATTAATCACAAATGGAAGAATAAAATATTAGCGGTAAAAATAATATCAAGACATACTGCTGCCCGTATTCGATATCAGCGTAAAAATATTTTTTGAAAAGGGTTACAAAAAGAACATTTGTACCAAATAAGTATTGTTTTTGATAATTGTTCATGTTAGTATTATGTAAGACGAATATGACCACCGGAGAAAGAACTAAGGCACTCGAGCTAGCCATCAGCCAGATAGAAAAAAGGTTTGGCAAAGGCTCAATTATGAAGCTGGGGGAAACGACCACCGTGGCAGCCGCGGGGATCATCTCTACCGGCTCTATTTCATTGGACATCGCTCTCGGGATTGGGGGCATACCCAGGGGACGTATTATCGAAATTTTCGGTCCCGAATCAACCGGTAAAACCACACTGGCCCTGCACATTATCGCAGAGGCGCAGAAAACGGGGGGCGTCGCCGCTTATATTGATGTGGAACATGCTCTGGACCCTGTATATTCCGGGCATCTGGGCGTCAATATCGACGATATGCTCATTTCCCAACCCGATACCGGAGAGCAAGCTCTGGAAATTTGTGAAGCTTTGGTCCGAAGTGGAGCTGTGGATGTCATCGTAGTGGATAGTGTGGCCGCTCTGGTACCCCGCGCTGAAATTGAGGGAGAGATGGGTGACACTCAGGTTGCTTTACAGGCACGGCTGATGTCCCAGGCTCTCAGAAAGTTGGCAGTGGCGATCGGCAGATCCGGAACAGCAGTAATTTTCATCAACCAGTTAAGAGAGAAGGTCGGTATCGTTTTCGGTAACCCTGAAGTAACACCCGGCGGTAGAGCCCTGAAGTTTTACAGTTCAGTTCGAATTGATCTGAGACGCAGCGAAACTATCAAACAGGGTGAGGTTGCGGTTGGCAACCGGGTAAAAGCCAGAATTGTAAAGAACAAAGTGGCACCTCCTTTCAGGACCGCTGAATTCGATATCATGTTTGACCACGGGATTAGCCGTGAAGGCGACCTTGTCGATTTAGGGGTTGAGCTGGGGCTGATTAAGAAATCCGGTGCTTTTTTCTCCTGGGGTGATACTCGTCTGGGACAGGGAAGAGAAAACGTTAAGAACTTCCTGATCCAGAAACCTGAGATTGCCAGGGAAATAGAGCAACAGGTTCGAGCCTCAGCATTACCAAGCTCGCAAGAAGCGCCCAAAGACCAGTGATTTCTTAACAAAAAGTCATATAGAAACTGGCAATGTGGAAATAGAAGCTGAGGTCTAGACCTCAGCTTTTGTGTTTTAATCAGGTAATAAAAATGAGCAAGATTACCGCTCTGAAAAAGAATAAGCGCACCAACCGGCAGGTAAATATGTTTCTGGATGGTAAGTTCGCTGTCAGTTTGGATGCAGCAGTAGCAGTCAAAGAAGGGTTAAAGATTGGAGAAGAAATTTCCGATGACCGGATTAAAGACCTCACGGAGAGTGTCGGGTTGGCACGGGGCTTAAATACTGCTTACCGGTTCCTCAGTTACCGGCCGCGCAGCGAAGCGGAGATGAAGGACAGACTTCACCGCCGTGGATTTGAAGATTCTGAAATTGAAATAATAATAAATAAATTAAAGGAGCAAAATTTACTGGATGATACTGCCTTTGCCCGGTTCTGGAAGGAAAACAGAGACACTTTCCGGCCGCGCAGTCAGCGATTAACCATGTTAGAGCTGAAAAAGAAAGGGGTGGCTGACGAAATCATCAAAGCAGTGACTGATGATTCGAACGACATAGATTTTGCCTATCAGGCTGCCCTGAGTAAAGCTCGACACCTGCCAGATCAGGATTATGAGGTCTTCCGCCGCCGATTAGGTGATTACCTGAAAAGGCGGGGCTTCGGGTACACAGTGATTAATCAAACTGTGAAAAGACTCTGGCAGGAAATGAAAAAACCGGGCAGCGTAAATACTTAATCAGCTAAAGGCAGTCTACAGGAACAGTGAGGTGAAAAAATGAGTGCTATTGTCATCACGATTTTGTACGTCTCAAGTTTAATTATTGGTATTGTCCTTGGCGGCGCAATTGTATTCTTCTTCCGTCGTATGGCGGTAAATCGTCTGCTTCGTGTCACTCAACGCAGAACAAATCGAATAGTAATCGAATCCCGGGAAGAAGCGAAGAAAATTATTGAACAATCCAAAGTTGATGCGGATAAGGTAAGAGCGACTGCGGATGCGGAGTACCGCGAGCGTCGTTTGGAATTACAACGGCAGGAAAACCGCCTTCTTTCTAAAACCGAAAACCTGGAGCATAAACTGGAAGGAATCGGACAGCGGGAAAGAGCATTAACCAACCGGGAAAAATCCCTGGATAATCTGCAAGCCCAGATTGAAGAAGCTAAAAGTAAAGAATTAAAACAATTGGAAATTATCTCCGGCATGTCCGTCGAACAGGCGAAAGATATGCTATTGCAAAGTATTGAATCTGAGATGAAGGGCGAAGCTTCTCGCCGATTACATGAATGGGAAATAAAAATTAAGGCCGAAGCCGACCTCAAGTCTCAGGAAATTCTGGCTCAAACCATCCAGCGCAGTGCTTCCGAAATAGTGTCGGAGACCACCGCTACCAGTGTCCCCATCCCCAGTGATGAGATGAAGGGCAGACTTATCGGTCGGGAAGGCCGCAATATCAGAGCGTTGGAACAGGCTACCGGTGTTGACCTGATTGTGGATGATACCCCGGAGGCCGTAACCTTATCCAGCTTCGACCCGGTGCGCCGTGAGATCGCCCGCATTGCGTTGACGAAACTTATTCTGGACGGACGTATTCACCCGGCGCGTATTGAAGAAGTTGTCAAGAAGGCTGAGGAAGAGGTTAACGCCAGTATTCAGACCGCCGGTGAGCAAGCCGCTTACCAGGTGGGGGTGCAGGGGCTGCGTCCCGAACTGATCAGATTGCTGGGACGGCTCAAATACCGCACCAGTTACGGACAGAGCGTTCTATCGCATAGTATCGAGGTCGCTTTTATGGCGCAAATGATTGCTTCAGAACTGGGAGCGAATCCGACTATCGCCAAAAAGGCCGGTTTACTCCATGATATCGGTAAAGCGGTTGACCGTGAAGTGGAAGGCACCCATGCGGCCATCGGCGCCGACCTGGTAAAACAATGGGAAAAGTCCCCTGAGGTGGTAATGGGTATCGCCGAGCATCATTTCGAAACTCCCAATACCAGCACCTGGGGCTATATCGTTTCCGCCGCCGATGCCATCAGCAGCGCCAGGCCCGGCGCCAGAAGAGAATCGTTGGACAGCTATCTGAAACGGCTCAAATCACTGGAGGATATTGCCAACAGCTTCAAAGGTGTTGAGAAATCATTTGCGATTCAGGCAGGCCGTGAGGTCAGAATCCTGGTTAAACCGGAAGAAATCGATGACCTGGGTGCCATGCGACTGGCCCGCGATATTGTGAAGAAAATAGAAGAGGGTATGGAATACCCCGGTCAGATTAAAGTAACCGTGGTCAGAGAAACCCGCGCTGTTGATTTTGCGAAGTAGGAGACGGGAACAGGGGAATAAATGCTGATACTCGCAATCGGGGATGTCATCGGCAAACCGGGACGGCAGGCTCTGAATACGTTTTTGCCGCAAATTAAACAGGAATACGGTGTTGACCTGACGATTGTTAATGCCGAGAACAGCGCCCACGGTATTGGCGTGACGCCGGAAACGGCAGAAGAATTGTTCCAGGCTGGGGCAGATGTCCTGACTTCTGGAAATCATGTCTGGGCGCAGAAAACTATCCTGCCCTGTCTTGACAGCGAGATGCCGTTGCTCAGACCTTTAAACTATCCGCCGGGTGTGCCGGGTAAAGGTTATATCGTGAAAAACGGCGTGCTGGTAGTGAACCTTATCGGCCGGACGTTTATGGATAATTATGATTGTCCTTTCCGTGCAATGGATGCACTGCTGGCGCAGTTGGTTGATAAACCTTCTGTAATTATCGTGGATTTTCATGCTGAAGCAACTTCGGAAAAAGTAGCGCTGGGGCGCTATCTTGACGGGCGGGTCAGCGCCGTATTAGGCACACATACCCACGTCGGTACAATCGATGCCCGGATACTCGCCGGGGGTACGGCCTATGTCACCGATATCGGTTTAACGGGGCCTGTAGATTCTGTCATTGGCGATGACCCGGAAAATGTACTCAAACGTTTCCTCACTCAATTACCGTATCGGTTATCTGCCGGTACCGGGAAAAGTGTTGTCAATGCGATACTGGTCAGAGTTGACGACCAAACCGGAAAAGCCGTCAGTATTGAGCGCATCCAGAGGGAAACAGCGTGATGGCGAGAGCTGATCTCCACATACACTCCAATGCCTCGGACGGCCGTTACAGCCCGGCCGAAATAGTTCGTATGGCTGTTTCTGCCCGATTGACAATCATCTCGCTCACCGATCACGATACTGTTGATGGGTTAATTCCTGCTCTCGAAGCCGCCGGCGAATTTCCTGCGTTGACGCTAATTCCCGGCGTGGAACTCAGCACCGATACTACCAGCGGGGAAGTCCATGTGTTAGGATATTTTATAGACTATAACAATCAATCATTTCAGTCCAGTCTGGAGACGATGCGTAATTCGCGGGCAAACCGAGCCGAAAAAATGGTGGCTAAACTAAAAGAAATGGGTTGTAATGTCGAGCTGGCCAGAGTGAAAGGGATTGCCGGGAACGGCGCTCTCGGTAGAGCGCATGTTGCCCAGGCCCTGCTGGAAAAAGGGTATATTTCATCTTTTAAAGAAGCTTTCACTAAATATATCGGACGTGATTGTCCGGCTTATGTCGCCCGTGAGAAGTTGACACCCGCCGAAGCGGTACAATTGATCACGGGAGTTCATGGTTTGCCGGTGCTGGCACATCCTTTTACCGCCACGAATCCGGAGGCGGTGGTCAAGGAACTAAAACCAGTCGGACTGGTGGGAATGGAAGTCTATTATGCCGGGTACCTTCCTGCAGAAATAAATAACTTGCTCAATCTCGCTCAAAAATACGATCTCATTCCGACCGGCGGTACGGATTATCACGGGATTGATGCTGCTTCAGAGATAACTATTGGCGGGACCGATGTCCCGATGCATTTTGTTGAGAAATTAATTGCTCTGGCAAGACAAAAAAGCACCCAAACTCTTTAGTGTTAAAATTGGAGAGATGATGGATATCAAATTTATCTTACTGGCGATTGGAGCTTATCTGTTAGGTTCGGTACCTGCCGGTTATCTGGCAGTTAAATGGTCACGCGGGACGGATATCCGTAAAGTCGGCACCGGCAAAGTGGGGGCCGCGAATGTGCTGAATGCCGGTGGTCCTAAGTGGCTGTCAGTTCCGGTTGCCGTATTTGATATCGGGAAAGGAGTGCTGGTTGTCTTCATCGCTAAATTAATGCATCTGGAACCTGTTTATCAGGCAATCGTCGGTCTATGCGCTGTTATCGGACATGACTGGTCTATCTACCTTAAATTTAAAAGCGGCGGACGCGGCGTTTTTGTTACGCTGGGTGTAATTACAATGATTTCCTGGAGAATGGGGCTGATTGCTTTTATCGGGCCATATTTATTATTTGCGCCCTTTAAACAGGTGGCATTAGGTGTATTTGCTGTTTTTGTTTCCTTTCCGTTCCTCGCTTATTTCTTCACCGGTCCGTTGGGTGTGGGGGATAAAGTGGCAATTACCTGCGGCTTTGCAGCACTGGGAGTATTAGGGTTGTTAGTAAGAACCATCGGCCGCCGCGCGGAATTGAGCAAAAATGTGCCCATGAGCAAAGTTATTTTCTATAGATTACTTTTTGACCGCGACATCGCCGACCGTAAATTATGGAATAGCCGCGCTATTTCAAATCAGGGATAGAAAATAGAGAAGGAGTTTGCAATCGATGCTCTATGACCTGATTACTAACTGGGTATTAATTATCCCATTATGCGCATGGATGGTAGCCCAGTTGGTAAAGCTGCTGGTAGCTCTGTCACAAGGGAAAGGCCTCGACCTGAGTTTCTTTGTCAGCAGCGGCGGCATGCCCAGCGCGCATTCGGCGATGGTGTGCGCTCTGGCGACAGCGGTTGCGATGAAGGATGGCTTCGGTTCGGCATATTTTGCCATCGCCATAATTTTAGCTCTTGTAGTAACCTATGATGCGGCCGGAGTGCGTCAATCGGTAGGGCAGCAATCGGTTGTATTGAATAGAATCATACTGGAATTGAAGCGAAAAGAACCCATGGTAAAGATCGAAGCAGACTTACGGGAATTGATGGGGCATACTCCTTTTGAGGTTATTGTTGGCGCTGTTTTAGGCATTGTTCTGGCCTGGTTATGGCTCTTTCTTGCCGGCTTAAAATTCTGAATTTTGGCAAAATTTCAATTATTTGCATATATTTTACAAAGATTTTACATATGCGATTAAGGCCTTAAGCAATAATTATTGATTATTTCAACACTTTTCTTGATTCATACCTGATACTGGTTACCGTGAAAGATGCCTCTAGTTATTAACTGTTGACTTCCCTTTGAAAAAATATTTGCAGTGGGGTATTATATTCGTAGTACTTAAATAGTACTATATTAATACCTAAGTACTACAGAAAAAATAAAAATGGTGGTGAACAAAAATGAAAGAAATATTTGATCATGAGGACATTCAACACAGAATTTGGATTAACTGGTACCATACCGGCGGGTTGGTCACACGATACGCTGATAGCGGTCTCATTAAAATGCGAGGCCTTTCATATCAGCAATTTCTGGTCTTGATTGTCATGAAAAAACTGGGTGACAATGCCAATGCAACCGAAATGGCAAAATTACTGGACAAGAATACCAATACTTTGAGCACGATTCTCGACCGCATGGAAGAGAAAGGCCTGGTAAAAAAGATTCGGGATACTACCGACCGGCGTCTGGTCTGGGCGGTAATGACGCCGAAGGGAAAAGAAAAACTGTCCGTATCCACGAAAGGCAGCCTGGTATTGTTTGAGAAATTGACGGCCTGCTTTACTAAAGAAGAACTGGCAAAATTCGATACCTTACTCGAAAAACTGATGAAGAATACCGACAAATTGGTTAACCCGAAGAAACCTGCGAAGAAACGTAAATCATACCGCGACCAGGAATAAAATCAACCGCGGATAATCAACCGGGAATACACTGCCTGAGAAATCAGGCAGTGTATTTTTTTGCCCCTAAAAATGCCTAAGCACTGCCTATATTTTGTCTACGCATGCGAAAAAAATACTTGAAACGTCAAAAAAGTGCCTTAGAATTATAGTAGAGGTAATCAATGGAGGTTACAGAATCATCATGACGACAGAATTAAAAACCAAGCCGGTTCAGGCAGTAACAATTGCGGAAGCCGCAAGATGCTTAGGCATGTCCATCGACAGCATACGCAGGCGGATTGCCAAGGGTGAATTAAATGCCCATAAAGTACCGTCGCCGCACGGTGAAATATATATGGTGGAAATCCCGGAAGATGCTTTACCGGCGCCGGAAGCAAATGAAGAAAAAGAGGACAGCGCCGCCACTATTGATGCCATGCTGAAGACAATATCCATTCTGGAAACGGAACTGGATGCCCGCCGGCGTGAAGTCCAGGAACTGCATGTTTTGTTACAGCAGGCGCAGAAACAACTGCCTGCCGGTAAAACAGAAAATAAAGCCGCCGAAGCGCCCAAAAAAGTAGCCTGGTGGAAAAAACTCTTCAGCTCCCCCG
>JBKQML010000084.1:0-10324 GCA_052326545.1 Dehalococcoidales bacterium
AGAAGCTGAATTGACGCCGTTTGGGTTCGTCGATATCGCTTGAGTTGAAGAATGAGTTAAACCCGTGCAGCCTGTGATGACAAATAAACATGTTATCAATATCGCGGCCACAATTCGTCTCATTACCATTGCTCTGGTTTTAAAATTATCTAATGACTGATAATTATAACGTTTGGAAAGCAATTAAGTTACTATGTTATTACGCTAACCAGCGCGGCTTTTCAATTATTTATTCTTTTTTTGTTCGGATTTATCCATCCCTGGATCTTTCGCTTCCGAACCGGTTGTTTTAACCCGAGGCTGGTGCGCTTCCGGATTTTTACCGTTGAACCAGGATAATAACAGCGGCCAGTTAGCACGGCGGGCAATTACTAATAAAATATGGATCGCCAGCACAAGTATAAACAGGTATGCCGATATATCGTGCACTTTAGTCGCTATTTCAAATAGTTTAAAGGGAATTGTAATGTAGAAGAAAAGGAGTTTAATTATTCCCGTGACGAGAATTAAAACTCCGAGAACTGCAAAAAGAAGGAAGGAAGCTTTTTGTGAAGCTAGGTACTTGCCGGTTTCCTTAAACTTCATCCGGAGAAGATACTTTTTAAACGTACCGTCAATTATGTCTTTGATGTTTGGTAACAGCGTTCTGTACTTTCTGGAGACAAAGAAATCGGCCAGAAAATAAGTGCCGAAAAGAAGGGATAAAAATATCCCAAGAAAATGGAGTTTAACCGCTGGTAAACCGCCGTGGTAATGAAGCTCAATCCCGGAAACTATCAGGATAAAAATGCCAATCGCGGTTCCCCAGTGTTCTAGAATTGAATCTAAGGCGTGCCGTTCCGGCTGCCGGTTAATTTTTCTGGAGTTCAGAATAATTTTTAGTGTTGCCCCGATTATTCCTGAAATAGCACCCACAATGGGTGTGATTATCAATATTAAACGGGTATCACGGAAAACCTGGAACCGAGAATAAAGACTTCCGAGTTCATGAGTCCACAGAATAGCCGCGACAATAATAAATGCGATCAGACCTAAGGTGAATAGCGCTCTTTTAAGCATGATGTCTCCGGAATTGAAAAAGATTATAAATTATTTTCTATTTTTACGATAAACTACCTTGAATTGTAACGGCAGCGACATTAGTCACTTTGTACGGCGAATTTTTTGAATTTATCTGGTTTTGCCGGCAGATTCTACAGAAAAGTGGTGATAAATGGTACAGTTAAGATAGACAGGTTGGGATATATTTAGCTTGTGGTGGGGAGGCGGAAAATGTCTAAATACAAAAATTTTATGGTGGCGTGCGGGCTGGCTGTCGTTACATCTTTAATTTGGCTGGTTTCTGCGTGTTCCCCTTCAGCCACTAACGATGCTGCTACTACGCCGTCAAATAACTCGACATCTTTAACAACTGCGCAAACAGTTGTTACACCGCCGGTCGTTACAAACTCACCGTCTGAGTCAAGCCCTACAACGACTGTGCAATCTCCCGAAAGTAACACGACAACATCAGGAACCCAGTCAACTATTGAGCCGCCTACTGTGAGTAGTTCGACACCGGTGACAATAACCCCATTTGATGAGATAAATATTAATACTTATCTCCTTAATATCAATGGACTCGTAGATACCCCATTGTCTCTATCATACACAGAAATCCAGGCATATCCTTCTATAACTTTGCCTGTGGAGATTATTTGCCCAGGTGCGGAAGATGAATGGGATAATTGGACGGGGGTGCCCTTATCAACCTTACTAAATGCCGCCGGTCTGTCAGCTGAAGCCAGTGAGGTTGTCTTTACAGGGGCAGACGGGTATTTTGTGCAGTTATCCCTTGCAGATGTCCTGGAAAAGGGTGTGTTTCTGGCATATCAGATGAATGATCAGCCTTTATCGCAGGACCGGGGATACCCGTTGCGGCTGGTCGTAGGGGGGAGTGAAGGTGCCGACTGGCTGAGATGGGTAACCAATATTCAGGTTAAGTCCAATTTGACTTCATACTCAGGTTCTTCTGCAACCATCATGAAATTAATCAGTAATATTCCCACATCCGGGAATAAGTTGTGTGCGTGCTTTGTGTCTGCGACTGCAATAACATATCAGAGCCTGATTCCGTCAGAAAAGACTGACCCTGCTATTTCATCCGACTAATCTTTGCAGCGATAAATTTCAGGAATTGGGATGATTCTTAGATAAATTCAACAAAAGAGAACCTATGAAACAGGCCATCTCCTTTTTTCGAGTTGAATAATACTCGTAGCGGGTATTGGAAAAAGGGATACTTTATTTAGCTTTCATAAGAATAGCTTTCTTAACCTCATCAAAGCCCATTTTTTCGATTAACTGACCGGTATCCAGGCCGGTTTTTTGAATCAGTTTCAACAGGTTGTCGGTAATATCAAACGCTTCATCTTCAGAAACGAATTGTGCGATTTTAACACCCAGTCTGGTACCGGGTTCGCCTCTTCCACCCAGCAAAACGGCTATTCCTCTTCGTTTTTCTCCGATGGCTTTCTCAGGGCAAGCCGACCGGCAGGCCCCGCAAAAGGCACAGTTTTTCATCTCGATAACTGCTTTATTATTCTTGACCTGAACCGTTTTGCGTTTGCAGGCGGCAACACACAGTCCACAGCCGGTGCAAATCGTGGTGTCGACTACCGGTATCATTACGCCGTGAAAACCGATATCGCTGAGATGTGCAATGCCGCAGGAACTGGGACAACCGGCGGCGGATACTGTTATTTTCAAGTCTTTAATATTCAGGTCATTTATCCTTTTCTCAATTCTTTTCAGCAGCGCCTGCGGGTTGAAGAGTCCTTCAGTGCAATATTCCCCGAAACAGGACTGCATATTTTCCACATTGCCCTCAAGCAGGTGCAGATTAGCCGCGGCCAATTCTTGCCGAATTGCCGGAATGGATTGTATTTTAATGTCAGGAATCTCCGGTGCTCCCCGCACAGCAAAATGGATGATGCTATTCCCGTATTTTTCCGCGATGTCCGCTAGTTTCCTGACCTGTTCCGATGTTACTTTCCCGCATATCGCCCGGATTTTCAAGACTGTTTTATCGGGGTGTTCTCTTTGCTGTTTACGGGAAAAATGCACTGCGGGTAAAGTCGCGTTTCGGTTTAAATCACGGGTAAGTTTTGCTTTGAATTCATCCACGCCCAATCTCTTAATGACGTCCGCCGCTCTTTCTCCTTTTATACCTTCGGTCGCCAGCAAGTCGAAATAATTCTGTACCAGGTTGACGCAGGCATCTTCAGTGAGGTGGTCGGCAATTTTAATACCGACAAACGGATTGACTCCCAGCCTCCCGCCGACATAGGCTTCATAGCTTTTTCCTTTACCGTCATCGACACCAACCAGACTGAGATCGTTCAATACGCGGGACATAATACAATCTTTACCGCATCCGACGGCACCGATTTTTATTTTGTGTGCTAACTGGTTACCAAAGAATTTCTCCAGTTTCTCGCCGAGCGGGATGCAATTAACCACGGCATCGGCACAGATTTTATCGCTATAACAGATATTCAGGTTCCGGACGATAGGGCCGTTATGATCCATCCCCATATCCACTTCGGCCAGTTCCCGCTTCACATCGAAAATATGAGCGATATTAACAAAAGGGATAATGGGAATCTGGCGTGAAGTAAACAGTAAAAAACCGCTCGCATATTTATCGGTGATATCCGCCAGCTTCCTCAACTGTTCGGAATTCAAATTGCAGCTTTCCGTCTTCACCCAGATGGAAAACATATCTTTTTCTCGGAGAGGGACCATCCCGCCCTTTTTCAATTCATTAATATCCAATTTTTGTTCGCTCATGCATTCTCCTTGTTTTCATTGTTTGAACAAAGAACATATCTCAATAATTCAAAATTAGCTGAATCCAGTAATTTCTACAATAATGCCTGAATTTTTATCTTCAGTGCAGATTCCGGGACCAGCCCCAATGAGCTGTCTTTTTGTATGCCTGCTTTAAAAAATAACACCAGCGGGATACTCATCACTTTATATTTCCCGGTCATTACCGGATTTTCATCAACATTTATTTTGCAAAATTTAACTTTACCGACTAATGCTTCGGCCAGTTTTTCCGTCACCGGTGCCAGTGAACGACATGGACCGCACCATGGTGCCCAGAAGTCAACCACTACCGGTATTTTGGATTTGATAACTTCATTTTCAAAATTCTGATCATTAATTTCTAACACCACTATTTCTCCTTAACACTTTTTACTTTTTTAGTTTAAGACTATTCACTCGCCATAGATATGACCTATGTCGCAATCCATCATATCTGTTTAGCTATGGTTTCACGTTCATCATTCTCCTGGCTGCATTCCAAACAATAGCCTTCCATGAATATTTCAGCCTTGGTCACAACAAAACCTTTTTCATGCTTCACTTTTTTGATTATCTCGCTCAATGGACAATTAAAATCAACAACTTTCCCACATTTGCTGCATACCAGATGCTGGTGTTGCGGGGAGTGTTTAATTTCGTAATAACAGCGTGATTGTCCCAGGCGCTTTTCATCGATGAGCTCCAACTCTTTAAATAGTTTCAAGCTTCTATAAACCGTCGCGGCACTTATCGAACTATCCTTGTTAACCGCGAGTTCGAATAACTCTTTAGCATCGATGTGCCGATTAGTTTTACGAATAATTTCTAAAAGTAACTTGCGTTGTTTAGTTTGTGGGTAACCCCGCATTTTTACTTTGTTATTGCGATTGATAATCATTCTCATATATTTATATTAAATTCCGGACACTAATTTTGTCAATGTAAATAGCAAACGTATCAAATGTTTCCCGGAGGCCAATTACAGCTCGGTTTTAGCTCTCTAAATAGAATCAGTTTGATAGGGATTTATATTGACAACTGACTGAAATCTAATTAGACTAAGGACAAATAGATAAGGGGGTACACAATGAAATTAGGTTGCAGCACGGTACTTTTTAACCAGTTAGATCTTTATGGGGCACTTCAGCATATCGCCTGGGCCGGTTATGAAGGGGCTGAACTGGCTTGTTTAGCACAGTATGCCCGACATGTTGAATTAATTACAGAAAAATCGTACATCGATGAGATTAAGAATACTGCCAGGAAACATAATCTGGGGTTGTTTGCGATTCATGCCGGATTTGGCGACCAGCCCGGTTACGACCGGATAACCGCCATGAAAATTATGTTCGAAGTAGCTCAAAAACTGGGTATTCCCATTGTTACCATCCGCTGCGGCGGGAAGTCCGACGATAAAGAGACAACCAAAGAGGAATTCAAAGTCATCCGCGAAATGAGCAAAGCGGCAGCAAGCCGCGGCGTAACTCTGGCGATAAAACCGCATGTCGGCGCTTCAGTTTATAATACTGCAACAATGCTGCAAATGTTGAACGAGATTGATTCACCGGGTCTGGGCGCTAATCTCGACACTTTACACATATTTAGAGTCAGAGAGGATGCTTCGGAAACGGTACGTAAACTCGGTAAAAAAATTGTTCATGTTCATCTGCGTGAATATCCTGACGTTCCCGACAGACTGCACTATGAAGCGCTAGCCGAGGAAGAAATCGCCGGCAGAGGCGGTGTCGATTTTCCGAAAATTTTAAAGAGTCTCAAAGCAATAGGATATCAGGGTGCGATGGATTTGGATGTTATCGGAGCTTTTACATTTCCTTTGTCCAGACAGATGGGAATTACCGCGGAGTCAAGAGGCTACTTTAACCGCTGCCTGCAAGAATTGAAATAAGATTGTCGGCAACCGGATAAAATGCCAGGACTTCAGGTCAGATTATTAATCTTTTCCGATCAAGGAACCATCGGCGGGCGGCTGTTCACAATTCCGCACCAGTAATACGAGGAAAAGTTCGGCTTCCCATCGTCGACAAATGACAAATACGCCCACAAAGAACTTTCGGTCGGCGGTTTAGGTCGTCCCGTGTTTTTCCGGAGGTGCGGTTTTTTCATCATTATAGGCATAGCTCATCGTGTAGAGATGATAATATACACCTTTCTTTTCGATGAGTTCCTTATGATTGCCGATTTCAACAATCCTGCCATTTTCCATTACCACGACACGGTTCGCATCGTGAATCGTGGATAATCGATGAGCGATGACCAGTGAAGTACGCCCTTTTAGAAGCTGCTTCAAAGCTTGCTGGATGATTACCTCTGTCTGCGTATCAATACTGGCGGTAGCTTCATCCAGAATCAGAATTCTGGGGTCAGACAGGACAGCCCGGGCAAAACTGATCAGCTGCCGTTGCCCCTGGCTCAGGTTGCTGCCTCTTTCCTGGAGCATGGTATCGTAACCTTTATCGAGACGCATAATAAAGTCATGCGCACCCACGGCCTCGGCTGCTTCAATCATCTTCTCTTCGGTAAAATCCGAGCGCGCATATGTAATATTGTCTCTGATAGTCCCAGAGAATAAGAACGGGTCTTGAAGAACTACGCCGATTTGCTTGCGTAGGGAGTCCTGAGTGACTTTACGTACATCATAACCATCGATTGTCAAACTACCTTTGGTGACCTCGTAAAAGCGGTCGACCAAAGCCACCATCGTGCTTTTACCCGCGCCGGTACTGCCGACAAAGGCAATTGTTTCACCCGGTTGGATATGCAGATCAATATCGTGTAACACATCTCTTCCCTCAAGATACTGGAAGGAAATATGGTTATAATCGATTTGCCCTTTGATTCTGGGTAATTCAATTGCATCCGGAGCGTCAACCATTTCGATTTTCGTGTCAAGCACTTCAAAAATACGCTGGCAGCTTGCCATTGCCCGCTGCAATTCAACATATTGTGTGCTTAAATCACGGATGGGATTAAAAAAGTTTTGCACGTAAAGGACAAAGGCCACCAGTGACCCGAGCAACAACTTACCGGCGATCGCTTGCGAACCGCCGTAAATAATTACCAGCGCAATTGATGCTCCCAACAGGAGTTCAACAACCGGTTGCAGCCCGGTTGCACGGCGGGTTGCGGAAATATTGGCATCTAAATTCTCCCAGTTCAAGTTATCAAACCGCTGGTAATTGATCTTCTCACGGGACAGGCTCTGAATTACCTTGGCGCCGGAAATGTTCTCCTGCAAGTCCGCGTTAACTACGGAAATCGCCTGTCGGACCCTGATAAATGCCTTTTTCAAATAAGTTTGCCAGACCATCATTACAATTGCCAGAACTGGAATGACTGTCATCGTTAAGAGCGCCAGTCTGGCGTTCATATACAATATGATGATGATAATACCAACAAGGCTTATCAAACTGGCAAAAACAAGGAGAACGCCGTTGCTAAGGATTTCCTGAAGCGAAGCGACATCGTTCTGGACGCGGGACATGATACGTCCGACTTCGTTTCGGTCATAGAAAGCTAGTGATAATTTCTCCAGATGTTCGAACATCTGCATGCGTAGCGTCAGGAGAAGACCGCGCCCGACATTGGACATTGCGTATTGTTGTACATACTGACTGGCTAAAGCCAGTAAACCGTTAATGACAAAGATGATAAAGATAGCCGTCAGGATATGTGTAGTACCCTGTACACTAAAACTTTGAATCAGATATCTTACGATAATATCCAGCGTTTTGGGGTCACCTGTTTCGATAATGTTGATGCCGTCACTAAATAAAAGCGGCATAAAAAGCATAGTAAGGGTCGCGATAACCATTGATATAAAAGCAATCGCCACTCCAACCTTGTAATTTTTAAGATAACGGGCCATCCGGGAGACAATTTTACTGTCATAGACCTTACCAAAAACCGCTTCATCAGTAAGGTCCGAACCGCGTGTTAACCCGCCGTGGCTTCCGGGTCCGCCTGCTACCGGCGTCCGTAAAAAACCTCCCGGTCCTCCCCCTACTCCGCCGCCGCCCCACATTATACTGTCACCTCGCTACCCAGAGCTTCTTCCTGAGCGCGTAATTGAAGCTCATAGATTTGTCGGTATATTTTACCCTCCCTCAATAATTGAAGATGCGTGCCTCGTTCCACGATTTTGCCTTTATCCAGTACAAAAATCTGCTGAGCATCTTTTACGGTTTGCAGTCTCTGTGCTATTACAAATGTCGTACGTCCTTTCATTAATTCACGAAGTGCCTGCTGGATCAGGTATTCGGTCTCGGTATCAACGCTGGAAGTTGAATCATCCAGTATCAGAATACGCGGGTTAATCAATAAAGTGCGTGCAATCGCTAATCTTTGTTTCTGCCCACCGGAAAGAGTGACACCACGCTCCCCGACCCACGTCTCATACCCATGCGGTAATGAGGTAATATAATCGTGCAGTTGGGCACTCTTTGCCGCATTTACAATATCTTCTTCAGTGGCTTTCACTGCGCCGTAAGCGATGTTATCCTTGATTGTCCCGGTAAAAAGGAAAACGTCCTGCTGCACTATGCCCACATTCTTTCGCAGAGAATCCAGTGTCACATCCCTGATATCGATGCCGTCAATTGTGATATTGCCTGCCGTGACATCATAGAATCGCGGGATGAGATTAACGAGCGTTGTTTTACCGCTGCCGGTGGCGCCCAATAACGCGACCATCTCACCGGATTTGGTTTCCAGATTGATATCCTCCAGAATGTTACCCGATGTATTGTGAGATTTCATTTGCTGGTATTTGAAATTTACCCCGCTGAATTTAACATCACCTACGATATTAGCAAGCACCGCGGCGTTGGGTTTTTCCTGAACCGCGGATTGGGTATCCAGAATTTCAAAAATACGCTGCCCTGAGGCAATACCGCGGCTGGTCAGGTCGACCATTGGTCCCAGCATTCTGATCGGCGGAATCAGTAATCCTAGGTAAATATAGAATGTAGTTAACTGTCCGGCGGTCAAATGCCCCTGGATAACCTGCATGCCACCGTACCAGAGTACTAAAGAACTTGCAATGGTGGTCAGGAAAGTCATAAACGGTCCGCCGAACGCCTGAATTCTAGCCACACGGATTTGGTCTTCGTACAATATCAGTGCTTCCTTTTCAAATTTCTTTTGCTCAAAATATTGGCGTGAAAAGGCTTTGACAACTCTTATCCCGGTCAGGTTTTCTTGTAAAACTGTGCCCATCGAAGCCATTTGCTGCTGAATCCTGGTCCATAAAGGACGTAATTTTGACACCAGCACAATGGCGACATATCCGATGAAAGGCAGACAAGCAAAGCTGACAAGCGTCAGTCTCCAGTTAATCAGGAACATAATTACTGAGATACTGGTAAAGAGTGTGATGATATACACAATCCGGACGACACCCCCTGATAGGGAGAAACGGACTCCTTCGACATCCTGTGTGGCGCGAGACATCAGTTGTCCAGTTTGCGCTGTGTCGTGAAAGGAAAAACTGAGGTGTTGTATCCGGTCGTACAACTTGTTTCTGAGGTCATAAGCGACATTCTGCCCGATAAATTCACTGTAGTAGTTTTGTCCGAAAGTAAACAAACCGCGTAATAGACTGAGTCCCAATATCCCTAATCCATAATAAACAAGCAGCCTCATATTACCGGTTACTTTTAAAGTCGTCGCGTCAATGTGAAGAGCATTATTGACGGCATCACCGATTAGTATAGGCACAATCAAACTGGCGGCAGTTGCAAATACAAGACAGGCAAAGGCAACTATGAGCCACTTCCAGTATTTTTTTGTCAGTCCGATTAACCTGGAAACAATCCGCATACCTGAATGTATATCCTATCCGTTAACTTATCTATAAACAGAATCGTAGGTTTATGAATCTAAGGTTTCTCACCCAGTAGAATCATTATTATTTGTTTCGACCGTCTGAGTCTATCCCCAGCATATTTTAGATATTGCAGCCCTTCTTCAGTAATATGATATATTCTCCTGGCAGGGCCGCTTTCCGGGATGTCCCAACTGGAGACTAACAAGCCATCACCTTCCATTTTTCGGAGAACACTATAGATTATGGCTCGAGGCGTATCTATCTGGAATTTTTCTTTGAGAGATTGGTAAATTTCGCCGCCATGAATGGACTTATCTTTAATAAGGTCGATAATAGCAATGCTTAAAATACCTTTCAGCGCCGGTTCAACTGGCAAACCTGAATCCTGATGCCGTAAATCCTCAGAAGACATTCCCTGGTCCTCTTAAAAATCAACTTGTAATGTGTATAATATAACATACTATAGTAATTTTTGTAAAGTCCATCATACTACAGCAACAATGTTGATGTTATACGATTTTGTCACCAGCTAACAGTTAAGGGAAAATGTCACCATGGAAGGAAGAGTGACATTGAACCGGAAAGAACAGAAAAGAGCAGGAGTATTGGTAGAAGTAGAGAAAGGGT
>JBKQML010000085.1:0-24054 GCA_052326545.1 Dehalococcoidales bacterium
TGTCATCACCATAAACACCCTGACCGGAACATTCTTCGGCGGTGTCTTCTTTACCATCAGCATCATTTTTAGCGGCGCGATGGCGGATTTCAAAGAGGCTGAAAAAATACCGGGAGAACTGGCCGTCCTCTTAAAAGCAATGCATACCGATGCCTTGTTAATCGCTCCGCAGGGAACGGAATGCACTGAGGAAAAAGATATTGTCTGCCACATTGAAGGGTTGCTCTCCACCATCAACGCCAACCTCCGCGGTAATTACTGGCACAAATCGCAACTCGACGAAGAGATCAATAAGATTAACAAAGATATCCTCGATTTATGGGCCAAGGGTACTTCCCCCAGTCCGCTGATGAAGCTGAGGGATAACCTGACAAACATCGACCGGCTTTCTCACCGGATAGATTATATGGCTTACACGGTTGATATTCCCGGAGCCTATCTGATCTGCGATTTATCCCTGATCACGGTGTTGGTAATCTTCGTCTTTGCTCAAAATGAATGGGGGTTTGGCGGCCTGCTACTTTTTGCTTTAATTGCGTTTGTGTTAACTGCAATCGTGCAGCTTATTCACGATATCGATAACCCCTTTGAATACGATAAAAATACCGTCGCCGATGTTGATATGTCGGTTCTGTTTAAGCTGGAAAATTTCTGGAAGACAGGACGAACAAATCCTGCAATGAAATAGCGTCTCTAAGCCATCGAAGGGCGAGTCCCGATCCGTCTGTTTATCAGCGTCGGGTTGCTTAAAGGCTGATGACTTACGGGTGGAGCTTTCCGGTCAATTTTCTTCGTCTGGCTCTGTCTGCTGATCACTGTGCCGATTGCGGATTTTCGGCCGATGTGTACCATCACCGGGTCAAAAGTTCTCTCCCATTCTTCGGGATGATAGAGCAAAGCCTGTCTGGGTGTCGCTCCTGCCCTGGTTTTAGTGGTCGCAGTTCGCGATAAAGCTGTCTGGTTCTTGTAGTTGTTCCAGGCTTCCGGATGGTAGAATATCGGCGTCCTGTTGGTTTGTACATCCCCGATGGTTCTCATCGTTGTCGCGTTGAGCAACATCGATTGCTTCAGATAATCGTTCCATTTCTGGGAATCGTAGAAAATTCCGGTACGGGCCGGTTTGGTATCGATTGCTTTGGCTTCAGCCAGAGTTGTCTGTTTAACAAATTTCGCCATTGCTTCGGGGTCATAAAGGAGCCCTTTACGGGCAGGTTTTAAACTTTCTGAAAACTTGGCATCGGCCTGTGCCATTTGATTCACTATCGATGCCCAGGCTTCGGGGTCATAGAGCAGTCCTTTGCGGGTTGATCTTGTGCTTTCCGGTGCCTTGATGCTCGCCTGTGCTGTTTGATTTACCATTTTTGCCCAGGTTTCAGGGTTATATAATAGTCCTTCTTTGGCCGATTCTGAATCGGATTCTACCAATACGGCTGTTTGCTGCCTGTAATCTGCCCATGCTTTTTTGTTGTAATAAAGTCCGCTCGGTTCTGTCTCGGAGTTACTGTACTCTGCTTCCAGGGTTGAGTTCCTTCCCATGTAGTTTGCCCATTTCTCATGATTATAATACAACCCGGAAGTCTGGGGTGCTAATTTGTTTACTGCTTTGCCAATGGCAGTCCCGAAAGCCGCCACCGGTTTGGTAAACCGCGACCATGCTTCCGGATGATAATAAAGTCCCTGTCGGGTCGGATAGTTGACCATTGCCAGTTCCCGTGCCAGTTCTTCGTGGACAATGGCGTCGGGAATTCCGCCGGGTCTGAGTTTCGGCAGCATGAACCGGACTACCGCCATTTGCGTTATTGCAGACAGCAGGAATATCCCCAATATCTGACTTCCGAAAATATGCAGCATGTGAGTAAGCAGCAAGGCGCCAGTCAGTGTGCCCGCGGCGGCGGCAAAAGTCGTCAGGCTCTTGCAGTAAACGATGTAATGCAGTCTTTGTTCGGGTTGAGTGGACTTGTAAATAAATGTCTGGCAGGATAGGTCAAAAGCTGCCTGGACCACACCCGAGAATAACTGAACAACGCATAAATAACCGATATTTCCGGAGAATAGCCATAAGAGCGGGACGAATGGAATGAGATGCGAGACAATGCCCAGTACTCGCAGACTGCCGGACTTGTCGACCATCTTCCCCCAGAATGTCATACTGATAACGCGTCCCACGTAAACACAGGATAGGACCAGCGTGTATGTCATAAAGGAGAATTTTAAATTTGTCAGCATATAAACGGCTAACAATGGACCGCTTAAGTTAACTGCAAAATTGAAAAGCGCCGCGAACATGATAAAGGTCCCCAGGTGCTCTTTCATCGCCCCTTTTAAGAAATTAACAAAGGACAGGGAAGGCGCCGAATCGGATTTGGCCGCAGGAGCCGGAGAATGGATGTTGCTGTAGAGGAAAGTGCTTGCTACCGAAGCCAGAAAGGCGATTCCCAGCACAATTGCAAAACCGCTGAAGACATTTCCCGTTGCTCTGGAGAGGGTGAAACCCATGATGTTATAGGCGATAAGATAAAAAAGGCTGGAGACAACCGAACGAAAACTCAGATACCGTCCCATTTTCTCAGACGGAACAAGATTGGCCAGCCAGTTATCACGGAGCGGACCCAGTAATGTCGCCGGCACCAGCCCGAAAATCCATAAAGCGATCAGTAGCAGTGGGTTGATGTGTTTAAAAAACAGAAAGACAAAAACAATCGGAATCCATGTGAAGGCATTGACCAGGGCCATGGTAACGATGGTTTTCTTCATCGGTGTCTTCCCTTCTACCAGAGAAGGCACTTTAATCAGCAGCATCGCCAGAACAAGGTTGGTAAATGTGCTTAACAGGGCGACGCTGGATGCGTCGGCGCCGGTCGCAATAATCGAGGCAGATTGAAAATTACAACCCGCACTCTCTGCATTTATGGCTGCTGCCTCGACATGGAATAGACTGAGGCTGTTATCTTTTTTATCTGTACCGTTTTTTGAGAATAGCTTCATCACAACTAAAGGTAGGGATTAGCCAAAAAACGGACTAGAGTTGGCTTCAGGCTGGTTATTTATTATCCGGTAATACACACGGAAACAAATAGCCATGCTGTAACAAATTCTAGAAACTTCATAGACTTTGAGTAATCACACCTGCAAGAATAAAATCAAAACAGATGTCAATTTACTCACTTGGCTGCCGACTGAGCGTAAAAGAGTATTATCTAGCGGGTTTGTCTCAAACAGCAAATAAGTCTGTTTCAAATTCCATGGTTTCCGGCATTCAACACAACTTTTTATTTTCGGCAGCCTAAAATTGCACCGGTGCGCCACTATTTTATTTCATCGTCAATATTGTCTATCTCTTCAAGCGGAATTTAGAGAGCTAGACCCGCGAATATTCACTATTTATCTGCTCAGAGACAAGCCATTCATCAATTTTTTGACCAACCACTTGCCTCCTTCTAATTATGATTATATCGTCGTTATGACAAATTGCAATACCTCAGAAACTAAAAATTTTGTGCGTTTTTTTGACTGGCTGTAAGGAGGGAAACAACAGATTATTACCTTTCGTTCCGCCAAATTTTCGTTTTCGCGCTCGGATGATTAAGCAGAGTATGAAGACAACTCGCCGCACACGAATAATTACAAAAAAGCCTGCGTGGTCGAATCAATACGCAGGCCGTTTATTCATATAATGGAGAATGGTTCAGATTTTCCGGAAGCTTACCAGTCGCTTAAAGTCAATTACCCCACTCTCGCTGTTATTTTCCACTTCAATGCCTGCTTCAGATACCGCCGCCAGCGCATTCAGTCCTCCCAGGAATACAATTCCCACCCGGTTTGGCCCCACCGGTATCTGACAGATGGACTCACTGGTGTTCCCCAGACGGTAAATGCCGCCTATCCCTGCTTCTTTCATCTCCGCCATTTTTTCACTGACCAGTGCTCTGGACGGAGCGGGTATTTCACGAAAATTCGCCAGTATCCTGCCTTTACCCGTCTTTGCGGCTTCTCTGACACTGGTCATTCGGGCACGAATATATTGTTCTGACGGATCTAATGAAGTGCCTTCGTAGTAAATAATTGCCACGAAACGTTCCTGCTTCGGATATCTTAGTTCTAAGACACCGCCGAATTTTGAAGATATCGGAACTCCGGATTTCGATAAAACGCCATTCACCACCACACTGCATATCGTGCCGATTCCTACTTTCCCTTCCGGTATAATAACCGAACCCAGTTTCTCGCCCGGTTGTGCCACAGCGATTAGTTCACTGATACAAAAACCGGCCGTAAAAGCCTCGTCGATTATTGCCAGGGCGTCTTTGAATTTATCTTTGGCAATCAATGATGTATTTATCGGCACCAGACCGATGCGTGTCCTGGGGTTAAAGGTTGTTTGGAAGGCCAGCGTTTCCAGTTTCTCCAGCACAAAACCGACATGCTCCGGTGCTAAGGCTATCTTTAATTCTTCCAACCCTTGAGCGGTCAGCATCCGGCCGTCCCTGCCGAAAGGTTGTGTATGCCCGCGTTCATCGGTAATTCTGAGATGATACCTTACCGCTCTTTCGCTTAGCGATATACCATGGCGTTCCAGTTCCCGTGCGATGGTTATGGAACCTAATGGTTCAGAAGATTCGTTAAGAACTTTGAGAATAGCTATTATTTTATGTTCTGTTTCGGAGGCAGGTCCCTGTACCATTGTCCCTTGAAACCCCTAAATTGTTTTTTGATAATCCGTTACCATTCTTTGAAAAGGCTTGTAAGCGGTAATCTCCTGTCCCGCCCAAAAGCGCGACTGGTGATTTTCACGCCAGGCGGTGCCTGCCGTCGTTTATACTCACTGCGGTCCACTAATTTCGCAGTCTTCTGCACAATGGCCTTATCAAATCCCAGCGCAACAATCTGGTCTACTGATTTGTCGTCTTCAACGTATGCCGTCAGAATCGAGTCTAGGGTTTCATATACCGGGAGACTGTCGGAGTCTTTCTGGTCGGGCCTCAATTCGGCCGATGGCGGTTTGTCAATAATCGCCGCCGGTATCAGGTCGAAACCGGCCTGTGCATTGCGGTATTTAGTAATTTTATAGACCAGAGTCTTGGGGACATCTTTAATCACGGCAAAACCGCCGGCCATATCGCCATAAAGAGTTGTGTAACCGGTGGCCATTTCACTCTTGTTCCCGGTGGTCAGCACCAGCCAGCCGAATTTGTTGGAAAGCGCCATTAATAAATTACCCCTGACACGCGCCTGGAGATTTTCTTCCGCGCTGTCAGGTTTAGCGCCGGCGAATGATTCGGTGAGTGTGTCCAGATAAGCCTGGAACGGCTTTTCAATTGAAATGGTTTTTAATTTAATGCCTAAATTCTCTGTTAGCTTTTTGGTATCGGTAACACTGCCGGTGGACGAATACCGCGAAGGCATCGATATTCCGATAACATTATCTTTGCCTAAGGCATCGACCGCAATCGTTGCAACGATTGCCGAATCAACTCCGCCGGAAAGCCCGATTACTACTTTCTCGAAACCGTTCTTATGGATATAATCTCTGGTGCCCAGCACCAGAGCCTGATAGACTTCAGCCACCGGGTCCAAAGCAGTAATGTGCCTGGGTTTAAGGGGTGGTTTTGTAATGTTCTCAGGAACTTGCGATACGATTGTTTTGGTCTGATGCCACCCCGTTTTTTCCATTATCGGCGATTCTTTCCGCCATCTGGGGTCGTGGAGCCGCGCCCGGAAAACTGCCTCGATATCAAGGTCGGCCACGATAAAATCTTCCTCAAATTGCTTTCCCCGGGTAATCAAATTCCCGCGTTCGTCAATTAAAAGGCTGTGGCCGTCAAAGACCAGTTCATCCTGTCCGCCGACCAGGTTATTATAGGCAAAAATAGCGACATTATCAGTGGCACGGGTGGCAATCATTTTTTCCCGTGATTCGCCCTTACCCCGGTGGTATGGCGAAGCGCTGATATTAATGATCACCTCAGCCCCGGCGTATGCCTGTACGGTAGCCGGTCCGGCTTCATACCAGATATCTTCACAGATATTAATTCCGATACCGACGCCGTTGATCACGTATACCGGGCATTCCCCGCCCGCCCGGAAATAGCGGTTTTCGTCGAAAACACCGTAATTCGGCAGGTACATTTTATGATAGTTTCCGATTAGCTTGCCGTCTGAAATCAGGGCAGCGGCGTTATAAATATCGCCGTCGGAATCAACGTAGCCGGCGACGACCGTAATTCCGTGGGAAGCTTCAATAATTTTCTGAAGTGATTGCAGATTAGCCTGAATAAATTGAGGCTTGAACAGCAAGTCTTCCGGGGGATAGCCACAAACCGCCAATTCAGGGAGCGTAACAACATCTGCTTTGAAAGTACGGGCTGTGTCAATCGCTCCCAGAATTTTCTTTAGATTGCCGTCAAAATCACCAACTGTGGTGTTAATCTGCGCCATCGCAATTCTCAGGCGGCGCATTCTTCACCTCCAATTAAGAAAAAGCTGGTAATTTATTATAGCATAGGTTTATTATAGCATCGGCAAATACCGGTCAATTTCATATTTAGAGACGTGGATACGGTATTGATTCCACTCTATCTTCTTATTCTCGATGAAGGCATTGAAGACATGGTCGCCAAGTGCTTCCCTCACCAGTTCACTCTTTTCAGTGAGTGCGATGGCATCTGCCAGGCTGGCCGGTAAAGTACCGATACCGCGTGCCTCGCGTTCTTTCGGTGTCATCTTATAAACGTCTTCCTCTACGGGCTCCGGCGGCTCCAATCCTTTTTCGATGCCTTTCAATCCGGCGGCCAGCATCACGCTGAAGCACAAGTAAGGATTGCAGGCAGGGTCAGGTGAGCGTAATTCTATTCTGGTGGCCTTCTCTTTACCCGGCCGGTATTCCGGCACCCGAATTAAATCGGAGCGGTTGCGTTTTGCCCATGACAGGTATACCGGCGCCTCATAATCGGGAACCAGCCGTTTGTAGGAGTTGATCCATTGATTGTTCACGGCGGTGATTTCCGGCGCGTATTTTAATAGTCCGGCCACATAATTCCGGGCAAGTTTCGAAAGGAAATATTTTCCTTTGGCATCAAAGAACGCATTCCTATCGCCTTTGAAAAGTGATTGGTGAACATGCATTCCGCTGCCATTAATACCGAAAATCGGTTTGGGCATGAATGTGGCATAAGCACCCTGATTGATTGCAATCTGTTTGACCACCAGGCGGTATGTCATTACATTGTCCGCCATTGTCAGCGCATCCGTGTAGCGCATGTCGATTTCGTGCTGGCTGGGAGCTACTTCATGGTGCGAGTATTCGATACCGATGCCCATTTTCTCCAGTGTGATCACGGTATTCCGCCGCAGGTCGGTAGCGGCATCCAGTGGAGTCAGGTCAAAATATCCGCCGGAATCCAGTGTTTCAGTGCTCTTTGAATCTTTGAAATAGAAGAACTCCAATTCAGGACCGACATAGAATGTGAAACCCAGATCAGCCGCTTTCTTCAGATTTCTTTTTAAAACATACCTGGGGTCGCCTTCAAAAGGTTCTCCGCCGGGTTTTAAAATATCACAAAACATCCGGGCAACCGCATTGTGCTCAAGTGGTCTCCATGGCAGAATCTGGAAAGTGTCAGGGTCAGGCTTGGCCACCATGTCGCTTTCGTCAATCCGGGCAAACCCTTCAATTGATGAGCCGTCAAAGCCCATCCCTTCTTCTAATGCCCCTTCCAATTCTTCAACGGATATCGCAAAACTCTTTAATACACCCAGGATATCAGTAAACCACAGGCGGATGAACCGGACATCATTTTCCTTAGCCATCTTGAGAACATATTCTTTGCTCTCCGTTTTCTGGTTTTTCTTTGGCATGATATTGTAACCTCCCTCAAATTTATTACTGCTGAGTTAGACGGCGTTATTGCCGGAATCACCTGTTCTGATGCGGACGGCATCCTCTATCGGTATGATAAATATTTTACCATCTCCGATGTCTCCGGTTCTCGCCCCCCTGATTATAGCATTAATTGCACCTGGTACATCCTCATCCATGACCACCACTTCAATCTTGAGTTTGGGGAGAAATTCAAGTCGATATTCCTTGGAGCCCCATTTCAAAGGCACCCCTTTCTGTCGACCGCGGCCGCTGACTTCAGTCAGGGTCATGCCAAAATATCCGATCTCTTCCAGATATTTCTTCACGGATTCCAGTTTTTCTTCTCGAATAATCGCTTCAATTTTTTTCATCTTAGATTACCTCCATAGGCTCTTTCTCCGTGTTGTGATATGTCCAAGCCTACGGATTCTTCAGCCGCGGAGACTCGTAAACCGATTACCTTATCAACAAATTTACCGATAATCCAGGTCATCGCGAAGGCAAAAGCCCAAACGGCGGCCACGCCGATTAATTGAATTAATACCTGTTTCGGATTGCCATAAAAAAGTCCGTTTTTCCCGGCGGCATTCACGGCTGTGGTGCAGAAAAGACCGGTGGCAATGGCGCCCCAGGTGCCGCCCATCCCATGTACTGCCCAGACATCGAGCGATTCATCGATATTGGTTTTAGCACGGAAAATCATCATATGATAGCAAAGGAGCGCAACCCCTGCCCCGATCGGTATCGCCATAATCGGTTGTATAAAGCCGGCTGCCGGTGTAATGGCCACCAGGCCTGCCACCGCGCCGGTCACCACACCGAGCAGCGACGGCCGCCTGTAAATCCAGCTGAGTATCATCCAGACTAAAGCGGCAGTTGCCGCCGAGAGGTTGGTAGCGACAAAAGCACTCGTTGCCAGCCCGCCGGAAGTCAGGGCGCTGCCGGCATTAAAACCAAACCATCCAAACCAGAGGATACCGGCGCCTAATGCGACCAATGGGATATTGCCCGGTTCCATTGGTTCTTTCTCTTTAAATCCTTTGCGGGGGCCTAAAAGAACTGCCAGTGAAAGTGCAGATACTCCGGCGGCAATGTGCACCACCGTCCCGCCGGCGAAGTCTATTGCCCCTAATTTATTCAGCCAGCCGCCGGCGCCCCAGACCCAGTGCGCCACGGGTAGATAAACGATGGTAAACCAGATCACTGAAAATAGCACCAGGGCGCTGAACTTAATCCGTTCCACTACTGCCCCGGTAATCAGCGCAACGGTGATAACGGCAAACATCCCCTGGAAAGCCATAAAAGCCAGTTGTGGAATTGTGGTGGCATAGGTTGAAGAGGGCGATTGCCCGACTCCAATCAGTCCGAAGAAATTCAGTCCGCCGATGAGGCCCGCTTTATCGGGACCGAAGGCCAGGGTATAACCGTAAAGCACCCATAGTACACCTATCAGTCCCAGACAGAAAAAACTCATCATGATCGTGGAGAGGAAGTTTTTTCTCCGCACCAGGCCGCCGTAGAAGAATGCCAGCCCCACGGTCATAAATAGTACCAGCGCCGATGAGATTAGCATCCACGCAGTATTACCGTTGTTGATAGACATTTAATCTCCTTATAACTCTTAGCTGTCTCTACTCTACAGCGCTTTTGTTACAAGGATATTTCGTCTATATTAAATCTATGTTTCGTGAGGGAATATTTTAGAAGGCAGTTAATTTCTGATAAAACGGTAGCCGATGTTTCTCACCGTTTCGATGTAGACATGAGTGGGGTCTTCTATTTTACTTCTAAGTCTGCGGATGTGGACGTCTACCGTTCTGTCGCCACCAAAATAATCCTGGCTCCAGACCTGGTTGAGCAAAGTATCACGGGTAAAGACTCGGCCGGGATGACTGGCAAGGAATTTCAGTAATTCATATTCTTTGAATGTTAGAGAAACCAATTTCCCGTCAACATAGACTTCATACTTATCCGGGTCTATCGTGATTCCGGCAGTTCTGATTTGGGCTGTAGAGGTATCTGAGTCTTTCTTGACCAGATGATTTATTCTGGTTGCCAGTTCTTTAGCATTGTAAGGTTTGACGATGAAATCATCAACCAGATCATCGAGTTTATCCAGTTTTTCCGGTGCAACAAGTGCAATGACCGGCAAGACTTTTTCTTTACGGAAGTAGCGGCACAGCGTTTCAATATCGGGCGTGCCCGTAAATTCAATCAGCAGTAAACCGGCTGTATTTTCCATGACCCCTTCAATGGCATCTACACTATTAGTAAATGAACATTGAAAGCCGTGTTTATTCAATTCTGAGCACAGCTTTGTTATCTCTTCGTTTTGTCTGGCAATTACAATTATTTTCTGCAAATCTTGCCTCATAACCGGTGGTTAGCTTACTTCAGTAACGTTGTCGCCCTTTATATTATCGTATTATAACCGAAATATTAGGCAAATGCTCTATGATGTGTATATCTGAATCGGATTTATCGTACAAACCGGCTGCTCTTGCGGACTGACGCGCGGTATTGGTAAGATTGTGTTGTTAGTAAAATATAGCTGGGGTGATTTTTATGGAAGAAAAACTGCCGCGCAAAACAGATAAACCCTGGGGCAATGAACTGCTTTATGCTCTCACCCCGCAATATGCCGGTAAGGTCATTTTTGTGAAAAAGGGATTTCGCCTCAGTCTGCAATATCATAAAGAAAAAGATGAAAGCATGTATCTTTTACAGGGTAAAGTACTTTTCAGTGTGCAGCCTCCAAACGGAAAAATGTCGGAGACCATCGGGGAAACGGGTTTTTGTTTACATCTCCCGCCGATGACGATTCATCGTGTCGAAGCCCTGGAAGATTCGACTATTCTGGAGGTCTCGACTCCGCAGCTCAGCGATGTGGTGCGCTTGCAGGATGATTTTGGCCGCGCTAAATGACCCGGCTATTAGTGGTTTTTAGTCAAACTCTAATACCAGCCCGATCGGGCAATGGTCGGAACCTGTCACGTCCTTCATAATAAACGCTTTCTTTACATAATCAATCAGGTTTTCCGTCACCAAGAAATAATCGATTCTCCACCCGACGTTTCTCTCTCGAGCTCCGGTTTTCATATCCCACCATGTATATTGTCCGGGTTCCTTGTTCAAGTAGCGGAACGTGTCGATGTAGCCGTGCGCTGTCATTTTATCCAGCCAGGCTCTTTCTTCCGGCAAAAAGCCTGATATTTTCTCATTTTCTTTAGGTCTGGCAATATCTATTTCCGTATGGGCTGTATTGACGTCGCCGCAGAAGATTATTTTATCTCCCCGAAGGCGTAAAGGTTCCAGGAAATTAAAGAAGGCATCATAAAAATCCAACTTGTATTTCAGCCTTTCTGTGCTTTGCTTACCGTTTGGGAAATAGACATTGCAGAGGGTGAATTCCGGATATTCGGAGATAATCACCCTGCCTTCTTTATCAAATGCGGTTGCCCCGAAACTGTTTTTTGTCTGCAGCGGTTTTTCCCTGGTGAAAGTCGCTACCCCGGAGTAGCCCTTTCTTTCCGGATAATTCCAGTAGGTCTGATAACCGGGCGGTTCTAACAAATCTTTCATTAGATTTTCCGGACTGGCCTTGGTTTCCTGCAGGCAAAGGATATCCGGCGATTCTTTTTTCAACCATTCCATGAACCCCTTTTTCACCACTGCTCTGATACCGTTAACATTCCAGCATAATATTTTAATTTCTTTCATTAACGCTCTCCATCAATATCCATTCCGACGGAAGTCGGAATCCTGAAAAATGGGTATATCTCTACCCATCATTCGTACCAATATAATTACTAATTTAAACCCATTTGTCAATGATACTCAGGGTTAGTACTCTCGCCCCCCGTAGCGCATTTTACCAAAATGCGCGGAGGTACTCAGGACAAATGTCATGAGTATAGTGGGAGAGAGCCGAAGGTACTTTGCTTCGGTAGACTTACATCGAAGCAAATGTATGGAGGGGAAAAATATTGATAGTTGTGGCGCAACGTGAAAAAGTAAGTGTTCCTAGTTCTGACTTTTCAAGCGCGAATCATTGACGCGAAATGCCTGCTGTTGTACGATTCTGGTGCTGTCGTTGCGAGGAGTTATAGCGACGAAGCAATCTGAAATAATCTTATGTTGAAAAGAAGTTGTTTCTTAATTATTGCAGCGGCAAAAAACGATGCTATAATTTATTGTTTGTTGTTAATTGAAATGAACAGCTTGAATATTGAAAAATAATACTATATGAAATATTATCGGCATCGTGAGACGAATCATTAGCCGGGAATAGCCCAATTGGAGACGGACATGAAAGAAATATTTTATTTAAATGGCAAGCTCCTGCCTCGTGATGAAGCTAAAATATCTCTCCTTGATTATGGCTTTCTTTTCGGTTTCGGCCTCTACGAAACAATGCGTGCCTATGACGGTAAACCTTTACGACTGGAGAATCATCTGGCACGGCTCAGATATTCCGGCGCGCGCCTTGGGATTGTAATCCATACCGCTCTTGTCCGCGAAGCTGTTCACGCGGTAATCAAAGCTAATGGTTTTGGGCAAACCCGTCTCCGTATCTGCATCTCCAGCGGGGAAGGCGAAATAGCCCCAAATTTAGACTCCTGTAAAATGCCGACCGTTGCAATTCTGGCTGCGGAGTACAAACCTCCGAGCCGTGCCAAATATCTGCAGGGTTATCAAGTGGTGCTTTCTTCGATACGCCGCAACAGTCTATCGCCGGTGACATATTTGAAATCCGCAAATACTATGGATAATATGCTGGCGCGTCGGGATGCCAGGGACGCCGGCGCGGACGAAGCATTCTTTCTGAACGAAAAGGGTTATCTCTCCGAGGCGGCAGGTAGTAATATCTTCATCGTGAAAGATGGTTTTTTAAAGACACCCCGCTATGAATCCGGCCTGTTGCCGGGTGTTACGAGGATGGTCGTGTTTGAACTGGCGGCCCGGCTTGATATCAAAGTCAGCGAGGTTAATTGCCGGTTGGCTGACTTGCAGCAGGCGCATGAAGTCTTTATCACCAATTCTTTGATTGAGATTATGCCGGTAACTTCATTTGAAGGCCAATCGGTCGGGGACGGAAAACCCGGCCCATTAACCCGTAAATTGATGAAAGAGTATCGGGCGCTGGTGCGGCAAGAAACAGCTGGAATTTGATAGCCAGTTGTCAGAAAACCTCGGGACAAATCTTTTTAAATGGCCGCTGTGATTAGCTACCAGATTCAAGTTTACTTGAATCTGGTAGCTTCGGTTTGTCATTCCCGCGAAAGCCGAAGGCACTGAACGACGTGAATGTGCGGGAATCCATATTTTGCGCTGTAAAGCACCATTTTCTGACAACCTCATTGAGAGAGTGGAAATGCTCCAGTTTGGGAATTACCGAAATTACAGCCCAGAAAAATCTGTTGAAATTCCTCTCACAATCGCATCCGTCATTTTACAAACCCGCGCCATCTGTTTCACATCATGCACCCGCACGATATCCGCGCCGTTGGCAATGCTGACCGCCACCGTCGCCGCTGTCCCTTCCACCCGTTGATTGGCCGGTAAATTTAAGACCATTTTTATCAGCGATTTTCTGGATGTCCCCACCAGGATTGGCCGCCCGATTACTTTCAATTCCCGCAGGCGTCTGATGATTTCAATGTCCTGCTGCCAGGTCTTGCCGAAACCGATTCCCGGGTCGATGATAATATTTTCCTTTGGTACGCCCGCTTGAAGTGCTACCGTCACACTTTTCTGTAGCGAATCGATTACCTTTGCCATTACGTCGCTGTAGTTCGCGGTATCACGTCCCACCGCGGCATCGTAGCCTCCGATATCGCGCTGATTGCTCATCAATATTATCGGTATTTTATTTTTTGCCGCCAGTTCTCCCAATCGTGGTTCCGTTTTTAATCCCCATTGGTCGTTGAGAATAGAAGCCCCGACTGCCAGTGCTTGTCGTGCCACCTCATATTTGGAAGTGTCGATGCTTATCGGCACGCTTATCCTGTCAGCAAGCTGTTCGATCAACGGTATTACCCGCCTGATTTCCTCTTCAATTGTAATCTGGGAAAAACCGGGCCGGGTTGATTCCCCGCCGATGTCCAGAATGTCCGCTCCTTCGTCTGCAAACCGGCAGGCTTGAGCAACCGCTGCTTCAACATCGGCAGCGCCGTCACCGGAGAAAGAATCGGGAGAAGCATTGACGATACCCATAATATAGGTACGTTCGCCCCAGTGGAAGTCCGTGTTGGCGCATCGCGTAACGTTATTTGAAGACATCTTTGCCTCCTGCTTGAGCTAACTCTACCCGATAGTGGAACTTTCGTCAACACTGAAGACGATACGAAATTATCACCTTTTAGCTTGACATTCAGACGTAAAAATGCTATGTTGAACATAGGGACCAGACAAAACCCGAGTACACGGCGGAGGTGCTTATGAGGTTACACGCAGTGTTAGGGGTGAGACAGGTTGATGGTAGACGCCCTGCATAATATGCGGGGACTCTGGAACCGAATGTCCGACTCTTGAATAAGCAGTTCGGGCTGATATGGCAAATGCCCATGCGATCGTGATGACCACAAGTGAGTTGGATTCGTAAGACTGAATTTTGGGTGGAGAGTGCCTTAAAGAAGTACTCTCCACCATTTTTATATCGATTAATCCGTTTCAACGGGCACAATCTTGATTAGGTTATCGCTGAAACGGTACAATTATCTGGAAGGTAGTAAAAATGAGATTCCGGGATCCCCGTTCCATCAATTTAACCCCGCTCTGGGTCCTCATCGCCGTCAATGTTCTGGTATTTATCGCCACGAGCATTTCTTCCGGTTCTATTACAAACGTTTCGTTGGCAATCGCCAATCAGGCGGGCGTCAACTCCGCCACCATCGCCAGTCAGCCGTGGACGATTGTCTCCGCACTGTTTATTCATGATGGCATCTTCCATATTTTGTTTAACATGCTCACACTCTATTTCTTCGGCATGTATGTCCTGGCTCTCGTTGGCGAAACCAGATTTTTTCTTGTCTATTTCATCGGCGGTATCGTGGGCAATGCGCTTTTTATGTTGCTGGCACCTAATTCGATTGCCGTCGGTGCTTCCGGCGCGATTTTTGCCCTCGGCGGCGTGCTGGCCGTGCTGGTCCCCCGGCTGAAGGTCATGATCTTTCCGATACCTGTTCCTGTCGATCTCTGGATTTCGATTCTTATCAGTTTTCTCGTGCTGACTTTTGTCGCTGATGTTGCCTGGCAGGCTCATCTCGGCGGTTTGCTGACCGGCCTCGCCGCCGGCTATATTTTCAGACGGCAAGCACGTCGACGCCGTTACTAGATTTATCCCTGAATCCCCTCCTGATACTGGCTTCAACATGAAAACTTTTTATCAGGTTTTTTATGCCTGCTGAAGCCGATGTTATTCTTGGAGCGGGCATGGTAGGATTGGCCATTGCAAAAGATGTCGTTGAAATAGCCGCCAAAATATTAAGCTAGGCGTTGTCTGATTTTATTTGAGTCGTCTTTTCCTTTTTTAATCTCGGGTAAACAAAGGATGCAACGAGCAGCACAATTCCGCCAATCAAACAGACCAGGCTGATAATTTGTAATGGAGAAGTGACATCGTTCAGCACTATTTTTAGTGTGTTAATCACGGTCTGTGGATTACTTGCTTTGGTAATTTGTGCGGAAGCGATGCTTTTCGCAATCAGTACGCCGGCGAACATCAGTGCGCCGTAAATGAAAAAGACAATACCAAGGTTAAGGCATGAGCCTTTTACATTACGGTAAATTAGAATGATGCCCAGTATCAGCAGTACAATCAGCGCGATCAGGCCGATAAACAAGATGTTAAAGTGCTCCACTAATGGTCTGGCAGATTGCAAATTATTTGTGAAGTCCTGACTTGCCGTATTGATGTTGTTTCTTGCTGTGGTGAGGTTATTCTGTGCCTTGGTGATGGCATCTGTAATATTAGTGTTTCCACCGATACCGATGTCGCTTGAATTCACGTTGTAGGTGGCCGGGATGGTTTGACTAAAATTCGTGTAGTACTGCTCAAAGGCATTATTAATATCTGTCTGGGATGAGCCCTGGAGTCCGGCCGGTAGTTGTGCCATGAAGGCCTCTTGCGTCACTGTTTTCAAAGTCGGCATGGCGGGTGCTAGTGCCACTTCGACACTAAAGCTGGGGCTGGTGCCCGTAAGATAATCGGCAAAACTACCGGAGGCGCTGGTCAATGCTGTTTTTATAGATGGTTGCAGCGCATTCACCACGAGGTCAATCTGAGCATCCGATAAAGTGATACCCTGCGGCAGTAGTCCGCCGATATACACCGTCATAATATTTTTTGTCAATGTGTTGAAATCAAAATTGTTCAGGATCTCACTTACGGAGCTGTCACTGAGGACCGTTTGCCTCAGAGTGCTTGTCAGGTCAAGGTCCGGTGTTTGCATCAGTAAATACTGGAAGATCGGGCCTGAAGCATTTACAATCTGTGTGTTTATTTCAGGTTCAGTCTGCTGGACTGCGTTTACCAGGGCATTTACAAATGCCGGAGAGTAATCCGCTCCCGTTCCGATTTGTTCCTGCACTGCCTGGTTTAACAACTGCGAGAGGTCAATTTTATCCAGTAAGGCAGAGACAAACGCCGTTGTCATCACGGAATTGCTTAAGGTTGCTTTTAAGTCCGGGGTGGTGCCTTGTTCTTTAAGATAGGTATAAGTCTGCTCGATCGCGATGTCAACCTGTTGCTTAATCACCGGTTGGGCATTATTGACGCTGGCAACAACGGCCGCCTCCAGTTCCGGAGACATCTTGTTGCTGGAGTTTTGATTATCGATTTTTTCCTGAATTACCTGTGAAAAATCAATATTGTTAATTGTTTTTTCAATATAGTCCGGATTAAGCGCTATTTTATTAACAGTATAAGCAATTCCAAATACGCATAGCGATAGGAAGAGAATGAAACTCACTAAAGTTAGCGCAATGCCTTTGATTATTTTCATGTGTGATAGGAATTATAGTGCAACACTAAGCTAATGTCAATAACATCAAGAAGCCCTGGTACCAATCAGCTGGGTTCTTGATTTAAAAATAAGGGGGTGTTTTGACCGGATATTTTCTTTTATCTTATAATATAAATATCACTAATATAGTAATAATTATGGATCAAGAAAAATGAAGTTATCGACCAGGGGTAGATATGGAATGCGGGCAATGTTAGACCTGGCCCAACATTATCAGGATGGTTTGGTACTGGTTAAGGATGTGGCTGCCAGACAGGGAATTTCAGAAAGATATTTGGAGCATCTTTTTCTTTCTTTAAAAACCGCGGGGCTGGTCAAGAGTGTGCGTGGTGCCCATGGTGGTTTCACATTAAAAAGTGCTCCTGACCGGATAAAGCTGATTGATATCATCTGTGTTAGCGAAGGTCCGTTGTTATTGGTAGAATGCGTTGCGGATGCTGGTGTTTGCCCGCGTTCGTCGATGTGTGTTGCCAGAGATGTTTGGAGTGAATTGCAATCCGTCATGAACGAAGTGCTTCGCTCAAAAACGCTTCAGGACCTCCTGGAATGTCAACAGGCAAAGGAAGAAAACTCTCTTGATGCATACAATCTCTAGTTTGGAGTAATATATTAAGGCACGGATTGCCGGGCTTTTACGTAATTAAGTTATTATCGGAAGAAAGAAGGCAGAATATGTTCAAGACCTTGCAGGAAGATATCAGGACGGTGTTTAACCGGGACCCGGCGGCCAGAAGCGTCATGGAAATCCTGTTCTGTTATCCCGGTTTGCATGCTCTCTGGGGTTATCGCGTCGCTCATTTTTTCTGGAATCATAACATGCGTTTTTTAGGCCGTTGGACTTCTCATCTCACCCGGTTTTTCACCGGTATTGAGATTCATCCCGGTGCCAAAATCGGCAAGCGGTTTTTCATTGACCATGGTATGGGAGTCGTTATTGGCGAAACGGCTGAGATCGGCGATGATGTCCTGATATACCAGGGTGTCGTTTTAGGCGGTACGAGTTTGGAAAAACACAAACGCCACCCGACCATTGGGAACAGAGTAGTCATCGGTACGGCAGCCATCATCCTCGGGCCGATTCTCATTGGCGATGATGCGCGTGTCGGCGCCAATTCGGTCGTGGTGAATCCTGTGCCTGAAGGGAAAACGGTAGTTGGTATTCCCGGCAGAATCGTCGAAGACCGCCGTGAAACAATATTCAATCTCGAACATGGCACCTTGCCCGACCCGATTAATGATGCCCTTCAGGCAATCATCAATCATCAGGATGAAATAGAAGCACGCCTCAAAAAATTAGAAACCACATCGGACAAATAATTCCCCGATTTGTCATCCCCGCGTAGGTACTTACGCAGTAATGCATACTGAACAAAGTGAATGTACGGGAATCCCGAAAATAACCGCTGGGGAAGTATCGATATAAAAACCATAAATGTAGTTGGCGCAGGCGTCCCTGCCTGTTAAGGATTAAATACAATTGACTAAAACTCCTGATTACCAACCGCGTTATTATCGGGACTGGTCGAAGGATCGAGACCTTGTCTCCTTTAACGTCGTCGTAAAGGAAACCGACCTTTATATCCGTGCCCGGCGTTTTCTCAAAGACAAGGCTCTGGAGATTGTCCAGCGTCAGCGTTCTTTGTTGGAGAATTATCTTGCCCGCCATCCCGGATTTGTGGCGGCTTTGGAACCTTTTCCGGTGGGAGATGATGCCCCCGCTATTGCCCGGACGATGGCAGACGCTGCTGCCAGGGTTAATGTTGGTCCCATGGCCGCCGTGGCCGGCGCTTTTGCCGAGTTCGTCGGCCGGGACTTGCTTAAATATACCGCCGAAGTCATTGTCGAGAACGGCGGTGATATTTTTCTGAAATCGACTAAATCCCGGCTGGTTGGCATTTATGCCGGCGAAGATTCTCCCTTGACCGGCAGAATTGCGTTGAAAATCGAACCTTCAGATACGCCCCTGGGTGTTTGCACTTCTTCAGGGACGGTAGGCCATTCGCTCAGTTTTGGCAAGTCAGATGCGGTCGTCGTCCTTTCTCCTTCTACCGCCCTGGCGGATGCTGCCGCCACTGCCATCGGTAATATTGTCAAAGCAGAGACGGACGTTCAAAATGCGCTCGATTATGCCCGCGGTGTGGATGGTCTGGTTGGCGTCGCTGTCATCATTAATGACAAAATGGGCGTTTGGGGCAAAATCAATCTGATTCGCAGGGACAGGTAATGAAAATCGCAGTTGCCATGAGCGGCGGGGTGGATTCTTCAATGACGGCCGCCCTCTTAAAAAAAGAAGGACACGAGGTCTTCGGCCTGACGATGCTGGTGACGCCGTCGGATGAAGCGTCGATTGCCGCCCGGGAAGCGGCGGAAACGCTGGGAATACCGCATCACACGGTTGATTTTCGGGAGATTTTTACAAAAGAGGTCATCTCTCCATTCTGCCTGCAATACAGCTTCGGACGAACCCCCAACCCCTGTGTCAATTGCAACCGCATCATCAAGTTCGGTGCGCTGCTGGCAAAAGCCGGGGAGTTAGGCGCGTCCGTTATGGCCACCGGCCATTATGCCCGTATCGAAAAACAATCTGATCACGGCAGATTGGCCCTGAAAAAAGGCATCGACCGCACGCGCGACCAGTCTTATTTTCTTTATCAACTCACTCAGGCTCAGCTTGCCGCAGCTATTTTCCCTTTGGGGAATACAACGAAAGACAGTGTCAGGAAAATGGCTGCCGAAATTGGTTTGCCGTCGGTCAAAAGAAAGGAAAGCCGGGAGATCTGTTTCATTCCCGATAACGATTATCCACGTTTTCTCCGTGAGCACCTCACCGTTGATATGCCTGAAGGACAAATCGTCGACAAACAGGGCAAACTTCTGGGGAATCACAACGGTATTATCAATTACACCATCGGGCAAAGAAAGGGCCTGGGGATATCATCCAAAGAGCCGTTATATGTGGTGGGTCTGGATTCTCAAAGCAATACGGTAATTGTCGGGGAAAAACAGGATGTTTATCGCAGCGAGTTCATTGCCGCTGATTTGAATTGGATATCTATCGAACGAATCACCGCGCCGTTAACTTTGAAAACCAGAATCCGCTATCTCCATCCGGAAGCAGAAGCCCTGATTACACCTGTCGATTACGATAAAGTAAATGTAAAATTTGCAGCACCGCAAATGGCCGTCACTCCCGGGCAGGCAGCTGTTTTTTATGATGGTGACGTCGTGGTTGGTGGCGGGACAATCGAGCGTGTGCTAAACTGAATGGTACGAATTAAGTAAAATAATCTGGCTTTTTCCACTATGAAAATATTGACAGATTATTTAAAAATGAGTTCGTAAACCCTTTGGGGTTGAAGGGAAAAGGGGAAACATCGGGCAAGTGAGGGCGTTTGCCCTCGCGCCGCCCAATAAAATTAATTTCCCTTCCACGCGGGAAGGGATAAAGGGATGGGGCATTGTGCTCGCATTAACGTCCTAAATATAATGTAGTGGTCTGTGGATTAACGGTATATTTCCCCGTAAAGTATATTTAAGGTCTTATTTACGCTGAAAGTCCAAGAGGAGAACCTCATGAAGAATCCTGGAAAAGTAATCGCCGTCTGCCGCAGTGATAAGAAAGGCACCTGTAAAGACGTTGTCCCGTCAGGCCAGTTCCGGGAAGGTTTCGGGATGGTCAGTGATGCTCATGCCGATTTTGCTACGCACCGTCAGGTTAGTTTGCTGGCTACTGAAAGCATCGAAAAAATGCGTAAACTCGGGTTAGACCTTGGCCCCGGCGCTTTTGCCGAGAATTTGACCACGGAAGGGATTGACCTTGTCTCTATCCCCGTTGGTACAAAGGTGAAAGTGGGGAAAGAAGTGGTGCTGGAAATATCCCAGATTGGCAAGGAATGCCATGCCGGTTGCGCCATTTTCCAGAAAGTGGGCAAGTGTGTGATGCCGAAAGAAGGTGTTTTTGGTAAAGTAATTAAAGGCGGCACGATTACCGCCGGCGATAAAATCAAAGTCATTGAAAAAGTCTGATAGTGAAGCGTAATTCACTTCTCCCTTTGACGGGAGAAGGCCGAAGGTACTTTGATTCGGCAGAATTACATCGAAGCAAATGTATAGGGATGAGGGTGTACAAAAACGGTATGTCACACTTTTATCTAATAGCTCAAGACGAAAACAAAGATAACTGCTATATAGCTTGTTGGATCGGAGTCTAATCTATCATGGTCACTAAAGATGCTGAAATTATCAATGAAATAACACGACTGAAGAAGCAAGAAAACGCCGTCATTCTCGTTCATAATTACCAACGGTCTGAGGTACAGGATATTGCTGATTTTACCGGTGATTCCCTGGAGTTGAGTCAACAGGCCGCGAAGACTGATGCCGATGTCATTGTCTTTTGCGGTGTGCATTTTATGGCGGAAACGGCCTATATTATCAATCCGAAAAGGACAGTACTTTTACCTGATATTGAATCCGGGTGTCCGATGGCGGATATGATTACTGCGGAAGCCCTGATCACGATGAAAAAGCAGTATCCCGGCGCGACTGTGGTCTGCTATGTAAATTCCAGCGCTGCCATTAAAGCAGAATCAGACATTTGCTGCACTTCCGGAAATGCGGTAAATGTCGTCCGGAGCCTCGGTAATGAAGAAATTATTTTTATTCCCGACCAGTACCTGGGACAGTGGGTCGCCGAAAAGACAGGGCGTCAAATGCACCTCTGGCCGGGTTATTGTCCCACCCACATGAAGATCTTACCTGAAGATATTCTGAATTTAAAGAAGAAGCATCCGGGCACACTGGCGCTGGTGCATCCGGAGTGCCGCCCCGATGCCAAAGCTGTTGCCGATGAAGTCCTCAGCACCGGCGGGATGATACGTTATGTGCGGGAAAGCCATAATGAAGGATTCATCATCGGCACGGAAACCGGCATCATGCACCGTCTCAAGAAAGAAAATCCCACCAAATATTTTATTCCGGTAAATGACAAAGCGGTCTGTCCTAACATGAAGCGAATCACCCTCGAAAAAGTGCTCTGGTCGCTCCAGGATATGAACTATAAAGTTGTTGTTCCTGAAGATATTAGAGCCAGGGCCCTTTCCGCCGTTCAGCGGATGCTGGCCATAACATGAGAAACACTAAATCCGAAACTCTAAGCACTAAACAAATTCAAAATTCAAATTTAAAAATTCGATTTTGTTTAGGATTTAGGATTTAGATATTAGGATTTAAAAGAATATGGAATATTCTCACATCGTTGTCTTCATCACTATTGACACTCCGGCCAACGCCCAAAAACTGGCTGACATACTGCTGACAGCCAGAAAAGCCGCCTGCGTCAACATTATCCCCAAAGTTTCGTCGCAATACTGGTGGCAGGGTAAAATCGAAAGCGCTGATGAGGTCATGTTGATTGTTAAAACCCGCGCTGCGCTTCTTGCGGAATTGATAACTCTAGTCAAACAGAACCATCCCTATACCGTCCCTGAAATCATTGCCCTGCCGGTTCTCGGCGGTAACAAAGACTATCTGGATTGGCTCGAGAAAGAAACTAAGTAATCAGTCTTTAGCCGTTCCCCTGTTCTTTCAGTCTGATATAAATCAATGAGGGGCCGCTGCGGCTTTTATTCTCTTTAATCTCGAAGGTGTCCTTCTGCGCTTTCACCAGCTGCGAGAGCTGATTGTAGCCGTAGGTGCGGGAATCGAAGCCCGGGTCGAGTTGCCGCAGCCGTCCGCCCAATGTCCCCAGGAATGCCCAGCCGTCCTCCTGTTCCGCCATATCGAAGGCATTTTTCAATAACGGCAGCGGGTCGTTGGTGACATTACCGGGTATCGTTTCTTGCTGTTGGGGAACGATTTTAATAATTTTCTTTTCCGGCATCAGGTTTTCCGTATAGACAAAAACCTCACAGGCTTTAACAAAGGCAGGCGGCGTGTTTTTCCGTCCGATGCCCATGACAAACAAACCTTTCTCCCGGATGCGCGTGGCCAGGCGGGTGTAATCGCTGTCGCTGGAAACGAGGCAGAAACCGTGCACCGTGCCTTCGTAAAGGATATCCATGGCGTCGATAATCAGTGAGGCGTCCGAGGAGTTTTTCCCAATGGTATAGCGGAACTGCTGGATGGGCTGGATGGCATGCGTATTCAGCACGTCTTTCCAGCTTTTCATCTGCGGTGTGGTCCAGTCACCGTAAATCCGGCGCACGGTGACCATTCCGTATTTGCCGGTTTCCGCCACCATTTTATCGATCAAAGAAGATTGGGCATTTTCGCCGTCAATCAGCATCGCAATGCGTTTGTCCCGAAAAGTTGTATCTAAAATTTCCATTATTCTCTCCTTACATAATCCGGGTGTGTCTACTGCGCTTAATTATAAACCGATAACGACTAAAGGACAATCATCACATTTCACCATCATCACATTTCACCGCTGAAATGAAATAATCAAGATTCAAGTATCAAGAATCAGGTAAATCCGAAACACTAAATACTTAAACAATATCCAAGTTCAAAACACAAATATTACAATCAGGGGGAGGGTTTAGTCGCAGACGTAACCCTCCCGCCATTTTGTCATTCCTGCGGAAGCAGGAATCCATCTCCTAAACTCCAAACCAACCTCAAGCCCTAAAACCAGGATATTTATTTTCTCTCCTTTGTAAGGACAAGGCCCCGAGTTTATGAAGGGAGAGACATAGTACTGAGTGCAGCGAATGTATTAAGAAAGAATTATTGATTCCGTATTCCTGCCTCTCCAGTAGAGATGGAGATTCTTCAGGTACTGCGGTAACTTCATATACGTTCACTTCGTGAAGTATACGTTCGCTAAAGCAAAGTACTTACGCTGTGCTTCAGCCATCCGACTGTGGTCTACGGCGTTTCGCTTTCAAAGCGATACATTTTGACTAAGGTCAAAAGTACCTTCGGTTATGACCTTCGGAAGCATTTCGCCTGCGGGACTTAAGAACGTATTTTTTGTATTTGAAATTTCGGGAATCAATTCTTGAAATTAGGTATGCGACGCCCCTCGCGGTAAACATGATGACGCGCTGCGATTTGGGATTTTGTCCCAAACTGGAACGAAATATCCGGATTGAAGATTAAAATCTTGTATTACCGGATGTGGGGTGTATTGAAGTGGAATCCCGCGTTTTTAAGAAAAGTATTTGC
>JBKQML010000086.1:0-5257 GCA_052326545.1 Dehalococcoidales bacterium
TTCCCGTTTTTCATCGTGATAGCCTTGGCGTTTTTCATTTCTTTCTTAGAGCGACACTTTACACAATATGCTTCCATCTTTTTACCTCACATTTCTCGAGTGATATAAGTAATCAGAAGTCAATCTATTCTTCTTCCAATTGCTCGAATCTTCTGTGGAATGATATTAACTTATTCTTGAAGTTTTCTTCCTGCCATTGATCCCACCAAGCAGGGCAATAAAAAGTTTCCGTCGAATTGTAAATTTGTCCGTCTATCTCTATTAACATAAGGTCACTTCCATGATAATTCAATTAAGTTTTTATGATATTTAGTTTATAGCATTACACACAACTCAATCGATTTTCACGAGTGTCCGAAACTGTTGCAGTCCAACTTTGTTTTAGCCAATTCTACGCAGGCAAATTGGGCATATTTTTACAAAATTAGCCACTGAGTATGGCTGAATTTTCTGGCCATAATAAGGGCATTGTATTTTAAGTTTTGAGGTTGCCGTCATTTCAAAAACAGGCCTTTATTTATTTTGTATCCTTGGACAATTTCAAGAGAGTTGATTGCATGAAAGAACTATCCCACGGCAGTGGTTCCCGGGGTTTTATTTGTAACCACTCTTTGTTAAGTATGCTATATTTTACTTCTTTTTGAAGGTCTTTCTTGAATTCGTACCATGTGGAATATAAGGCTTTATTCATATTAATTCCAAAAAAGCAACTTATAATGTATTTTATGCTTCTATTTTAATTCTAATCCGTGTTTAACCTATGTCAATAGGGAATAATTAAATGTATCTGATTAGAATTGATAGGTTAATGCCCAATCTCAGACAGAGTGATGTGCTAACTCACTTATTTGAAGCTGGTTTGAGCAACCACATAAAAATAGCAGCCAAAATAGCAGTTATGCCGCTGGAAATAAATGCCAGCCCATATTTTCCAGTAATATCAAAAATGTACCCGGCAAATACAGGCCCTATGGCACCACCTATGTTACTTCCAAAATAAATAGCGCCAGTAATCACTCCCAATTCTTTAAACCCGAAATATTCAGCAGTAATTGGCGCTAGTAAAATTCCCGCTCCAAAGAAAAAACCAAAGACCACTGCAAAAACATAGATCATTCCGATTGTGTGGCTGACTGATAGCGCAGTGAAAGCTCCTGCCATCAATACAAAACTGACGAGCAAAGTATTCTTATTACTGAATCTGTCACCAGTAAATCCGAGGATTATTCTTCCGAAGATGCCGATGAAACCAATCGTCGTCAAAATTGTGGCAGCAACTAATGCCGACATTCCCAGATCGGTAGCATACGGCACAATGTGAACCATACCAACTTGGTAGAAAAACCCGTATAAGACCCAGGCAATAAAAATCATCCAAAATTGGTTGGTCTTGACAGACTCTCGGAATGAAAGTCCTTCGGATCGAGGGACAGATTCGATCCTTTTATCCTCATTATCTTTTAATAACGTGGTTTCAGGTTCAGCCCTTAAAAATTGCGCTGCCGCTGCTATTAAGACCAAGCTTGAGATACCCAATATGAATATGGCAGTGCGCCAATTAAGGCTTGTCATAATCTGACTTGCAATCGGCGGGACTATGCTGATACCAAACCCGATTCCGGAAACACTGATGCCAACCATGAGCCCGCGTCTCTTAGTAAACCATCTGGACATCATTGCTACTAGTGGAATATACATGGCACTTGAACCCAGTGCAACAATAATTCCATATGACAGGTAAAGGCCCCACAAATTGGTGATTCTGGACATTAACATATACCCTGAACCCATGATGACGGCGCCAAGTGTTATAACTATTCTGGGACCGAATCTATCACCGAGTTTGCCTGCCAAAATGCTAAAAAGGCCAAGCAGAATTAAATTTAATGAAAAAGGAGCAGAGGTTGAGGCACGCGTCCAGCCAAATTGATCCAACATGGGTTTAAAGAAAACCCCAAAACTGTATTGCGTTCCGGACACAATTGTCATAATCAAGAAACAAGCGGCAAGTACGATGTAACCGTAGTATATCCGGGGCTTTTTCTTATGATTCAACACGGCAGTCATTTGTCCATTCCCAAGATGCTCGCTTCCGAGCCTTAATCAATGCTCGAATAATGAATTAGTATGCGAGGATTCTTTCTCTATTCTTTAAATATCTCGTAGCACAGAATCTCATTTAGAGATTTTCTAGTCTTTGGTCCTTCAGGTTGTTTTGGAAAACCCAAAGGAAGTAATGCCACAATTTGGTATTTTGCGGGAATACTTAAAACGTCTCGGGCTTCTTCTTGCGAGAAGGCACCAATCCAGCAGGTACCAAGTCCCTCATCCACTGCGGCTAGAGTCATATGGTCTACAGCAATTGCCAGATCCACGGCGTAGGCCGGCACTCCACATTGTTGTATTCTCTCGGGCATTGTGGCTACTGCAGCAATAACTACAGGTGCTTTTCCCACAAAGGTTTGCCCTGATGCTGCCTTAGCCAGTTGCTGGCGCCTCTTGCGGTCTCTCACAACAATAAACTTCCATAGTTGACCGTTTCCACCTGACGGTGCCAGACGAGCTGCTTCCAGAACATTTAACAGTTTGTCTTCCGGAACGGGCGTATCCTTATAATCCCGAACACTTCTTCTTTTCCTGATTACTTCCTTCAGTTCCATTTTAATTCCTCCTTTTTTCCATTTTTCAACATCCTTCAGAAAGAAAATTATAGCACGGTTTAGTATATAGGACTTTTAGAAGTAGAGTATTATAGGCATGATACAAATGAGCCTGAAGTTGATCTTATTTACTTGACTTCAGAGTAAAACAGAGTGATGAATGATGTAACACTATAAAAGGAGATGCGATTATGATGACCGACAAAACAGAATTAATTATCCCCGACTACGACCCATATAATCCCAAACCTTACGCCGGGGACATCAAGCCAGGCTATTACAGCAAAGCTCAGGTTATGAAACTGCTTAAAAAGCACCAAGATGACCCTGAAGCACTCAAGTTCATACAGGACATGCTGGAGGAATGAAATGACCGAAAATACCATTGTTAACTTCACTGACACCGCTGCTGGTTGGCAGCGGGCCTTCTATGCCTTCCTGGCGGAGAAAGAACAACGCTCCGGTTCCCGGCGGACGGTGGAAGGTTACTCTCGAATGCTGCAGGACTTCTTCGGGCGCTCCGGCAAGCAGCCAGATAATGTGACTTCACAAGATATCTTTGTTTATGCCCACAGTCCGGGATTATCCGGGAAGCAGCCATCGGCAATAACCATCGGCGCTCGCATTGCCTGCATCAGTTCCTTCTTCCGATTCTTGATTAGGATGGATATCGTTCAGTCCAACCCCTGTGATAAGCTGCAAAGACCACAAACCTCACCTTCGACACCCAGAGGGCTTTCCGGTGACCAGGTGCATCAGCTGCTGGCAGTGGTTCCAGACTCGCCGCTTGGTTTAAGAGACCGCGCAATCATCCTGACCCTGGTGCTCACCGGACGCCGCAGAGCAGAGGTCATCGGAATGAAAACTGGCAATCTTATTCTTGATGGTGACAGAACCAACTACACATATCGCGGCAAAGGTGGGAAACAAGGCCATCGGGAGTTACCACAACCGGCACTGGACGCCATCAAAGCCTCACTGGCGGCCTTTGGAAAAGACTTGGCGACAATGGCCCCAAGACGAGTCGTTATGGCCCTCACTATCGCACCATAGTAAAGGTATCACCAGCGGAACATTCTACAGTAACCTGCAACGATACTTTAAAAAGGCAGGCATCAGTCCCTCTGGGGTACACATCTTCCGACACACAGCCGCCAAGCTTCGCCGTGACGCCGGTGAAACAGTCGAAGATGTCAGCAGGTTTCTGGACCACAGCAGTCTGGCAGTCACCACGGTTTATCTCCGAAGATTGGAGGGGGAGCAAGATAAAGCTGGGCAAAGGTGGCTGAGGCGATTGGAGTGTAGATTCCTTGTTGCACAGACTACAAAACCATCTCACTTTCCGTCGATTATTTTAACGCAGGAATTGTAAACTCTAGTTACTTCAATCATGGCCTCAAGTGCCTGACCGGCGGCGATAAGAATATCAGCGCGCGCTAGGTCGCCATCAATCTCTTGTCTCCGCCCTTTTGGTACTGCTTCGTAGGCAATGGCTGCCAGTAATCTCCTTTCGATAGCTCGATTTTCTCCAATATAAGGCATTGCGACATAATCGAGCCAGCACTCCTCCGAACTCTTGTACGGCGCACGAGTTGACATCATCTGTGCCAACCGATGTCCAGAGAGTCCTGCTTCCTTCAAAACCTTGTCAAAATCAAAACGTGTAGCCGGCAGCGGTTCAATTGCCCGCATCTGCATTGTTCTGAAGAAATGATAAATCGGCTTCAAACCTGTTGTGAGACCGTTTCCACTCCCACCGGCGATCGCAATTCCCAATGCTGGCAGACCTTTTAGTTGGCCCGACCCAGCAAATACCCGATACATTTTAAGAAAGAGGTATCTTACCATCCCTGTAGTATCACCCCAATATACCGGGGTTCCTATTACCAACGCTCCGCAACCCAATATCTTCTTACTCAGTAACTCAAAATTCTTATCTTCATAAGTACACTTTTGTTTGGTATTGCAAACCCATGGTACACAATCTTTACAAGCTTCAACAACACAGTCCGACATTTGAATCAATTCAATTGGAGCCCCCGCACGAGCGGCTCCTTCCAATGCTGCTCTCACCAGCTCATTGGTGCGTCCTTTCTTATTAGGACTTCCAACTAAACCTATGACAATTTGATTCCCACTCATAGTAAGCCTCGCTATTTCCCAGTCACTGGATTTTTGTAATGATACGGGAAGATATAGCCTGATGGGTAAGGAGCAAAACGAGTATTAGGTGCGAGTGGATGTGGTTCCTTGTGGAGGGGGTTTAGAATCGCAGGTTTCTTTACCCAGCCTTCCTCTAGCGGGCTACTGGTTATCTCGTTCCACAAGATTGTTTTGATCTTCCATGTCCCGTCCTCTTTTACATATTCGTTCTCCCATATTCCACACCCGATTAATGCCCGGGTTTGTCCCTCTCGCGGCATGGCTCCAAGAAAATACCCATACCATCTGCCTTTGGCATTCTTACCGTCCGGGTCGACATCCACAATACCCGCAAGAGGCATCAGAATGTGCAGAAACTCGGGGGGAGCCTTTTTCGCCCCGTTATAGGCCGTGTAGTGATCTTCAAAGTGGAAACTATTCCTAACTTCTTCCCA
>JBKQML010000087.1:0-8555 GCA_052326545.1 Dehalococcoidales bacterium
TTCTTTCAGTTGTTGCAGCTTTTTGTCGGAGAGAGAATACCGTCCCACACCGCCTCTCAAGCGCGGGTCGAGCAGGTCTCTGATACTATCGCCGAACATGTTTATTCCATAGACAGACAGGGAAAGCGCGACACCCGGCCACAATGCCAGCTGCGGGTCGGTCTGCAGGTACGCCTGACTGCTGTTAATCAAGACGCCCCAGGAAGGAATTCCGGGTGGCAAGCCGAAACCAAGGAAGCTCAGGCCGGCTTCGGCCAGAATGTTACCGCCGATGCCCAGGGTGAACATAATGATCAGCGTCGGCATGATGTTCGGGATAATGTGCGCCAGTAATGTGCGCAGCGGCGCGGAGCCGATGGCTTCCGATGCCGATACATAAGTGTAGGATTTAATGGCAATGACGGCGCTTCTAACTAACCGGGCACCGCCGATACCGCCGGTGATGCCCAATACCATGATCATCACAATCAGGTTGCGGGGAAGAATCGTCATAATGGTCAGTAAAATGACAAAGCCGGGGATGGACATCCAGACATCAACAAAACGCTGCACAATCATATCGACTTTACCGCCGAAAAAGCCGGAGGTGGCACCAATCAAAATGCTGACGAGGACATTTAAAAATGTTGCCCCGAGGCCGACTTCCATGGAGATACGGGCGCCGTAAATCAAGCGGCTCAGCTCATCACGTCCCAGTTCGTCGGTTCCCAGTAAATACTTCGTGGATGGATTTTGCAGACGTTCGAGAAGGTGAATCTGACCCATGCCGAAAGGCATAATAAATTTGGAAAAGATGCCGCCGGCGAAAAAGATGATGATGATGCCCAGACCAAAAGTACCCAGTGGTTTCTCGATTACTAATCTCTTCAGTAAATCAAAGAAAAAGCCCGGACGTTTATTTTCATCTCGCTTAACCGGAGCGGCGTTTCCATTCTTCGTTGTCATGATTTAAACTCCCTTTTAGGCTTTTTTCTATTGGTAATGAATCCGGGGGTCCAACCAGCCGTATGTCAGGTCAATAAACAGGTTATTGGCAATGACAATGGTGGCCATGATCAGGTTGATGGCAGAGATTATCGGATAATCACGACCGTTAAGCGCATCTATCATTAAACGTCCCATCCCGGGAAGATTAAAGATATACTCGATGATGACGGAACCGCCAACCAGTGATGGTATGCCCCCGCCGACCATCGTGACTACCGGGATCAGCGCATTCTTCATGGCATGTCTGATGACCACGACCCGTTCACTGAGCCCCTTCGACCAGGCCGTGCGGATGTAATCCTGCCGTAAAGTCTCCAGCATCATGGTACGGGTCATTCTCATGGTACCGCCGGTTTGCTGGGACCCTAATACCAGGGCCGGAATTATCATCATCCCCAGGTTCCCCAGAGGATTTGTCGCAAAGGGAATAAACTCCATCGGCGGCGCCCAATGCCACCAGATGGATGGATAGAGCACGATAATCGTGCCCAGCCAGAAGCTGGGGACAGAGATCAGCAGGATTGAAATACTGCGCAGGATGTAGTCGGTAATAGTGTCTTGCCGTATGGCGGAATAGACGCCGATGGGGATGGAAATCAATAAGCCGATAATCAGCGCCATCAGACCCAGTTCAAAGGTTAACGGGATACGCTGTATTATCATCGGGGTGATCGGTTGGGAGGAACGTAAGGATACGCCGAAACTGCCGTGGACGACAATGCCGGTTACCCAGCGGGCATACTGAACATAGACCGGCACATCCAATCCCAGGAGGTGCATTATCGCCGCGCGGTCAATCGTGCCGCCGCCATTTGCCGCCATCTGAGCTTCAATGATATCAACGACATTCCCGGGAATGAACCGTACCAGCAGGAAGACTATCATGGTCGTCAGAATGACTGTAACGGGAATCCACAATAGCCTTCTTATTGCATATGCACCCATATCCACCTCTCTTAATCAGTTGGAATTCTTATTTTATTATTTATTTGTTAAAATCACGCTTGATTATAGAGTATAATTAGGGAACGGTTAATAAATTGCCCTAAGTTTATCGAACATCCACCAGGTTGTCAATAAGGCATATCATATCCGTAAGAATATTCAATATCATAATCAAAGTGATTGAATGAATAACAGGTTCTACCCGATATAAACTCCCGTTTAAAGATGCGGGAGGATATGATAGAATCCTTAACACCAGGTACCATTAACATAGCAGGGAGAGCCTGAAAAGGGGTGTTAGTATGCCTGAAATAAAATCAAAGGATAGTATTTTATATTCGCGATTTTTAATCGGTAAAACAAGGCAGATCTTGTTCAGGGCCAGAAAAAAAGAACTGGGGGCTTATAATGTTTCTCCCCGGCAGGCTCATGTTTTGACCTGTATTTATGAACTTGGCGACAAGGCTAATCTTACCAGGTTATCTGAGCGTACCGAAAGAAATATCAATACCCTTTCCATAAACATGACAAAGATGGAACATGCCGGACTGGTGAAAAAAATCAGAGATACACCCAAATCAACCAAATTGAGATTTGAATTAACAGAGACCGGTTTTAATATTTATCAAAACGTCAGGAAAGTAAAATCAGCCAAAACGATAATGTCTTCTTTATCGGAAGAAGAAAGACAACAACTGATTACGCTGCTGGAGAAAATAATAAATACGACACAAAATAATTATTGAAATTTACCCGGAATAAACTTCCCCCGACCTTACGGTCGGGGTATTGCCTGCTTCAACTTCGTTGCCCTGCATCTTTGAGGAGAAAAGGTGAGATGCAGGGAGAACTCCATCCCTCGACCTCACGGTCGGGGTATTAAGTAAGGAACAATAAAAAACGATAAACGAATACCTTTGCCCGATAATGATATCATTGCTTACTCAGACCATAACCAGGATAATCTCAACGAGCAGCCAACGGTCATTTCCCCAATCTGAATAATATTTTATTTAAGGCGGAATATATTTGCCGGCGTTCTTCCTCGGTGAGAACTGATAATATCGCATTGATGGATTCGCTCTCCCGGCTGATTTTAAGCATATCAAGACCCTTTGCAGTAAGTTCTATCCTTAAAAGTCTTGATTTAGGGCTGTCTTTAACCCTCTTTATTAATCCGTCTTTTTCCATTCTGACAGCCTGACGGGAAATTACATCCAATTTCCGTTCGACCTTTTGCGAGATTGCCGATAATGTCGCTGCCGCACCCAAACTTTGGATGACGCGCAAAACCTGAAGCTGCTGAGCGGCAATGTGGGAAGGGCTCAATTCTTTCTGTCGGAGAAAAAACAAAGAATGGTGCACTTTAACTAACGACATCCATAAATCATAGTTTGATATTGCAGATAGCTCGTCCAATTTATCCTCCTTTATGAAAATGCAAGGAGAAAATTCTCAGGTTTCTAAAAACGGGGCAGATTCCTTCGACCGCCAGCGATTGTATTTGATTATATTCCCTTCTCAGTTGATTTATCAATGCGAAAATAGAGCTGTCATACATTTGCTGCGCAAAGTATTTCGTCGCTTAACGGGGCTCCAGCTTTCAGCGGTTAGCAATATGTTTTAGTTTTCAGACTTTGATATTTTTATTTTACTCATTTTATAAGGATAAGGTTTGGACCTTCGGGAAATCAGGATTTTAGCGACGGAGAGCCTTTTAGAAATAATGCATAAAATGGTGCTTGACATTTGCAGCCTGTTATTTTATAATTTCAAAACAGGCGGGTGATGTTATGGTAATCTATGGGGGGAGGGACGAACATGGCAGAGAAAATTTCCGCAAAAGACTGGTTTGACAAAGGGGTGGGGTATTTTGAGAATAATAAATTCGAAGAAGCCATTATGGCATATAACGAGGCCACAAAAATCGACCCCGGTCTGGCCGAAGCTTTTACCAATAAAGGCAACGCCCTCATCGTACTGGGAAAATATGAAGACGCCCTGAAAAATTACGAAGAAGCCATCAAAGCGAAACCAAACGTCTGGGAAACATGGCTGAATAAAGGCGTCCTGCTGAACAACATGAACCTCCTCGATGAAGCAATCGCGGCTTTCGATGAAGCGATCAGACTGAATCCCAAAGACCCGGATGTCTGGTATAACAAAGGGATTGTATTGCACAAACGGGAAAAGTTCGAGGAAGCGATTAAAGTTTACGATGAATCGATTAAATTAAATCCGGGCGCCGCCCAGGTGTGGAACAACAAAGGCGTCGCTCTGCATAACCTCGGGAAATATGAAGAGGCAATTAAAGCCTACGAGGAAGCGATTAAACTCAACCCCAACTACACCAAAGCGTGGAATAATAAGGGCAATTCCCTCGATGATTTGGGCAAACACGGCGATGCAATTGTCGCCTATGACGCGGCGATAAAATTAGATTCCAGGTTCACGGAAGCAATGAACAGTAAAGGAATCGCGCTGATGGACCTGGCAATGCAGGATGAGGCCATCAAAATTTTCGATGAATCCATAAAAATCGACCCTAACTGTGCCGAGGCCTGGTTTTACAAAGGTATGGCGCTGCTGCAGTCCGCTAAACAGATGGAAGCCTACCGCGCCTTTATCGAAGCGACCGAAATTAACCCCGGCTACGCCGACGCCTGGTTTGAGAAGGGCGTAATTCTGGCGAAAACAGGGAAATACACCGATGCAATTATGGCTTATGAAAAAGCCGTTAAAATAGACCCGAAGTTTGCCAAAGCCTGGTACAACCTGAGCACCGCTTATCATCAGGCAAGAAGACATGAAGAATCCACCAAAGCTTATCAGGAAGCGGTCAAACTCGACGCCAGCTATAATGCCACGCCGCCATTAACACCCGGCAAAGGGAATTTCAGACCGGGCCAGAGTTTCCGAGTATAGTCGTGTAATCTTATGACATGGCAAACAGCGAAGGAAATCAGGAACAGGCTCGCCGCAGAGCAAGGCGCCATCGTCAAGGATTGGGGCGGCAAGCTGCCTGCGGCACTGATTTACCCGAATTCTTACAACATCGGCATGTCCAATCTGGGAATCCAGGCAATTTACCGCTTAATTAACGACCGGAACGATGCCGTCTGCGAGCGGGTTTTCCGGGAACCGAAAGATGCCAGCGACGTTCTGCCCTTAGCGATGGAATCACAGCGACCGCTGACCGATTTTGCGGTGGTGGCTTTTTCTTTGAGCTACGAACTGGACTACTTTAATATCGTGCCGATTTTGCGGGCGAGCGGCATTCCGGTTTATGCCAGAGACCGTGACGAAACATATCCGCTGATTATTGCCGGCGGGCCGTGCATCACCACCAATCCCATGCCGCTGGCACCGTTTTTTGACTGTCTGTGCATCGGTGAGGCGGAAGCAATATTACCGGAAATGCTGCCCGTGATGAAAGACGGTGTTTCGGAAAATCGGGATGAACTGAAGAAAAAACTGGCACTGTTGACCGGTGTTTATGTGCCGGGATATTCGAATAAACCGGTAGCACGGCAGTGGGTTAAAAATCTGGATAACTTCCCAGTTCATTCCAGTGTCCTCACCAGAGATACCGAATTGGGGAATATGTTCCTGATCGAAGTGGAGCGCGGCTGCAACTGGGGGTGCCGCTTCTGCCTGGTGAGCAACTGCTACCGCCCAATGCGTTTCCACTCCGTGGATAGTCTTTTATATCAGGCGGAACTGGGGTTACAGTACCGCAAACGGCTGGGGTTGATGGGCCCGGCAGTAACCGACCATCCGCAAATCGAGGAACTGGTAGGAAAACTGCACGACATGGGAGCGGAATTATCCGTCAGCTCTTTGCGCATCAAACCGCTGTCACCGGTAGTGCTGGGGGAAGTAATTGAAGGCGGCACTAACACGGTCGCCCTAGCGCCGGAAGCCGGCTCACAAAGGTTGAGGGATGTTATCGGCAAGCGGATTAATGAGGACGATATTCTGAAAGCCGTAGAAAAAGTAGCATCTCAGGGCATTAAACAGCTTAAGCTTTATTTTATGATTGGGCTGCCGGAAGAAACCGACGACGATATCGAGGCTGTCGCGTTGCTGGCCGTCAGGTGCAAAGATATCTTCGACCGGCATCAGTCATGGAGCCGCATTACCCTAACGATTGCGCCGTTTGTGCCGAAGGCGGGCACGCCTTTCCAGCGCGAAGGCATGGCTTCGTTAATAACATTGAAGAACCGATTATCCCTGGTGAAAAACAATTTACCGTCAAAAGGTATCAGCGTGAAAAACGAGAGCCCTGAATGGAGTGAAGTCCAGGCTGTGCTTTCCCGCGGCGACGAACGGCTGGCGGGAGTCCTGGCGAACATTGAAAGACTCTCGCTGGCGCACTGGCATCAGGCGATGCGAAAAGCCGGACTGGAAATTGATGAATATGCTCATGCCAAGTGGGATGAAGAAAAGAAATTGCCGTGGGATATAATCAGGTAAAATACTAAATCCCCGAAGGTTTCGAAATTCTAAACAATACCAAAATACAAAATAATGTTGAATCAGCTGGATCCCGACTTTCGTCGGGATGGAGTCCCCCGAGTTGTCTGTGCTTTGCGTATTTTGGCTTTTATCCCGGTTATTGTTTAGAATTGAAATGTCGGAGAATTTTATTTTCCTTGAAGGAGATTAGATCATGTTCGGTTGTTTCAGATTTTTAGCGGCAATTCCCGGTTTCTTTATCAGCTCTTTGATATTGATGCTGCTCTGGGGCGTGATTGCGCCGCAAGTAGGGCTGAAAACGATTAATTATGCGCAGGCAATGCTGGTGACGATTACCATCTGGCTGGTGGTGGCGCCGTTATTTGCCGTCGGTGCACGTCAGGAGTGGTTTATCAGACGATGGCAATAACCATCACCACCCTGAGCGCAGCCGAAGGGTCTCCAAGCCTATTGAGTAGAGATGGAGATTCTTCGTCCGCCGGAGGCGGACTCAGAACGAGTGGTACCCTAACCCAGTTTTTTACTTAACCTGAAAACCGTAGTACTATCCGATTGAAGTTCAGGTGCGCTAGCGATGCGATAGCCGTTCTTTTGCCAAAACCGGATAGCGGCAGGATTATTAATCTGTACGGCAGAACGGATTTCAATGACGTCGCCATCTTTCGTTATTTCACCCTCGGTAAGACTAACAGTCTTATTTCCAATTCCTTGATTCCGGAACGGAGCGGCAATCATTATCAGACTGATAAAAGCAATGTCGGCTTTTCCTTCAAAACCCATCGGGATGAAATCAACCACTCCCACCAGATGCTCTCCGGGATTATAGATGCCGCAGAAACAGCTTCCCTCCTGCTGAGATATCTCTAGGTCCTTCAATACCATCTCCAGCGATGCTTTCGGTTCAGGACCCAAAGCCAGAAAATCTTCACACCCGCGATAAATCCCAAGAATTGCTTCTGTGTCATTCAGCGTTACAGTTCGTAATGTCAAAGAGCGGCTTTTAATAAGAATATCTGTCATGAGAGAATAATACCATAAACAAAGACGGCCGGTTATTGAGCACCTGCAGTCTAAAAGAAATCCCTCGAAATTCTCCCTTAATCCTTCCTTAAAAAGGAGGGAGAAGTACAGCTATTTTTGTGGGAGTAAAACCTTATTACTTCTGCACATAAGCAGACCTCACAGCCGAGGGATGGCCGTTAGATGGATTCCCGATCAGGTCGGGTATGACAATCCTAAACAAAGACGGCCGATACCTTGCGATCAGCCGTCAAATAAGTTACTGTACGTCTTCACTCAATAGGCATGGAGATTCTTCGCCCGCCGGAGGCGGACTCAGAATGGAATATTAAACCGTCTTTAGTTTTTCGGAGAGCTTGGGGACAACTTCATAAATATCGCCGATAATGCCGTAGTCGGCCATTTCAAAAATAGGGGCGGTTTTATCCTTGTTGATGGCAACGATAACCTTGGAATCACGCACCCCAACCGTATGCTGAATCTGGCCGGAGATGCCCAATTCCACGCAGAGGCGCGGTTTGCACTTCTTGCCGGATAATCCGACTTCCCGCTGCTCCGACAGCCACTGCCATTCGTGAGAAAGCGGCCGCGTGCAGCCGATTTCCGCATTCAGGGCTTTAGCCAGGCTTTCCACCATCGGGAGGTCTTCCTTCTTATTCAGACCGCGGCCGATACATACCAGCGTCTGGGCGTCTTCCAGACTGACCACGTCGCCGGCCTTGGTCTTCGTCTCGACAATTTTAACTTTGGGCTCCTTGAGCGTTACCGCGACTTCAACAGCCTCTCCCTGCGCTGATGTCCTGGCACCTTTCTCAAATGCTTTGGGCAACACAGAAATTACTTTTTGGGCGGTCTGCAACATTTCAGAGGAGACGGTATTGCCGCCGAGCGTATAGCGGTGCACCAGTAAACCCTTATCTTTCAGTTCGATACCGGTGGCATCCGTGATGCAGCCGGCATTCAACTTCTGGGCCAGACGTGCCGCCAGTTCTTTGCCGCGGCGACTGGAACCGATGAGAATAACATCAGGATTTTGAGCTACCGCAATCTGGGAAAGAGCGGCGGCATAAACATCGGCGTAGAAATCGTTGAAGGCAGGATTTTCATTCCAATATACTTTGTCA
>JBKQML010000088.1:0-5774 GCA_052326545.1 Dehalococcoidales bacterium
CTCCAGGCCCATTCTTCGATTAGAAAAGAGTGTAGGAATTAGCACACATCCGTTAACCCGGGATGATTGCCCGGTCATGGGTATAATTACACCATACCGTTTGCCTTTTCTAAAAAATGAAGATCACAACTATATGTTCAGAAATTCCGTTGTGTTATGCAAATGAGCCGTTTGCTCTCTTTGTTGTACGGTCTATCATCAAACCATGAAAATGATTTGATTAATCGAAGACCTGAATTGTTCAGTATGGGGTTGAGATCCGACAGTTCATACGGTCTTTGCTCGTGAATCTCTTCAGCCCCATCAGCAAATTTGAAGATAGTTTTTGCCTTCTTCCGAACAGGGTCATAGCTCACTTCCTGTTGAAAAGACTCCGCGCCGATTGTCTGATTCAGTGATATATTCCCAACGCTCAGATATTGCTGACTGGTATTCGAGTCAAAGACAAATAGCCCTGATTTCCCAAGTGACCCGGCGACACAATCAAACATCTTTTTCAATTCATCAAAGGTAATCAGATAGTTCAGTGAATCAAAGGTACATGTCACGATATCAAACTCACCCTTAACTTTAAAATCAGTTATACTTTGAACATCAAAAGATACGTTAGCGATGCCAGATGATTTTGCTCTGGCTAAAGCAATCATCTCCTGAGAGATATCAATACCATGGACTGAATGTCCTTGTTTAGCTAAAGCCAAGGCTAAAATACCTGTTCCACAAGCAATATCCAGAATTCTAGCTTTTTTGATACCGTATTCAATAAGAAGCCGGTCGATTAAACCAATATAATGCTCTGCAAATTTACCCCAACCACCGACTTCATAAAACTGGGCTAAGCGCTGATAATTTTTCATTGTTATTCGCCTGTGATTACTTCTCTACCTTCATTTTGTTAAAAGTGTACCACTTTCTTGATCTCACACATAGTATTTTGTTACGGGGATAACGAAAATAAAAAGCGGGAATGTAAAAACACCCTTGTAACTACTTAATATTCTTAACCCGCTAACTCTGAACAAACACAGGAATATTTGTTCGCTGTTACACACAATTATTCGATACCCTTTTCCGTTTTGAATACTTACTACTAAATTGACTTGTTTTACTCAACCTGGACGTAATTCATTGACAATCTTTAATTTTACCCTCAATATCGATATCATTACCACAAAATAATGATGGCGATTTTTAGTCAGGTGTAGTAAAATCATTTCAAATATATTCGAGATTTAAAGGAGATGATCGTTATGCATTACGTTAATCGTGAATCAATAAAGAAATGGAAAATCTTCATCAGTATCATTACCGCTATCCTTCTGATTGTTACTTTATCATCTATTTCGGTTGGTTGCACCGCCTCTCCCGGTTCACAAACAACCGCCTCTCCTCAAACATCGTCAACTACTCCGGTATCTTCTACCGCCTCAAAAACAACGTCGGTTCCGTCATCCGGCACAACAAACGCTATTACCAAATCAGGTAATGGCGTTCCGGTGACCGATCAAAATGTTCTTCTGGGGTCATGGGCGGAGATTGAAGACGACAATTATATTGGCGGACTGACCCAGACGAGAACCTATAGTGCCAGCGGAACGAATGCCTATATTTTTTTATTCGATAGTATTAATGTCACCGAAACCAACGGTGGTTCCACTCTTTATACAGGAGAATGGACTTTTAATAATGGCACGCTCACGATGAATGACAACCTCCCCGGCTCTCGCCCTATTGTTTACTCGGATTTAAGATTGAAAGATGGTATCTTAACGGCAATTTATCAGGACAGTGACCTTATTCAAATATTGACGTGGCAAAAAATTAGTAATTAAAAATAGAATTAACCGTGATTTCGTTCTTGATTTAATTCGCCAGGTTCGCAATATCTTTGCGAATATTTAAAGAGCGGCGCTCATCGCAGGAGGTTGGGCTTTCTATTCTGGGTGATAAATTCTATTTCCCTGTTTCCGCAATTGATTCGTGCCCGTTCGTGAATACAAAACTGATTGTAAATCTCTTCTCCGCAACCGATTACCGCCGGTATTCCAAATTGTGCCGCCCTGATCGCCATGTGTGATGCGGCGCCGCCGTATTTTGTCACCAGCGCAGCTATTTGGCTGGAGAAGATCCAATCGTAACCGGGATCGGCGGCTTCAAGAATAACAATCTTACCGGACAGTTTTAAAGACGGTGCAGGACGGCTATCTTTAAGAATTACTATTTGACCTTCAGTTTCATACAATGTGATAAAGTTAGGTTTTGACTTTGTTGGTTTCACCACGACCGGATCGTCTGCGTTTGTGATTAAAGCGGGGAGGCGAATACGTGCATTATCCTGACATTCTGCCTTTCGTGAATATATATTTTCTGTCCAGAGCTGTTTCAATTGAGCCCTCTCAGGTTGTAGATTATTTGCTTCGATTATGTCGTCCACTGTTAAAAAGGACAACTCCGCCCGGTTTAGTCCCAACATTTCGCCAAGGTGTGCAATCTCTTCCAGGCAGGCGGAGAGCAGTGCGGAAAATTCAAATTTAGATTGTTCCCGTTCCTGAACGGAAACGGACACGAAACTGAGAAACTTGCGGGCATCATCAGGCAGTCCGGACATCGCCAGGCATTTTGCGACGCGGCGGTAGACCTCCGGCTGAAATTCTGCAGAATTCTTGGTGCTCCCGGCTTGTTCCCATCCATTAGCCGTACTAATCAGTTCGGATTGATCATATCGGGCGCTGGTAATATCATAGGTATGCGGACGGAGATGGCCATACACATTATTAAAATCAGATTTGCTTAACCGTCCATTTGAAAGATCATGGATTGCGGTCACAACATTTGCTGCTGTTGTATTGATGGAACGCCAAAAACTCTCATATTCCTCGTGGGATAATGCGCCGGCGGCAACCATCCGTCCCAGCAGGTCTCTTGCTACAAATGCCAGGCGACTTAGTCTTGAAAAAGAGAAAGTCCCCAGATCACGGCAACTTTCCATTGCGGCAATTATGTAATCAAGCTCTGCCAGATGATCATTAACGTTTTCCGTAGAAAGAGAAGAACGCTGCAGCCAGTTCATCAGTCTTTTTCTCCGCAGCATATCTTCGTTCAATATTGTCTGTATGTTCGTCAGCAGTGAAGATGTCAGCGAAATCAACGAATTTTCAATATAACCTACTTCCTGCGCCGAGAAACCGGCATCCGCCAGAACTTGTGTCCTGGCCGGCTTGACTACATCTGCGCAGGTAAACATGACTTCAAACTCAACCTTATCGTGAAGTTCCGGATGGTCGCACAAAGCTGCGATACTGTTGCTGACGAGCCGGCGCGCCAGCGAATCTGACAATGCGGCCGGACAAAGAGATTCAAAAGACGCTTCGACATTGACGTAAGGGTAACCGGCAATATCTTGTATCAATACTTTTGGTGTTACATCTCTATACCCCAGAGATGCTCGCGCCTTTGTCCATGTCCGGTTTGCAATAAGATAACGATACAACGATGAATCTAATGGCTTTGGGTGTTCCCCCAGCATTTCGGCCGGATTCCAGTCTGTCATGTTGGACCAGATGGTTGACCTGTGGCTGCGAATAAACCCCTGTGCGCGGCGTATTTTCTGTGTTATCCCGGTTTCCGTTCGCTGTATTATCTGATATATTGCAGGCATCCGCCGTGCCTGGAAGATGTGTACCAATTTATCTCCGGTCAACGCGAATTCAATCACCAGATTGTTGTTGCCGAGCAAAAGCTCTACCGATCTGATTGCTTTGGCGACAGAATTCCACGGCGGCGGAATTCTCACCCCTTTCTGAAAAATGTAGGCTTTCTTGCAGGAGTATCCCCCCGTCACGGTGTCCGTGCGTCCGGTTTCGTCATCGTACTCTACCAGATAGTAGGGATTTTCAAAGTTCTGTTCATGCGACATGATGAGACCGCTCATCAGGGGTGCCATCACCTGCCTTTGTATTAGTACCTCATTTAGTTCATTGGCACTGCCGCTTTGAATATCTCGCTGGTAGGAAGATATCACCTTTTCTATTGCGGTTGATATCTTTTTTGCTGATACCGCGGGTACATTGAGTTCCGTGTGATAAGTGCCGGGCGGCACATTTTCATCGCTGTCTTCGGTAAGCGCAGCACTTCTTACTGTTACCACCGGCCCGAGATTCTTGCGTTTTATCCTGTTCAGTACTTTTCCGGAAAATTGCCTCCATTCCCGGACAGTGAAAGTCAAAAAGGGGTCAATAACGAATCCTTTTTGATGTCGTTCTAACATCACTAGCATGCGTGCTTTTGAAACAGTCTGATCGTTTATCACGGTATCTCCCCCAATTCTTTAGGACCGCGATAATATTCTAAAACTCATTGAGTTGTTTTACCATCGCATGCATCCACCCGTTCCTGTCAAAGTTTTATTGAGAATAGTTCAATATGGTGGGAAAGATGATCGACTCTCTTCAAATCTTATTCTAAGATTATCCAATATTAATCCGGCTTCTTTAGTATTCATTTTCAGGATAATATTCTCAGTTAATTTACTTGATAATGTTAATGGTAAGTTATAATCAAAAGTCAGGGTTATCCTTGTTCGAACGTTCCTGGACTGAAATGTAAATGTTACTGTGCTGTCAAAATCTCCAATGTTTTTAGAAATTAATAAAAGATTTGGCTTGATATCAATACATTCCCCTATGCCTGAAAACATTATCCCTGACATCTTATATTTCCATCGATAACTATAGCCGCCATTAGGTAATAATTTCTCATTAGTTATCTCCACCAAACTGGGCCATATCTGTTGCAATTTACTTGGTTGACTGATGTAGTTGTAAATTTTCTGTACAGGTGCATTAATTATAACCTCATTATCAACTCTCGGCATCCAAGACTCCTCTTTTCCTTCACCTTATAGCAGAAATCTAAAATGGCATTAACTGTTATTGGTTAATCATCAAAGATTCGTTATGAAAGACTGAATATACTACTTAAATAAGATAATTGCGCTTTGTTTATTTATTTCATTACCATTGTGTCACAGTTAGCTGGTAATGACTATTTTCGTTAGATGAGAAACACTTGGTAGTGTTCTTCATAGTAATATTTATTCTTAACTCATTTCCAAAATTTCTCGAAGATTATCCAATACTACTTCCGATTCGCGTTCATTCATTTTAATGATGATATTCTCAGCCAGTCGATTAAATATCGGCAAAGACACACGGTAATCAAGAGTAATGGTAACCTTGGTGTGAATATTATCATTTGTTCGAAATGTCCATGTCATTGTACAGTCTACCGCACCACCGATTTTAACAGAAAACCATTTATTGGGCACCACCTCAATACATTCAGCTTTACCCTTTAGGCATACTCCTGCCATTTTGTATTTCCAATTAGTACAATATCCTCCATTGGGTAATAACTTTTCATTTTTTATCTCCATCAAACTGGGCCAAAGCCTTGTAAGGTTACTTGATTTAATAACGAAATCGTATATTTTCTCCGGAGGTGCCTTAATTACTAGTTCTTTATCGATTGCTGCCATCCTCTCTGTTTTCCTCCCTATAACAATATCAAGATTATATACCATACAAATAATAATATTTCTCAATATTTTAGCATCAATAGCCCGAAATGAAAAGAAATATTTAGTCTGATGTTGATGTTATACGATTTTGTCACCAGCTAACAGTTAAGGGAAAATGTCACCATGGAAGGAAGAGTGACATTGAACCGGAAAGAACAGAAAAGAGCAGGAGTATTGGTAGAAGTAGAGAAAGGGT
>JBKQML010000089.1:0-7571 GCA_052326545.1 Dehalococcoidales bacterium
CTTCAACGCCTTTACACGTTAGAGTATATCACGTTCGGATAAAGCAAATCAATGGGTTGCACTAATCATTATGTAATGTTATACTAAAGTACGATTTTAACCCGCTAACCAATGCGATTCAATTTTGGTATAATGTAAATGGAGCCTTAGCGCTTACAGAGGTCAAAATGAAACAGCCAAAAGTTCGCAGTATCAGTATCGTTTATTTAATAATATTTATTTGCGGCATTGCTCTTATTTTATGGATATTCAAGACACCTACGGCTACAAAGGTTACAAACATCCCCATCAGCCAGGTTGTCACCATGTCCCAGGCTAATGAAATCAAATCGATTAATGTTCAGGGCCAAAATCTCAGTATCATCGGGACTGACGGTAACCAGTACTCGAGCTTACTGGGTTCCACGGTCAGTATTTATCAAGTCACCGGCTTGAATCTCAATCCGCCGGTAGTGGTGACTTTTGTTGCCCCCAGTATCGATTGGTTGAGTATTATTCTTGAATATGGCATTGGTCTTATCTTTATCATATTAATTATAGTGATGTTCATGCGAGCACGCGGCGCCAATAACCAGGCGATGAGTTTCGGGCGCAGTAATGCCCGTTTGTTCCCCGGTGATAAACCGCAGGTTACCTTTAATGACGTCGCCGGCGTTGATGAAGCCAAACAGGAACTGCGCGAGGTCGTGGACTTCTTGAAATCACGTGAGCGTTTTACCGCGCTGGGGGCACGTATTCCCCGGGGTATTTTACTGGTCGGCCCGCCCGGTACGGGTAAAACATTACTGGCAAAAGCCATTGCCGGAGAAGCCGGCGTGCCTTTCTTCTCCATCAGCGGCAGCGAATTCGTGGAAATGTTTGTCGGCGTGGGCGCTTCCCGTGTCCGCGACCTGTTCGACCAGGCAAAGCATCATGCTCCCTGCATTATCTTCATCGATGAAATCGATGCCGTGGGGCGTCACCGCGGCGCCGGTTTAGGCGGCAGCCACGACGAGCGCGAGCAAACTTTAAATCAAATCCTGACCGAGATGGACGGTTTCGATACGAATACCAGCATTATCATTCTGGCCGCTACCAACCGTCCCGATATTCTGGACCCGGCGCTGCTCCGCCCCGGCCGTTTTGACCGTCGTGTGGTACTTGACCTGCCGGATGTTATCGGACGCACCGCTATTTTAAAAGTTCATGCTAAAAATAAGCCTCTCGGGACAACGGTTAAACTGGAGACGCTGGCGAAAGAGACGGCCGGTTTCAGCGGCGCCGATATCGCCAACCTGATGAACGAAGCGGCCATTCTGGCGGCCCGCAAGGGTCAGAAAACAATTGAAATGGTCGATTTAGAAGAATCTATTGATAAGGTAGCGATGGGGCCGGAGCGGCGCAGCAAACGGATGAGCGCCGCCGATAAAAAACTTACCGCTTACCACGAAGCCGGACATGCCCTGGTGGCCAAATTACTGCCAAATGCCGACCCGCCGCATAAGGTTTCCATCATTGCCCGTGGTATGGCCGGCGGTTATACCCGGATGCTGCCGGAGGACAGAGCTTATTATTCTAAGTCCAGATTAACAGACGCAATTGCGGTATCTTTAGCCGGTCTTTGTACAGAAAAACTCATCTACGGTGAACCTTCTTCCGGTTCTTCCAGTGACTTACGGGCCGCTACTGCTTACGCCCGCCGAATGGTGACTGACCTGGGTATGAGCGATAAACTCGGCCCGCGCACTTTTGGTGATAAACAGGAACTGGTGTTTCTGGGACGGGAAATCTCCGAAACCAAGGATTATAGCGAAAGGACTTCTCTTGAAATTGATCGGGAAATCGACCGGATTATCAATGAAGCCTTTGCTTTAGCAACGAAAATTCTCACGGAAAATATGGACCTCCTGACAAAATTGACCGAAGCTCTGATCTCCAGAGAAACTCTGGATACCGACGAATTGGAAGCGCTGTTTAAGGGAGAAACGCTTTCGCCTAAGGTGATAGATGCAACACCAACGGAAACCAAACAGCCGGAAGCCAAGTCTCCTCAACCAGGACCTACGGTAATTTTGAAACCGCAGCCGTCCACCGATGGTGGAAGTGTGGCATCCAGTATCATCTCAAAACCGCCATCCAAACCGGAAGCAAATTAGAAAGATGAAAAGAGGGAGTGCGCAGGCACTCCCTTTCTTTTATCCTGAATTTCTCATTTATGAACGGAGGATTTTGATGAAATCTGACCTGATTGAAATTACCGATAAACCCATCTCACCGGAAAAGGTGATTAACCGCGCGAAAACCAGCGGCAGCGGCTGCGTGGCAACGTATGTCGGGCTAATCCGTGATAATTCACACGGTAAGAAAGTTGTTTCGATAGAGTATCAGGACAAAGACGGCAAAGCCGTAGAGGGATTGCGTAAAATAGCGGCAGAAGCGAAACAAAAGTGGCAGGTGGAAAATATTGCCTTCACGCACCGCATCGGTAAACTCAAGGTCGGGGATATCAATCTGGTCGTCGCCGTGGCGGCAGGTCACCGCGGCGATGGTTTCGCCGCCTGCCAGTATATCATCGACCGTTTTAAAGAATCAATGCCCACCCACAAAATCGAAACCTATCAGGACGGCACGACGCTGGACGATGGGGTTTAAAAGCATGTCTATTTTCCCCGGAGGCGATTCCGGCAACAATTGTTAGCGGCGGTCTATTGATCAACATCGGTGCCCCACCCGTCAAATTCGCAGTCGTATTTGTATCCTGTTTCACACATGTCCTTCACCCAATCAGACAATGCATTTTGTTCAATCGAAATTTTTCTTGTCCAGCCCGTGACCAGGAATTGGTTCTTGGGATAACCGGCTTCTCGATACGCAACGGTGTATTCCTTTTTCTTTAACTCCGCCGCTAGTAATTTTGCTTTTTCGATAGTGTTTGTATAAAAGAAAAATTCCAGGCATCGCAAATTAGTATCGCTCAGGCTATGCCGCTTTAATATTCCCAACACTTGCGGGGCGGCTGCTGCCTGTTTTTGCACGTTTGTTCGAAAAGACTCTTCACTTACATGCCGCTTATTCTTCGGTGTGTGGAAATTTGTAATCCCCATATGAACCTCTCCCCATTAAAAAATGGTATAACAAATATTATATCACAAGTGAATGTATTTCAACATGGGAAAAGCTGACTGTATATATTGGGATTTAGTTATTTGTATTTGTTTAGCAGGTAGATACCCACGAGCAAAGCTCGTGGTACTTTAAAACTCAGGCTTCGCCTGACCTAAAGCTGTGGTTAATATGACGCTACAAGAATCGGATATTACTCCTTTACATTCACCCACGTGCTTGGCACGTGGAACTCTGCCCTTCGGGTTTCTTTAGAATTCAGAAATTAGAGTTTGCTTGATACTTGTATACAAAGTACTCAGCGCAACGAGCTGATGTATTGTTTCTTGATTATTTAAAATACCGGTTATCTTCTTCTGGAGACGATGAAATCCGCCAGGCTGAATAATGATGTCCGTGTTTCCTTTTCCGGCAATGATTTCAAATTCCGGCAGGCTTTCCGGCAATATTCGTTGGCCACATCAAAACATTCCTGAATAATAGTGGAGTTGCGCACCATCTCAATCGTCTGCCGGATATTCCCCTGTTTGTCACCGCCCTGAAAGAGCCTTTGCACCGGGTTATCCTGCGGATATTTCTCCATCAGCATCAACGTCGGTAAAGTAACGGTACCTTGCGCCAGGTCGCCGCCGACCGGTTTGCCCATTTCCTCTTCCGTACCGGTGAAATCAAGAATATCGTCGATTATCTGGAAAGCGTGTCCCAGATAATACCCGTAATCGTGCAGGATTTGAATAGATTTTTCCGGTGCGTGACTCAGCACCGCTCCGGATTCGACTGCCATCACGAAAAGTGCCGCTGTTTTCGAGGAGATCCGGAAAATATATTGTTCACGGGACTGTCCCAATTGGAATGAACTTGCTGATTGCGCCAGTTCGCCGTTAGTGATTATCATCAGGGTCCGCGGAAGAAGCTTGATTACCCGGATATTCTCTGTGCTGGCCGTCAGGTCCCCGGCTTTCGCAAAAAGGTAATCACCCAGCAGCACCGCTTTTTCCATGCCCCACAATTTATTAACGGTCGGCCGGCCCCAACGGACGAAGGAATTATCTATTGTATCGTCGTGCACCAGGGTTGCCAGATGCATTATTTCTACCGCCAGGGCCATCGGCATCAGGCATTCCAGATTATAATCGTAAAAACCCGCGGACAGCAGCACCAGAGCCGGACGCAGTCTTTTCCCGCCGCCTTTCAGGGCATGCGATAACAAATTCCCCAACCAGGGGGCCTCCCCGGTTCCGGTTGATTTTAATCTATCTTCCACCGCCGCCAGGTCTTTCTGTATCGGAGCATAGATTTCAGTTAACTGCATGGCTCTCTATCTCCTCGCGATTAGTGCCCGAGCTTCCGGGTCTCTTTTTCGATTATCCCGTCATCCAGTTTGGTAAATAGAGCATGCGGCTCAACCAGTTTCTGCCCCGGTTCGGGGATGCGGATTTCCCATTTCGAATTTTCAATTTTACCTTCAAAGCCGAGATACTCATGCAATTTCTGTGAACTGAAAGGCAGGAAGGGATAGAGCATGGTCTTCAAAGCAGAAATCGCGCCAATTGCGGTATAAAGGGAATTAGCCGCCGACTGACGGTCGTTTTTAATCGCTTTCCACGGCGCTTTCTCATCGAGATAGCGGTTTGCTTCATGCGCCAGTGCCATTGCCTTGTTTAGCGCCTGTCTGAATTGACAGTGTGAAAGGCAGTCGTCAACTTCTTCGAAAACCTCTGCACAACTGGCACTCAGTAGACGGTCGGTCTCGTCCGGATTAGCGGGTACGGGTACTTTGCCATCAAAATTACGGTAAGTCAGCGTTAACACCCGGTGTGCGAGGTTGCCGTAGGTCGCCACCAGTTCATCGTTGTTGCGCCGTACATATTCACGCCAGGAAAAGTCTGTATCGTTAGTCTCCGGCATATTGGCTGACAATAAATAACGCAGGGGGTCAGGCGCATATTCATTCAAATAATCGGGCATCCAGACAGCCCAGTTACGGCTGGTGGAAACCTTCTTTCCTTCAATGGTTAAAAACTCGTTAGCCGGGACATCGAAAGGCAGATTCAATCCGCTGTAACCCATCAGCATCGCCGGCCAGATGATCGTATGGAAAGCGATGTTATCTTTACCGATGAAGTAGTAGCTACGGCAATCTTTTTGCCAGAAATCACGCCACTTCTCTTCATTGCCGGCGGATTGTGCCCATTCTTTAGTGGCTGACAAATAACCGATGACGGCTTCAAACCAGACATACAGACGTTTTTGTTCATATCCTTTTACCGGTACCGGGATACCCCATTCAATATCACGGGTAATCGCCCGGTCTCTCAAGCCGTCTTCCAGATAGCGCGTGGTGAAGTTTGTGACATTCAGACGCCATAGGTTTTGTTCTTTTATCCAGTTGAGTAAAGGTTTATTAAAAGCGGTCAGCTTCAGGAAAAAATGCTCCGAGTCGCGGTAAACAGGCGCTGTGCCGCAGATACGGCAATGTGCGCCGATTAATTCCGGCGCATTTAGCGGTTTACCGCAGGCTTCGCACTGGTCACCGCGAGCGTAAGGTGATTTACAATAAGGACAGGTGCCTTCGACATAGCGGTCCGGCAGAAAACGCTGACACTTTTCACAGAATGCCTGGGAAACGGTATCCTTGTAAATGTAATCTTTTTCCAGCAGTTTCAGGAAAAAATCCTGGGCTGTTCTGGCATGGTTCGCCGTACTGGTTGTCGTAAACAGGTCAAATGTAATACCAAACCGACGCCATGTATCTAAAAATTCCTGATGATATTTATCCACTACTTGCTGCGGGGTAATTCCTTCAGCCTCGGCTTTAATCGTAACCGGTGTGCCGTGCTGGTCCGAACCGGAGACCATCAGGACTTCGTTACCCTTGATACGATGATAGCGGGCAAAAATATCTGCCGGCAGAAAACATCCGGCCATCTGTCCCACATGCACCGAACCGTTAGCATAAGGCCAGGCAACACAAACCAGGATTCTTTCGCTCATTATCCTTAACCCTACTATTAATTTTACTTTATGACAGTTTTTTCTCTTCGTGGAAGAACGTCAGGACTTTTTCCCCTTTTTCTTCGCGGTATTCGGCATATTTCTTTTTAACGCAGCACTTGATACAATAGTTTTTTGTTTCTCCGCCCTCGCTGGTTTCCTCACCGTCTGCTTCTTCCACGGTCATATATCGTCCCGCATAGGGAACTATCATCCCGCAACTATCACATTTAATATTCCCCTGAGAAATACATCCCCGTCTCATCTTTATGCCTCCATCATTGTTTTAATTTTAAGTATCGGAAAAAACTTTCCACCCTGAGTCCACCTCAGACGGACGAAGGGTCTCCGTCTCTACCAACATGCCGTAAGGGTACTCCGATTTTTATTGTTTCTATAAAAGATAATCGAGAGTAAAATCTGCAGTAAAAAGTATTTTTTGTTTACCCTATATAATAATATCTTAAAATGCCTTCAAAGTACATTAAATTTGCGCTAGCCACGCTCGATAAAGTTCTTTTTTCGATAATCCGGTTTCGGCGGCCATCCCGGCGATTGCTTCTTTGGCTGACATCCCGGACAGCCGCAAATCATGAATCTTTTTAGAAATGTCTGATGTCAATTCTTTGGGTGATTCAATTTTATTGCCATCGATGACCAGGGTAAATTCACCCTTTGGTTCAGAAAAATACACCAGCGCTTCGCTCACGTTTCCCCGAAAAACCTCTTCGTGGATTTTGGTTAATTCACGACAGGCGGACAGACGCCTGTCTCCCAGAACCGCCAGTATATCCTTTAGTGAATCCTGCACCCGGTGCGGCGCTTCCAGAATAATCAAAGTGCCTTTTTCCGCCGCAACACTCTCCAGCATACGCCGCCGGCCGGCCGATTTATTCGGTAAAAAGCCCAAAAACGTAAACCTGTCCGTCGCCAGACCGGAGACTGCCAGCGCCGTCGTTACCGCCGAAGCTCCGGGCACCGGCACCACCGGGATGCCCTGTTCAATTGCCGCTACAATCAGTTCGTAGCCGGGGTCGGAAATGCCCGGCATTCCCGCCTCGGAAACCAGCGCCATGTCTCCCTGTTCCAGATAATCCAGCATACGGTTCAATTTCACCAGTTTATTATGTTCGTAATAGCTGGTCATCGCCGTCTTAATCTGATAATGATTCAATAACCGGCTGGTTTTTCTGGTATCCTCCGCCGCGATTATCCTGACCTCTTTCAAAATACGCAGCGCCCGTAAGGAAATATCTTCCAGATTGCCAATTGGTGTCGCCACAATATAAAGTGTATGCATATCAGTATCGTCATTATAACCCACTGAGCTTTGCCAGTCTAGCTTTACATATCAAAAACAATTCATCCATACCCATTGAAACGGCAACAATTTAGTGATATATTCTGATTCAGCAGTACATTGACAGTTCTGGTATAATTTGAATAATCGAATCTGCAGTATGGTGTATGACAAT
>JBKQML010000090.1:0-5737 GCA_052326545.1 Dehalococcoidales bacterium
GCTGGAAACTATAGTATTTACAAAGTAGTGTATCCTTCGCTTCAACGAATGTATGAGGGGTGAAAGTTGCTTTGAGCGAAAAAGATGAAAAAGAATTTATGATTTTACTCTTTAAATTCGATCGGCCCTTTTTTATTGCCGTGCTTTTCGAAGTAGACAAAATCTGATAATTTCTTGCGGCTGTGTACCGGCATTTCGTCCGGATAGCCGATAGCCATTACAGTGATCAGCTTTTTGGTGAAGGGAATACCCAGAATTTTTTTAATACCGCCGGGGATATTCGGGTTTATCCAGCAGGCTCCCAGACCCAAGTCATGTGCGGCCAGCCAGATGGCATAAGCCGCCGTGGTGCCGTCCTGTATCGGTAATGGCGTCCGCAGGCGGTCAACGATAACCGCAATTGCTAATGGCGCTTCGTTCAGAAAAGGGGCAAAATTAAATGACCGGGAGATTTTTCTCTTTGTTTCCGGGTCGGTAATGACGATGAATTCCCATGGTTGCGTATTCGCGGATGAAGGCGCCCAGCGGGCTGCTTCCAGCATTTTTTCAATCAATTCGGGCGGCACCGGGTCTTTCTTGAAATGGCGGATGGCCCGTCTTGTCTTAATCGCTTCCAGTGTTTCCATCGTTACCTCCGGAAGGTGATTTTCTGATTGTGTCGGCGCTAATCTAGACTTAAATGTTCTTTGATGGCCTCTTGTATTTGATGTTGAATATTGGGGTCTTTAATATATCCCAATAGTTTCCCCAACCGCTGTCTGGAGATTGTCCGGATCTGATGGGCCATCACAATTGAATCAAGCGGCAGTCCGGCAGTTCCTTTCGGTATGAGAACTTCAGAAGGATACAAACGCCGGTGAGTTGAAGTCAGCGGCAGGATAGTTATATTTGGCATTGCCTGATTGAATTCTTCGTTGCTGACAATAAGTACCGGTCTGGTGCCCCGTTGTTCTGCTCCAGCTGTCGGGTCCAGGTTCGCCTCGGTTATTGCCCACTGAAAATACTCCATCAGTTTTTTCGCTCCGTGGTCTCGGAATCCGCATATTTGAAATCTGTCTCAACTTCCGCAATATCGTTCAGCAGCAACTGATCTTTTGAAGCTTCCCGCCAGAGATTTTTTCTCGTCTGACGCCGCAGTTCGTTAAACTCTTTGATTAGTGCCTGCTCCACCAGCGCATTTTTGCTGGCGGCTTTCCCTTGCGCCATTACTTGGTCTAATTCGGCCAGCACATCGGTATGCAGACTAAAAGTTGCTTTTTTTGTTTTACCTATCATGTTCATGGCCTCCCTCAAGTTGCTTAATACAATCGTATCATCAGGTTGCATAAATAGCAAGTAGAAAAAGGAAGTAACATCAGGGAGAAAAACTACCTCCGGAAGGTGATTTTCTCGCCGCCTTTCAGCTTGCGGTAGAGTGTGGCAATATTATTTATCTTGCCGATGACGTTGACGACGCTGGCCGGCCGGATTTCATTGCCGCGACTGACCGGTGTTTTGCCCGGGAAGATACACAGACACGGGCCTTCCAGCCACAGCGCTATGTCCCCCAACTCCACTGTCAGCTTGCCGTTTTCCTCCTGTGCCGTGAAATCGATATCGAAATAAATCTCATCGTCCCAGAGGTTGGCCTCACCGGTAATCGGCAAAGCATTATAAACCATCTGTGCGGTTTTAGAGTCGTTTAAAGTAGCCTCCGCCACGATATCCCCGACAAAGATTTTAATAGCTTTACCCACGTTTAGTCCTCCACCCTGAGTCCTTCCGCTGAAGGATGAAGGGTCTCCAAGCCTATTGAATTCCCTGCACAACTCATGTTCAATGTGAACCGCAAGGAGATTCTCTATCTTTCCACCACCATTGCGATCCCCTGTCCGCCGCCGATACACATGGTGATAAGGCCGGTTTTCCAGTTCTCCCGCTTCATTTCATACATCGTAGTGACGAGTATTCTCGCGCCGCTGGCGCCGATAGGATGCCCCAGGGAGATGCCGCTGCCGTTGGGATTGGTATTATCTAAGGAAAGCCCTAATTCCCGCATCGAGGCGATGGCCTGAGCAGCGAATGCTTCATTCAATTCAACCACATCCATATCTTTGACAGTCAAACCGGCCCGCAGCAAAGCCTGTCGGGAAGCGGGAATCGGCCCTAAACCCATGTAAGCCGGGTCGACACCACCGCAGGCATATGATTTAATCGTCACCCATGGTTCCAGACCGAGTTCTTTGGCTTTGGCGCGAGACATCACCAGCACGGCTGCGGCTGCATCGTTAATGCCGGAGGCGTTTCCGGCGGTGACCGTGCCGTCTTTTTTGAAGGCCGGGCGTAACTTTGCCATCTTTTCCATCGAGGTTTCCATCGGCCGCTCATCGGTATCGAAGATGATGGGTTCCTTACTCCCCTGCGGCACGGTAACCGGGACAATTTCTTCCTTGAATTTGCCGGCTTTAATCGCCGCACGCGCCCGTTGGTGGCTGATCAGGCTGATCTGGTCCTGCTCTTCGCGGGATATTTTATATTTGGCGGCAATCGCTTCGGCCGTGTTGCCCATATGATAACCCCCGAAAATTTCCCACAGTCCGTCATAGACCATCAGGTCGTAAATATCATCTCGGGCATTGACACTCATGCGGTAGCCGAAACGGGCTTTGGGGAGAAAATAGGGCGCCATCGACATGTTTTCCATGCCGCCGGCAATCACTACTTCCGCATCGCCGGCTTGAATTGCCTGCGCTGCTAGAATGACCGCTTTCAGTCCGGAACCGCAGACGATATTAACCGTGTAAGCATTGGCTTCCTTGGGCACGCCGGCATAAATCATGGCCTGACGGGCAACATTCTGGCCCTGTCCGCCCTGAAGCACACAGCCCATGACCACTTCATCCACCTGGACTTCCTTCAGGGACATATCCCAGTTGTAGGCTTTTTGTTCCAGGTCGCAGGCTTCGCACCTTAGGGCATCCGGCCCTATATCCAGTAATTTCTGGCTGGTTTTCGGCCGCAGTCCGGCTCTTTTCAGAGTTTCCTTGATAACCAGTGAGCCGAGTTGCACCGCCGGAATGTCCTTGAGTGTGCCGCCGAATGTACCGATCGCGGTCCGCGCACCGCTGACTATCACAACATCAGTGTTCTTCATTGAGTTACCCCTCTCTTTTTCACAAAAATTCCTAATTTAAGTTTTTTAAACCGGTTGAACCGGTTCTATTTTACCAGGAGGCAGCGGCGTATGGGTATCTTTTTGCGCCCACCGCATGTGTTTAATCATCCAGGGAACAGTGATCAACAGCACAATAATACTGATTACCTGCGCCTGATGCAAGCTGAATAAAAACGGATTGCCGGTACGCAGAAAATCAATCCCGAAACGCCAGACGGCGTAAAGCGAGAGGTACAGCACGAAAAGCGCACCGTCCGGCTTTAATTTATTCCGCAACTTCAGTAAAACAAAGCAAATTATGAGGCAGAAGATAATTTCGTAGGCGACGGTCGGCTGCGCGGGAATGCCGCCGGTAAATCCGAAACTCTGCGGGTCGGTGTAGACCAGACCCCACGGCAAATTGGTCGGGATGCCGTAGCAGCAGCCGTTGCACAGGCAGCCCAGTCTGCCGATGGCCTGCGCCATAATCACCCCCGGCGCCATCAGGTCGAAGAACCGGCCGATTTTGATTTTGGCTATTTTGCAGTAAACCCAGATGCCCAGAGAAGCCCCGAGTACTGCGCCCCAGATGGTCAGCCCTTCGCCGCCGATAATCAGTCCCGGGTGCTGCAGGAAATTAATTACCTGCCCGGTGTAGACAAGGTCGGGGTGCACCAATGCCACCACGGTATTATCGATGAGGTAGAGCAGACGGGCGAAAACGATAGCTGATGGCAGTCCCACCAGCACCATCGCTAAAATCTGTTTGAAAGAAATCAGCTTGCTTTTCCGGGTCTGCAGCCATCCCCAGAAGATGAGCCATACCGCTGCCAGCGTCAGGAATGACGCGTACCAGGTCAGCGGAAAGGAACCGATATAACAGATTACCGGATTCACGCCGAAAAATATCATCAACTGTCCTTGAAATTCCCTATCTATACTTTAGCGTAAAAGGGAAAGGTTTGTCCTGCAGGAAGATAACAAATAATCAATAATCAAATATCAAATATCAAATATCAAATATCAAGTATCAAGTATCAAGAAAATCCGAATATCGAAACCCTAAACAAAACTTAAATCTGAAATCCCAAAAACCAAACTCTACTTCCATTGCGAGTCCGCCTGAAGCGGACGTGGCAACCTAAAATCCTCCTCTATCTGGCTCCACGAGTGGAAAAAGGACTGACCGAGGAGATTTCGTTCGCCCACGGTGGACACAATCCCTAATCTCCATCCCATTGAAAGCTTGTCCCATACTTGATAGGGGAACGGGATCCAGTCCCCAAAATCCACCTCTTGTCATTCCTGCGGAGGCAGGAATCCAGCCGCCATAACCCCCTTGTCATTCTGCGATACGAAGTACCAAAGAATCTAGTTCCTGAGTGAAGCCGAGAGGGTTATTCTCCGGGGCTTTTTTCTAATTGAAATTTAGGGAATCTTTTCTTGAAATTAGGTATGCGACGCCCCTCGCGGTAAACTGGATAATGCGCTGCGATTTGGGATTTTGCCCCAAACTGGAACGAAATATCCGGATTGAAGATTAAAATCTGCTTTACCGGATGTGGGGTGTATTGAAGTGGAATCCCGCATTTTTAAGAAAAGTTTTTGCTGCTGCGGGAGGGCCGGAGTGCCCCAAACCCCATTGAATTTCGTTGCTCTCTTTGCCCTCTTTGCCCTTTATTGGGCGCTTTCAGGACCGGTTCTGACAGACATTTACCGTCCGGTTTGGTGTAGTCAGAAATTATGGGGATTCCAAATTCAACCCATATGTGACCCCGGCGGCCAGAACATGACGGAGCGTTTCTCGTATCTCGCACAAACGGTAATAGTATTATATGACGGGTTATTCGAGAGCTGTCAAGGGGCTTTTGTCACGATTTTTGGATGAGGTACGAGTTACGGGTCTCCCCTCACTCTACTCTCTCCCGCTGCGTGGGGAGAGAAGAAGCCAACGGGAGCGGTTAGAGAAACGAGAAAAAGCCAGCACGATTTTGACACCCCCTCTATCTGGCTTTCACACACTGTGGAGAAAGAGCTAACCACCGTGCTTAGTTCCCTCGCCCTTGATGGGCGAGCCGATTTGGATGCAATTGATGCAAATGCTCCATCGGTAGAGCCTTTGCGCCTTACTTTGAGGAAACCTCTGCCGATAAAGGCCAAGCATTCAACCGGTTCAATACAATAATAGCGAAGAGTGACGTGGCTTAGCAAACTCTATTAATCTGAACAACTGCGCAAACGTTTGGAAGTTTGCACAGAAAAGGAAATTGGCATAGATTAGTGATGAGGACCACATGGCATTATCACAGCTTAGCTGGGAACAGGCGCAACATAACTTGGTGCAGGAGTTTCTTGATCTCCTGCTTCCGCCGAGGTATGACTTTGGTGTCGAAAAGGACTATCCCAAAGGTGTGGCCATGGAAGCCCTCATTACGAGCCATGTCAATGCCATCGAGTTTCCAGAAAAGAAATTGCTGCAGTTTGAGAAGCTATTGGAGGAGTCGAATCTAGAAGACTTCCCCAGTAAAGAGACCGATTGGGCTACTATTTTTGCCTTCGAAATTCTTCGAGGCGTCGGCACTCCACTAACTCCCGACATTGACA
>JBKQML010000091.1:0-6370 GCA_052326545.1 Dehalococcoidales bacterium
ATTAAATTTACCGAGCGCGATAATATCGCCAAATTATTCAGCTACGATACTCTCGACGAATTTTATGCCGCGCTGGGTTATGGCGGCGTTACTACCCAGCAGATTGCAGCCAAATTAGCGCCGGAACAACCGGAAGTAGCCAAGCCCGCGGGAACAACTGCTGCCAAAACTTCAACCTCTTCCATCCGGGTCCTGGGTGCCGGAGATATGTTGACCAGTCTGGCTCAATGTTGCAATCCGGTGCCCGGAGATGAGATAATCGGATTTGTGACACGGAGTCGCGGTGTCAGTATTCACCGCAAAGACTGTGTTAATATTATTAATGAGGACGAGAAAGAACGGCTTATTGAAGTCGACTGGGGTCAGGTCGGTCTCACCTATCCGGTTTCAGTAATCGTGGATGCCTGGAATAGAGTCGGCCTGGCTCGTGATATTACGGTCGTGGTCGCGGCGGAGAAAGTAAACATCGCAAATATGAATGTGTCTGAAAAACCCGATCAGCAGGCAGTGATTTCAATAACAATAGATATTGAAGACCTGGGACAACTAAACCGTGTTCTATCCAGGATTGAAGGTGTCCGGGGCGTCATCAATGTCGCCCGGGCGGGTGAGGGGACTTCAATTAAATCCAATCCACCGTCTTAGGTTATGATCAGTAATTTTATAAAATACAGGCTAACAATAAAACATAAGGAGTTAGAATTTGCCGAATATCGATTCATCAATCAGACAGTTGCGCACCGATGCGAAACGGACAAAACGCAATAAAGCCATCCGCACGGAGTGCAAGAGCAGTATTACCAAAGCGGAGAAAAAGATTACCGCCGGTAACGCTGACGAAGCCAAAGCTGCGGCCGTCAATGCCATCGCCACGCTGGACAAGGCTGCCGGAAAGGGCATCATTCATCCCAACAATGCTGCCCGCCGTAAAGCGCGTCTGGTGAAGAAATTAAACGCTTTAAAGAAATAACAACAAACGCTTGAAACAGAAAGAGCCGGATTCCGTCGGGATTCGGCTCTATTTTTATTGTTCCATAAAATAGGTTTCAGAGGCGAAGGAATGGAAAACAAAAAAACAGTTTTCTGGTTGAAGTTATCCTTTCTGCTCGGTATGGTCACGGATGCCCTGGCCCTGCTGCCGATGCTTTTCCCGCCGCTGGCTAAAATATTTTGGGGTTTCGATAATTTTTCGGGGATTTATTACTTCGCTATGGGTTTTGGCGCCTCGCTGATGTTGGCCTGGATAATACTTCTGTATTGGGCATATCGTAAGCCTTTGGAAAGAAGGTTCATTGCGCCGCTTACCGGTTTGATCATTATATGTTTTGTCATCACCGAAATAATGGCCGCCGGTAATAACTACATCCAATGGAGTAAAGTAATACCCTCTTTCGTATTGCAGGCTGTTTTGCTGATTCTCTTTATCTACAGTTTTATTATCTCCGGGAATCGAAAAACAATAAAAGACTGAAAGGGTCAAACAGACTCGCTTTTTATCTTTGTCCAGAGTTTATTCCGTAGAACTAATTGAGCGATGATTTCTTTTTTTACGTGCGAATAAAACGATCGTGGCTATTATGGCCGCAATCACTAATAATGCTCCTGCCGCTATTAATCCGATATTTAGGTAGTCATAGGAAAAGTTTGCGGTCACGTTTTGGGGCGTATCCAGCACAGTAGATGTATTACTTTTCTTATCTGTCACTGAACCGGTCCAGCCGGCAAATGAATAGATGAACATTTTAGGTTTGGCGGTGAGTTTAATGTCGGTGCCTGAAGGCGCATAAATTGTCTTCGGAGTACCTGCGGGAATTTCTCCGGCATTAGCGCCGTAGCTATACGAAACGGATAATTTATTCGAAGCGGTGATTGTCAGCCCGGGATAGAATGTTGCCGTTTCTGTCAGTGGAGATTCTACAGTTGTAAGCGCGCTGCTGTTATCTCCGGAATAAGAACCCTGTCCGGAACCGCTCCAACTCTTAAACTGCCACCCGGGATTGGCTGTGGCATCGGATTGGAGGGATTCACCGGCATCGTACCAGTTACTCACCGCTGAAACTGAGCCGCCATTTGTTGGATTCCGGTTAATCGTAACATTGTACTGATGGTAATAAGGAATATTGATGGTAGAGGATGTGGCCACATTTCCGGTTCTTGACCCGTTGGGCTGCCATCGTTCGACAGATGTCGAACCGGACAGCAGATTGGTGATGGAGTATGATGCGCTGCTGTCAATCCACAAATCTTGTGGCTGTATTGTTAAAGTTTGAACGAGCGGTGCACCGAATGTTATGGCAGTAAATGTCGGGGCTCCGGGCGTTCCACCATCGACAACAGAATAGCTTACCGTGGTCAAATATTGATGGTAGTATTCTGCATTAATGTTGCCGGATGATGAAATCATCCCTGAAGTGGCGTTAGTAGCCCATCGCTCAGAGGTTGATGAGCCGTCCAGCAGAGTCGGGAGAGAATATTGGGCCGCGTCTGCCCAAACCGGCGCACCGGCCGCTGCGGTTGCCTGATTCCCGAATTCCTGGCAGGTCGCTGAAGGAACAGTATAATCAGAGCCGCCGCCGATAATACTCACGCTGAAAGTCACCAGGTACTGGTGATAATATACCAGGGATATTGTCTGGGGCGAAGCTGCCGTGCCGGTGGTTGCCTGATTGGTTGACCACCTTTCCGTTGCGGTGGACGACGATAGCTGGCCCGTCACGCTCCATGAACTGCCGATATCGACCTGAATCGCCTGGTTGGATTGGGTTAGCGTTGCTGTCTGCTGCGCACCTGCCGAAACATAGGTCAGTACCGGAGCAGGGGGCGCGCTGCCGCCGCCGGTGACAGAATAGCTAAAAGTGAGCGCCACCGTGGAGATATTTCCGGTGATAAATTGGGTGGCATTTTCGGACATAGTGGCCCCATTTGAAGAGAGTGATTGCAGTTGAGCAGGATTATTGAAAGAAACAGGAGACGGACTGTTTTTCCCGAATAAACCGGTCATGGTGCCGTTTGGTGCCTCGGAAAATTCATCTATCCAGAGCCAGGCTGATGCAATGCCCGAACCGGTTGAATTGTAGGTCACCTTTTGTTCGTCTCCATAATAGGCGGTGGTGTGCCACCATTCGGTCATCAGTCCGGTGAAGAAACCGTTTGAATTGGCTATCGCAGAGGGACTGCCGGTGAAAGATGTTGCCCCCAATGCGGGATAAGTTTTTTGGGTTTGTGCCCCCGTTGTCTGGTCGGTGCCCTGCATTACGACATTGCCATTGGAGAAGCTCAGACTAAGCAGTACCGTGTCGCCCGGATTCACCGGTGAAAAAGTGGCCATACCGCCGCCGTTGACGGGAAAGACGCTGAAACCTGAGGAGTTGTAGACCTCGTAGGCTAATTGAAATCCGGTTGACGGACTGCCGTCCCAATCGTACGCCAGCCCGATCTGATACCAGTAGCCGGTATTTCCGAGGCCGTTAAGCAGATAAGCGGGGCCGTAGTTATCTGTACCGGATTGGGCTACTGCCGTCAATGTGTAAGCCAGCGAAGTGAAATTTTGTGTGAAAGTAGTGCCAAGTTGCTCATCGTACATGATGATGTTCGGTCGACCTGCAAATGGATAGGCTGCCAACCTTGGTGCAGTCGGCAGCCGGCTTGCCTTGTGAGTTACGGCTTGAGAATCATGAAAAAATGTATTTTGAATCGGGGATTGGGTGTTGACCGTTAAAAAAGAAATTATCATGGCAACAGAAAAGGTCACCAGAGTCAGTGCAAAAAGCACCCTCTTCACGTTTTTAATATCTTTGACTATCCGCATCGCCTATCTCCCCATGACCGCCTGTTGCTTGCGGTACCAACACGTAATGAGCCGACTTTAATTTGTTAATCCAAACAATGTGGAAGCAGCTTATTTATGTTCGCTAAGTCTGCTGATATTGTCCCCGGTGAAACGGCTCAGATTAATGTCATTCATGAGATATTACAATAGTTAGCCTGCAATTTCAATCCGGTATCTTAACATCGCTATAAACAATGTATTTCCGGTGATTCAACAGGTGAACTGAGTGATGGCAGCAGCAGAGACTACAAAATAATGAAATTCAGGTAATTAAAATAGTGGCAATATCACGTCAGGCTTCTCAAAGTTGGTTGATGATCAGGATAGAAAAGGATCTTGTAAATTGTTTATTCTCAATGGTTGCCGGATAGTCTCCGGACAACCATTGAGAATTGATATCAAATAAATAGTTATTCTTTTTTGGCGGGTTTTTCAGCTTTAGCCGGGGCTTCTTTGGTTTCTCCCTCGGCAGCTTCGCCTTCTTCAGCAGCAGCTTCAGCGCCTTCTTCTTCAGCCTTCGGTTTTTCAACTACTTCGATGACCTCGACGGCAATTCTGGCTACAACGACACCCGGGTCATTGATGATATTAACATCTTTAATGGCGGGCAGGTCTTTAACTCGGATCAGCTGGTCAGCTGTCACCAGCGGTGTGATATCTACTTCAACCACACTGGGGATGTTGGCCGGCAGACACCATACAGTCAATTCGTTCAGTTCCTGCACCAGAGAATTGCCCTTCATCTTGGCCGCAGCGGATTCTCCCTTCAGTGTGATGGGAACATTGACTCTGATGTTTTCTGTCAGTTTCACCTGGTAGAAATCGACGTGCAGTATGCCCCCCTTAAAATTGTCAAGTTGGACCTCGCGGATCATCACGGTGCGCGGGGTGTGCTCGTGACCCAGTTTCAGGCTTACAAGTTGCGTATGACCGGCATCTACCAGAACATTGGTCAAAGCCGGAGTGTCGCATTGTATCGCTAAAGACTCCACACCGGGTCCGAAAAGATGCGCCGGGGTCACGCCCTGGTGACGCAGCTGCTTGACTTTCTTGCCCTCGATGTGGCGTTTCGTTGCTTTCAATTCAAAAGTTGCCATGTTATATGTCCTCCAATATAGTCAACAAATATATATTAAAGCATATTTTGACCCAAATGTGTACTCTTGAAGCTAAAAAGATATTTTACGGTAAAAGTGCCGGCTGTCAGTGTTCGGCAAAAATAAATTAATTATGAAAAGAGAATATCTCTACTTCCGTCCCGATGAAAATCGGGATCCAGAAAAGAAACTGGATACTTATTTCTTCGACATTGATAAAATGGTTATTCCTTATCCCTGTATTCTGCATAATCCGCCAACTTTACCAGCGCAAGAGCCGCTCGCTTCGGGTCAAGGTAAACGGGGACATGTTTTTCCTGCAGAAATTTAACCTGCGGTTCGACTAATCCTGCAATATCGAATAATGAGATGACCATCGGTTTAACGGTGTTTTGCGCCACATCGGCCAGGTCTTTAACGGTAGCAGGATTATCCGGGCCGGTAATCGTGATTAGCATGTCCACATTTTCATCTTCCAGTAATATCTTGGCCGTTTCGCCGTATAATGCAGGGTTTACCAGGACACCCGCGCCGATATCCGTCGGGTTGGCGGCGGTCGTTCCAATCGCGGGGAGTATTTTTGATAGTCTTTGATTCGTCTTTTCAGTGTATTTCGCCAGTTCCAGACCCATCAAGAGACAGTTGTCCGCCGTGCCGACATTCGTTCCCGCCATGCCGGACAATATTGCTACTTTCCTGCCTTCAGGTAAAGGAGCCCATGAAAAGGCTAGGACACAATCTGCAATTTCTTCAACGCTATGGACGCTGATAATCCCGGCCTGCCGAAACATGGTTTTCCAGACTTGCAGGGAGCCTGCCAGCGACCCGGTATGCGCGAAAGCGGCGCGGGCACCCGATTCCGTGAGTCCGCCTTTCCAGATTATTATCGGTTTTTGTTTTGATATCTTTTTCGCCAGTTCATAGAATCTGCGGCCGTCCTTAACCCCTTCCAGATAGCCGACGATGATACGGGTCTCTTTGTCTTTCCCGAAATATTCCAGGAAATCGGCGGCGCCGAGGTCGCTTTCATTCCCATATCCCACGACTTTACTGAATCTGATATTCTTTCCGGCGAGAACCTGGCAGGTATAATCGGCAAATGAACCGCTCTGGGAAAGGATGGCCACGGTGCCGCTTTCGGTAGGTAAACCGCCGGCCATTAATGCCCCCGGGAAAGTACAGATTTTAGCAGCCGGGCAATAGATACCGTTAGCATTAGGTCCGATAAGCCTGACGCCGCCTTTACGGGCGATCTGCACCATCTCCTGTTCAATTTGCTTACCTTCCTCATCTTTTTCCTTGAAACCGGAAGTGAACAGCACCAGGCCTTTGACCCCTTTCACCGCGCAATCCTGCACCACTTTGAGCACTTCTGTCCGCGGCACCAGTGATATTGCCAGGTCGATATCCACCGGTATTTCTTTGATACCGGGATAAGCCTTCA
>JBKQML010000092.1:0-6979 GCA_052326545.1 Dehalococcoidales bacterium
GGCACCCCGATTCCTGTTCCCAACAGTGATAATTGGACAAATCAGGCTCTGGAAACACTGGAATTACCGCAGGATATGGTCGGCAAAAAACCTGTTTTTGCCTTAAAGGTCAAAGGTCAATCGATGATTGACGCCCTGATTGATGATGGCGATATTGTTTTAATGGAAACTGCCAGTTCCGCCGAGAATGGTGAGATGGTCGCCGTTTGGCTTAAAGACCGGGCAGAAGTTACCCTTAAAAGATTTTATGCCGAGAAGGATAAAGTTATCCTTCAACCCGCCAATCAAACGATGAAACCAATTCAACAAAGTCCCGATAATGTGGAAATTCAAGGAAAAGTAATCGGCGTCATCCGGAAACTATAGCGGTTCAGCTGGTAAACTATCTCTGAAAATCTATCTGACGGCGCCTCTGTGTTACTACTATAACAGACACAACATATCCCGCCCCGAGAAAGTCTATGCTGTGTTTTTCAGAGGAGTCGTCAAAATAGGTAAATTGTTGCTTGATGCCGATTTTAGCTGGTGGCTTTCATTGCATTGAAACATTCACTGCAATAAACCGGTTTGCCCTGCCGGGGTTGGAATGGAACTTCGCAGTCCTTGCCGCAGCGGGCGCATGTTGCTGTGAACATTTGTCTCGGTCCGGCATTCCTCCCATCGTTCCCGCCACGCTGTGATTTTCTGTTCTGGCGGCAGGAAAGGCAACGCTTGGGCTCGTTCGTATAGCCCTTGGAAGCGAAAAATTCCTGCTCCCTCGCCGTGAATGTGAATGGGCTCCCGCAGTCTACGCATGTGATTTGTTTGTCAGAATAGGTCACTGGATATAGTCCTCCATATTTTTATCGCTGGCTTCGTTTGAGCACTCTCATAACTAAACCATTGGCGCTATTGTACAACATATTTTTACAAGTTACAAGCAAATTTTTTTATTTCGTTTCTATTTCTCTTTAGTTCGGTATTTAAGTTTCTCAGTAAAGAACCATTTCGGTTCCGGCTAGAAAATCCTGATTTTTTCGAAGCAAATGTAAGAATCCATTCCCACTTCCATTGCCAGGAGTCCTTCAGCTGAAGGACGAACGTATCACATCGCAGTGTCGTACTGACAGGCTGTCCGAAATCTTTTTCAATGGCTGCTTTGATTACGAAATTAGCCAGCAGATTCAAGTAAACTTGAATCTGCTAGCTTCGGTTTGTCATTCCCACGAAAGCCGAAGAGCCATTTTCGGTACTTGACGCAGTCAATGTATACTCAACGAAGTGAATGTACGGGAATCCATATTTACCGTTGTAAAGAACCATTTTCGGACAACCTTGAATGTATCACCACAACAAAATTACCGTTATGGCACAAATACCTTTTCAATAAATAAAATCTGAAAGCTGACCGCTCAAAGCTCCAAAATATATTAACCGTGAGACTGACTTTAATTGTCAATCAAACAATATGCTATAATACGTGCCAGAGGCTGGAAATTAATTATCCGGGGGGTAAAAATTTGACTTACGCCAGATTGATTGTTAACCCTACTGCCGGCGCTGGCCGGACCGCGAAAAAATGGCCTTATATTAAAGCACTGTTGAAAAATACCGGCTTGCGCTTCGAGCATGATATCACCGAAGCCCCCGGCCATGCTATCGAACTCGCTAAATCAGCTGTCAATAAAGGTTACAAACTTGTTGTTTCGGTCGGTGGCGACGGCACTATTAATGAAATCGTCAATGGCATTTATGCTACCGGTGGCATGAAGGATATTGAATTGGGTATCATCGGCACCGGCACCGGCAGCGACTATATCCGCACTATCGGGGTTTCCAGACATTATCAGGAATCATGCCACCATCTGATGAATCCCATGAAAAAATCCGTTGACCTCGGCCTGATCGAGTTCATTAATGACAGTCAGTCTACTAAAAGAATATTTGCCAACTTTGCCGGATTGGGCTTTGATGCTGAAGTTGTCAAAGCCACTACCAAAAAGTTTAAAAATTTTGGCGGTAAACCGTCCTATTTATTAGGATTGCTGAGCACTTTCGCCACCTACAAAAATCGTAATATTCACATCACCCTGAACGGTCAAACCGAGGACCGGAAAGTCTGTACCATTGTGATGAGTAACGGTAAATACGGCGGTGGCAGTATGTTGATCGCCCCTGAAGCCGACCCCAGTGATGGTTTGTTCGACGTTTTGATTATCGGCGATGTCAGTAAACCTGACCTGCTCTGGTCGCTGCCGCGCATCTATAAGGGCACTCATCTTACCCACCCCAAAGTCAGCCTGAAAAGAACCAACGAAATTACAATCGTCTCAGAACAGAAAATGGCTATCCAGGCGGATGGTGACCTTGTTGGTGAAGCACCGGCGCGTTTCACGGTACTTCCATCGGCGTTAAATATTCTTGTGTAATATCTTTTTTCTTTCTGGCTGTTGCTTCAATCCTATGATTGTTTTTAAAATAGTGTCGTTTTAATAATATCGAAAAAATCTTGCGGAGGAAATGTGAAAAAAACCTACTCATCAGCACCTGTTATGGCTATCGATAAGAATAAAACATACACTGCCGCCATCAAGACCAATTTGGGTGATATCGTCATCGAGTTGGCCGCGAAAAATGCCCCGTCGACCGTGAATAATTTCGTTTTTCTGGCCAGGGAAGGTTTCTATGACGGCGTTGTATTCCATCGGGTGGTAAAAGGTTTTATGATTCAGGGCGGCGACCCGACCGGCACCGGCGCCGGCGGCCCGGGATATCGATTTGCGGATGAACTCCCGACCGCACTGGATTACACTAAAGGCACGATTGCCATGGCAAACGCCGGCCCGAATACCAACGGCAGCCAATTCTTTATCATGCTCGCCGATTACAGCCGCCGTCTGCCCAAAAACTATTCCATCTTCGGAAAAGTAACTGCCGGCCAGGAAGTTGTCGACAAAATCGGCGGCGTCCCGACCCGAATGTCCGGCGGCGGCGAAAATTCCGCCCCCACCGCTGATGTTCATATCAATACCGTGACCATTACCGAACAATAATCATTCCGATGAAATATTACACCAACCAAAAAGGGGACTCCAATTGAGCCCCCTTTTTATTTAATTATCCTCAGCCGCTTTATTTGTAGTCGTAGAAACCCTTGCCCGTTTTCCGTCCCAGCCAGCCGGCGGTGACCATTTTGCCTAACAGCGGCGGCGAGACAAACTGCGGGTCTTTGAGTTCGGCGTACATCGCGTTGGCGATAAAATACACCGTATCCAGTCCGATCAGGTCGGCCAGTGCCAGCGGGCCCATGGGGTGGTTTAAACCCAGATTGCAGCCGGCATCGATATCTTCTCTGGTGGCAATACCACCGTCCATCATGCGGATTGCGTTCAGAATGAATGGAATCATCAGGCGGTTGACGATAAAGCCCGGGCTGTCCTGGGCGATGACTACCTTTTTGCCGCACTTTTCCCCGAATTGTTTGCCCGCCGCTACTGTTTCCGCACTGGTGGCAATTGTTTTCACCACTTCGACCAGTTTCATTACCGGCACCGGGTTGAAAAAGTGAATTCCGAGCACTTTATCCGCTCTTTTGGTCATCATTGCCATGTCGATGATGGATAAGCAGGAAGTGTTCGTAGCCAGAATGGCAGTTGAAGGGCAGATTTTATCTAAATCGGCGAAGAGCTTTTTCTTCATCTCCATATTTTCAATCACCGCTTCCACTACCAGGTCGCGGTCGGAAAAATCAGCGGTTTCGATGGTGCCGTGAATCCGGTTGAGAACCGCTTCCATTTCGTCTTTCGTCATTCTGCCCTTCTCGACATTGCGGCTCAAATTTGATTTGATGGCGTTCAACCCTTTAGAGAGTAGTGTCTCATTAATTTCACTCACCCTGACATCATAGCCGGCCTGGGCACATGTTTGCGCGATGCCGCCGCCCATCTGTCCGCAGCCGATGACACCCACATTCTTAATTTCCATTCGTAAAACTCCTGATCTATATTCTTATTTACCCTTGAATTGCGGTTTCCGCTTATTGAGAAAAGCGTCGCGCCCTTCGCTGAAATCTTCTGTTCCCAGCAGATAACTGAAAAGCGCACTCTCCAGTTTGAGTCCCTCATCTAAAGGCATACTGTACCCGCGAATCATCGCTTCTTTAGCCGCTCTCATTGCCAACGGACCGACTTGAGCTAGATCCTCTGCCCATTTTTGTGCCCGCGCCATTAATTCCGTTTTCGGCACGACTTCATTCACCAGACCGATACGGTAAGCTTCCTGCGCATTGATCGGTTTACCGCTTAAAATGAGCTCCGCTGCTTTGGCCCGCGGGATAATCCGGGGCAACCGCTGCGTCGCTCCCCATCCCGGCATGATCCCCAGGTTCACTTCGGAACAACCGAAACGGGCGTGTTCTGCCGCGATCCGGATATCGCAAATCAAAGCAATCTCCAGTCCCCCGCCCAGGGCGTACCCGTTAATCGCGCCTATCAACGGTTTATAAAGCTCCATCGCGCGTAAGGGAGTCTCCGGTATTTCCCAGGATGTATGCGCATTGGCTTTCAAAAAAGGCAGCATTTCTGTAATATCCGCGCCGCTGCAAAATGACTTTTCCCCTGCGCCGGTCAGGATACCGACCCAGACCTCCTCATTATCGCGAAAAGCGACTAATGCATCGTGCAATTCTTGAAAAGTTTTTATATCGATGGAATTGTAAGCTTCCGGACGGTTCAGCGTAATCGTTGCGATTCTGCCGTCCACTTTATAATCAACAGCCATAATATTTCTCCTTACCACGGATTTACATCAAAACCGGAATAGTTTAATCCTAGCACTTTTTTATGTTGATGTACTACCATTAAATCAATACAGCGAGGTATTACTCTCCTCCATCTTCCCTGTAACCATAAATACTATCCGCTCACAGATATTTGTGACTCTATCGGCGCTTCTTTCCAGGTTGTGCGTTACCCAGATGAGACGTGTTGCCCGGGTTATCGTTTTCGGGTCTTCGGCCATAAAAGTAAGCAATTCACGGAAGACCTGATCATAAAGGTTATCGATAAAATCATCTTCGGCGGTGATTTTCATCGCCGCATCTGCATCATGGTTAATAAACGCGGTCAGACTGCGGTTCAGCATGTCGGCTGTTTTATCCGCCATGCGCGGTATATCAATCAACGGTTTCAGCGGCGGCTCGTTACCGATCATTATTGTGATTTTTGCATTGCCTTCCGCATAATCTCCGATACGCTCGAGCTCTGTTATTATGTTAAGTACAGCCACAATCGTCCGTAGGTCGCTGGCCATCGGCTGCTGGGTGGCGATCAATTGGATGCATTTTTCTTCGATATCAAAACGTTTCCGGTTGATTTTCTGGTCGTCAGCAATAATTTGTTTGGCCAGCTCCAGGTCGCGTTTCTGCAGTGCTTCAATCGCCAGCAGTGTCGCTTTACTGACCATGCTGCCCATTATCAGGATGTCATCTTGAATTTCCCGCAATTTTTTGTGAAATGTTGACCTGATTTCCATTATTTTTGCCCTCCGTTTTTTACTATCCGAAACATCCGGTGATGTAATCTTCCGTGCGTTTGTCCCTGGGGTTAGTAAATATTTGAGATGTCGCGCCGGACTCCACCAGTTCGCCGGCCCGGTCGCTGGCCATCATGAAAAAGGCCGCCATGTCGGACACCCGCGCCGCTTGCTGCATATTGTGCGTAACGATAACAATTGTATACTGTTCCGCCAGCGTCCGCATCAAGTCTTCAATCTTTAATGTGGCCGCCGGGTCCAGCGCGCTGCAGGGTTCATCCATTAAAATCACTTCCGGCTCCACAGCCAGCACTCGCGAGATGCAGAGTCTCTGCTGCTGCCCGCTGGATAATCCCTGTGCCGGTTGCCCCAGCTTATCTTTAACCTCTTCCCACAATACCGACTGCTGCAAGCTGGATTCGACAATCCGGTCAAGTTCACTCTTTTTAAATTTGCCGTGCTGTCTGGGGCCGAAAACGATATTATCGTAAATGGACATCGGGAACGGGTTGGGCTTCTGAAAGACCATCCCGATCTTTTTTCTCAGTTCGACGACATCGACGGCAGCCCCGTAAATCGGATTGTCGTCCAGTTCGACTTTCCCTTCCACCCGCGCCCCCGGAATCAGATCGTTCATCCGGTCGAAGATTCTGAGGAATGACGATTTGCCGCAGCCGGACGGCCCGATGATTGCCATTATCGAGCGTTCCTGAATGTTTAAGGTAATATTGCGTAATGCCTGGAATTTCCCATAATATAAATTGGTATTTTCTGCCCGTAATTTAATATTATCCGGGGAAAGACCGGCACGAATGTTCTCACTCACCGTAAATCCTGTCTTCATCTTAACCGAATCTCCCTGTGATATAATCGCTCGTGCGTTTATCTTTTGGATTCGCGAAAACCTCGGTCGTAAGCCCGACTTCAATCAGGTCGCCCATCAGTAAAAAGGCTGCCCTGTCCGAGACCCGGCCGGCCTGCTGCACATTGTGCGGGACAATCACAATCGTAAATTTTTCCTTTAGCCGCCGCAGCGATTCTTCAATTTTCGATGTTGACACGGGGTCAAGTCCCGAGCATGGCCGGTCTAGCAAAATGACCTCCGGATGTAAAGCTAAAATCCGCGCGATACATAAGCGCTGCTGCTGACCGCCGGAGAGCCGCATCCCTGATGTGTGCAGTCTGTCTTTAACTTCATCCCAGAGCACTGCCATTTGCAGGGATTCTTCTACTAATTCCTCCAGCACTACCCTGTTTTTAATGCCGCTTAAACGCGGTCCGTAGGCCACATTATCAAATATCGACATCGGTAGAGGTGTGGGCACTTCAAATACCATGCTGACCTTCCGTCGTAATTCCGAAATGTTGACATTTGGTGAACGAATATTTTTCCCGTCGAGTAATATCTCCCCTTCCATCCGCGCCCCGGGCGTTAAGTCACTCATGCGGTTCAGTGCACGCAGTAAAG
>JBKQML010000093.1:0-26911 GCA_052326545.1 Dehalococcoidales bacterium
ATTTGCCCCGTGGCGCTGATATGCGTCCCGCCGCATAATTCAAAACTCACCGGCGGTTTGCCGATTTTCAAACCACGCACTACATCCCCGTACTTTTCATCGAAGAGCGCGGTGGCACCCTGTTCTACCGCCTTTGGATAAGACATCTCTTCCGCATAAACATCCAGGTTTTCCCGGATAACCTGATTCACAATATGCTGCACTTTCTGGATTTCATCGGGCATCATGCCGACAAGATGAGAGAAATCAAACCTCAATCTGTCCGGTGTGACCAGCGAACCGCGCTGCTGCACCTGTTTTCCCAGCACCTGCCGTAAAGCATGCTGCAGAATATGGGTGGCCGTATGATTGCGGGAAATATCCAGACGGCGTTCCTGGTTAACTTCAGCCTCTACGGCTTCTCCCGTGAATAGTGTCCCGCTGACCATTTTACCGCGGTGCACCATGATTCCCAGTGCAGTTTTCACAGTGTCCGTTACTTCGAATCGCCCTGATTTACTTTTTATTTCGCCGGTATCACCAACCTGTCCACCCATTTCCGCATAAAAAGGTGTTTTGTCCAGGACCAGACTGGCTTCCTGTCCCTCGTTCAACACTCCTACCGTTTCACCTTCAGACAAAAACGCGGTTATCGTGGCATGGATATCCGTTTTTTCATAACCAACAAAAACGGTCGGTTTCCCTTCCAGTCCGGCTTCAGCCGCGGCGGTGGCATTACCACCAACGCCATACTTCTGGGCTGCTTTGGCGCGCTCGCGTTGTTTGTCCATCTCCACATCAAAACCCGCCGTATCAACGGAAAAACCGTGCGTAGCCGCGATCGTTTTGGTCAAGTCGATGGGGAAACCATAGGTGTCATGCAGAATAAAAGCATCATTGCCGGGAATGATTTTAGCCTGTCCCTTCTGGTTATTTATTTTGTCGATGATGTTTTCCAGCATACCTCTACCCACCGGTAAAGTTTTACGGAAACCATCCGTTTCCAGCGTAATTACATGTAGAATATGCTTTTTATTGGTCTCCAGTTCCGGATAGATGTGTCCCATATTCTTGATAACCTCTGCTGCCACTGTGGTCAGGAATGGTTTTTGGTGGGCTAGTGTTTCTCCGAAATATTCCGCACGTCGTAACAGACGACGCATTACATAACCGCGCCCTTCTTTGCCCGGCATTACACCGTCAGCCAGCAAAAAGGTAATTCCGCGGGCATGCTCAGCGACAATGCGCATGGCGTTATCGGTAATAGCATTGTCACCGTATTTAATACCCGCTAAATCCGCAACATTTTGCAGCAAAGGCATAAAAACATCTGTCTCATAGGCAGTTGTCTTACCCTGCATAATAGTTGTCACCCGCTCTAGACCCATTCCGGTATCGATATTTGGTTTTGGTAGATTGGTGCGTTTGCCGCTCTCATCCTGGTCATACTGAGTAAAAACTAGATTCCAGATTTCGGTGTAGCGTTTGCAGTCACAACCCGGTTTACAGTCCGGTTTGCCGCAACCGAATTTTTCTCCCAGGTCATAGTGGATTTCGGTGCAGGGACCACACGGCCCGGAATTACCCGCCGGACCCCAGAAATTATCGCTTTCGCCCAATCTCACGATTCTGTTCTCGTGGACTCCAGTTTGACGCCAGATATTGAAGGCTTCGTCGTCATCAAGGTAAACGGTTACCCAAAGACGTGAAGGGGGAATCTTTAAATATTGCGTAATATATTTCCAAGCCCAGGGAATGACTTCTTTTTTAAAATAATCGCCGAAGCTGAAATTTCCCAGCATCTCAAAAAAGGTTAAATGTGTGGCATCCCCCACCAGGTCCATATCGGTGGTGCGGAAACACTTTTGACAACTGGCTAGCCGTGGTGCCGGCGGCACTGCTTTGCCGGTGAAATACGGTTTGAATTGCACCATACCGGCGCTGGTCAACAGCAATGTCGGGTCGCCGTAGGGAATCAGCGAGGAACTGGCAACAATTTTATGTCCTTTTTCCTCGAAAAATTTTAAATAAGAACTTCTAATCTCGTCGCTTTTCACGATACAAACTCCAATTCTAGCAATTACAATTGATTTTAAGCTAACGGCGTGAGCGTGTCAATGAATACGAGTTAAACCATTACACTTTTGACTATTCATCTTATCACCTGATAGATTTAAATAGTGGCCCGTATTCTTGACAATCTGGGAACATTAAAGACAATTATCCGGCGCAATCCTTTCGGACTAATCACCGATATGGACGGTACCATCAGCCCTATTCCACGTGATTTTCTAGAAACACCGGTGCCGCCTCCCGTTCTGCCCCAGTTGGCTAAACTTGCAACTCAACTTAATCTCGTTGCAGTTATTTCTGGCAGAAAAGCAGAAGCAATAAAAGAAATTATCAACATCCCGGGTATTGATTATATCGGCCATTACGGTATGGAATGGTGGGAAAACAATCATGCGGTTTTACACCCTGATGCCGAAACCTCCTTATCCGTCATGCGTGCCGTCGCTGCAGAGTTGGAAATATTACGTTCAGTTGATGGTATTATCATTCAGGATAAATGGGCCACGATCAGCGTGCACTATAACATGGTGACGCAACCCGACGTCGCGAAGCAACAAATTCTGGTCTTACTGAAAAAATCACCCCATATTAAAAACCTGCGGCTGATTTACGAGAAAAGTAGCATCGGTATCTTGCCACGGATAAACATCGACAAAGGAACTGCCGTGACCCGTCTGATTCGGCAGCATTGCCTGATGGGTGCAATATACCTTGGCGACGATATTGGAGACGTGCCGGCTTTTCGCGCCATCCGGCAGGCAAAACAAGATAAGAATTTCGACGGATTATCCATTCTGGTAACCGGCAGTGAGACCAGTCAAAGTTTGATTAATGAGGTCGATTTTACACTGGACGGAGTCCGGGATACGGAATCCTTGCTGAACTGTCTGGTGGATACCACTATGGCTCAGGGTTAATTTGGAATGACCTCGAAACTCAATACTCTTAACTCATCGCTTGTTTGACCGTAGCAGCAATATAAGACTATAATTAAGGTGTAAAGGAAATCCGAGGAGAAAGTGGCAAACTTACACGAAGAATGCGGGGTTTTCGGTATTTACTGTCCCGGTGAGGACGTAGCTCGGCTTACCTTTTTTGCACTCTTCGCTTTACAGCACCGCGGACAGGAAAGCGCCGGTATCGCCACCGCTGACGGCAAGAAAATTCAGTTCTACGGCGATATGGGCCTTGTCTCTCAGGTATTTGATGAAAATTCTCTCAGCCAGTTAACCGGCCACATTGCTATCGGTCACAACCGTTATTCTACTACCGGTTCCAGCCGCAGGATGAATATCCAACCACTGATACTGGGCACCGGCACCGATACTATCGCCATCGGCAACAATGGCAACATTGTCAATTCTGCCCATTTATACCGCGAGCTTTGCGAACAGGGCTACAATTTTCGCAGTTCCACCGATACAGAGGTTATCGGCGACCTTATTCTTTCGGCTCCTTCACTCGATTGGATAGAACGCATCAAGTACGCGATACGCCGCCTTCAGGGCGCTTATTCCACGGTCATGCTCACAAAAGACGCTCTTTATGTGTTTCGCGACCCCTGGGGCGTCCGCCCGTTATGTCTTGGCTCACTTAACGGCGGTTTTACCGTCGCCTCCGAAAGCTGTGCCCTCGACCACATCGGCGCTAAACTCATCAGGTCTATCGAACCGGGCGAAATTATCCGTATCAGTCAGAACGGTGTTGAAAGCTTCCGCGAACCGGCCCGTAAACGCGCCCTGTGTATCTTCGAATTTACTTATTTTGCCAGACCGGACAGTATTATCAACGGTCAATTAGTATACCCTACCAGACTGGCGATGGGCGCCAACCTTTCGCTGGAGCACCCGGTTGAAGCAGACGCGGTCATGGGAGTGCCTGATTCAGCCACGGCCGCCGGTATCGGCTACGCCCAGGCAGCAAATACACCGTATTGCGAGGGGTTATTAAAAAACCGCTATGTCGGGCGCACCTTCATTGCCCCCGACCAGCGTATCCGCGACCTCGGCGTGCAAATGAAGTTTAATCCCATGTCCCAGATGCTCAAGGGAAAACGGATGGTGGTGGTTGATGACAGCATCGTCCGCGGCACCACCACGCCGAAAGTGGTCAACTTAATCCGGCAGGCCGGCGCCAAAGAAATCCACATGCGGATCTGCATTCCCCCGATTAAGTATCCCTGCTTCTTTGGCGTAGATATGGCCACACGGAAAGAATTGATTGCTTCGCACAAGTCTGTCGAGGAAATCCGGCAATTCATCGGCGCCGATTCACTGGGGTATATCAGCCTCGACGGATTGCTGAAATCGGTTAACCTGCCCGGCGATTCTTTCTGTACCGCCTGTTTTACCGGCGAATATCCGATTCCCGTACAGCTGGAAATGGACAAACTGGCGCTGGAAAATCCTTAGACCTCTATTTTTCCCTGATTTATTTATAGCCGATCTTTGCTTGCGCAAAAGCGTTCTGAATGACTTCCGCCATGCCTTCGATATCGCCGGTTACGGAATATCGTATATACGGTTCGAAATGGATGCCAACCACGCCTGTTTTTTCAATCATCAGGTAATTGAAATGTTCGGCGTCTTTTATTTCTACACCGAAGGCTTTGTCCGGCCGTTGCCAGAGCGTAAAAAATCCGGCCCCCGGCTCTATCGCCAGCCTCATGCCGTGTCGGGTTAAAATATCAATTAAAATTTTAATGCGGCGCTTGTACAATTCGCGGCAAGCGTACACATTCGCCTTATCGTTTTCTATTGCGTTGAGCGCACCAATCGCCATCGGCGCCGCAAAACCGCTGTCGGTATTTCCTTTAATCGTAGCGATGTCTCCGATGAAATCGGGTGAGCCGACCATTGCGCCGACTCTCCAACCGGTGCCGTTACTGATGACTTTCGAAGCCGAAAAAGCTTCTGCCCAGGAAAGCTCATGGAAGTCTGTCGCAACTTCGGTTAAAGTACAACTGTCCCTAACATGAGAAAGAATATAATACGGGTTATCATTGAAAATCCGGACATTATTCTTCTCACAATATGCGCAAATTTCCTGCCACCATTCGCGGGTTGCGATTTGACCGGAGGGATTGTGCGGATAATTAACCATCAACAGCTTCGTACCCTTTTTGATATCCGATGACTGGAAGCGGAATTTATTTTCCACATTCAACGGTAAAGTATACTGTTTCAAGCGAAGGTACTTCGACCAGTCGGTAGGGGTAGGATAACCGGGTTTATCGGTCGTACCGATGATATATTGCTGCCGGGCTGCGCCGCATGCCAGTTCCGCTAATCCCAGCATTGGTTTGTTACCGGGTATTGGCAGGTATTCTACATCTTTTCCGGTCAGACTGAAATCGAAATGAGCCTGAATAAAACGCTTTGCAAAGTCCGGTATTCCGGGGGAACCGTTATCCTGGTATTCATGCATCGATTCTTTATCGCTCATCACGGCTTCCGCTGCCGCTTTCCTGGCGCTTAAGAGAGCAGGCCCGGCGGGCTGTCCGATTGACAGGCGATAAAGCTTCTGTCCGGACGCTTCAGCTTCCCGGCATTTGGCCTTAACTCCCTGGAAGAGATTTACTCCGCCTGCCGGTAATAATGATTTTCTCATTTACTAATCCTCAAAGATAAATTTATCATTGATACTAAGCAGGTTTATTCTGATTCTTTAATTCCTGCCACTTCGCAATATCCAAATCCATCAGCAGAAAATGATAGCCGTCTTGTTCCCGGTGTCCGTATGGTGTCAGTCCGCATTTCTCAAAGCACTTTTGTGCCCGGTAATTTTTCTCCAGGGTTTTCAGGTACACTCGCTTAAATTTTTTCAGACTAAAAACATAATCAATCAAGGTGCTGATAATATCGGTGCCGTATCCTTGATTCCAGTAATCCCGGTCGCCGATCATAATACCAATCTCGGTTTCCTGGTTGAGCTCATCGATATTGTAATAGACGCAATTTCCGATATGTTTACCGTCGGGAGTATCGACACCAAAAGTAATACGTTCTGCATAAGAATGCCTGAGCCAATTGATATATTCCCGGTAGAATTCATGGTATGACATTTGTGTTGGAATCATCGCATCCATAGCCGAGAGTTCCGGGTCGGTCTGCCACCGGTAATCATTGCCTGCATCGGAGGCTTTCTTAGGACGGATGATAATCTTTTTACCTTTAATGTTCATGTTGGTCCGGTTGTGCTGCGATTTCGAATACAGTCATGTTGTCAAGAATCGAAATTTCGTTTAATGCCGTCTCGATTGCCTCTTTTACCGCTTCATTGGGGTCGTTGGCATTCTTTTTGAGGTATTGTTTAGCTTCATTGCCTCCGATTTTTCCCAACGCTTGAATGACCGCCAGATGGACATCGATATCCTCGTCATTAGCCGCAGGAATTAGATACTGCATGATATCTTCGTCGCCGATTTCGCCGCAGGCTGTTACCGCCTCATAGCGTATTTCCGCATCGCTGTTTTTTAATTCCTTGATTATGAAAGGCAACCATCTGGTATCGCAATTTTTCCCCATCGCATAAACAGCGCTGATAACGAGTCTTTCATCGCGGCTTTCATAAGCTGTTTTGATGGCGTTTTTTACCTGCTCCGTGGTTAACGGCGAGACCGCTTCCAGCGCCCTCCGTCGGACCTCAACCGGTTTATTTCGGTCGTTAAAAACATCCAATAGCGCCTGTCCCACCTGAATGGCATATTTGGGTGCGATTGAGTTGATTTCCGCCATCAATGCGAATCTGCCTAATGCCTGTGCCGCAGTTGCCTGGACTTTTTCGGATAGGTCGTTATTCAATAAATCAATCAGCAGCGGAATCAGGGCTGGTTCCTCGTTTTCCCAAAGGCCATCGATTGCCGCACTGCGGACATCGGCATCCGGGTCGCGCAAACAACTTAAAAAGATATTATCAAAATTCAATTCAACGCTGTCGGTGGATAACTCCGTCAATCGCGTAATTATCTCGCAACGGCGTTTCGTCTCGATTGTTTTCCAGACTTGCCTGAAATTTTTGATATCGGCTGCAACCATATCGGATAAAGCGGCCAGATGCGTATTCACCAACGCTTTGCCGGTGTCTGCCATTTCTACAATAACATCACTGATTATCATTTAATTCCACCGCTTTTTAGTTTTGGTCGCCGATATTTCCCTCGTCATCATCCTCATCCTCCTCCTCACCATCTTCTTCACCTTGCTCCCAGATCGGTTGCGTAAAATGTTCGATATATTCACCCATGGCGATGGTCATTGCCTGTTTAATCTGCTCGGTGACCTCTTTGGCGTTTTCAGCTAAATCTTTGGTATCTACTTCAATGTCCAATAATTTCATGAATATCTTTAAAATAGCCAGTGCTGCCATCGGATTTTCCATACGAGAGGTTTGAGAAGGAACCTCCGTCATCACACAAACACCGTCATAATCTCTCTCTTTCGCCAGACCGAGCAGTAATCCATTCAATCCCGCAATCTGGATATTGCCCTTTTGCAGCAGGTCATATTTCCTTAATTCTTCGATCAGCGGTTTATTCGTGGCGACAGCCCAGACCCTGGGTTGTTCCGTAAAGTGAATATTCGTCATTGCCGCGGCACAGGTATAAATTCGCTCCACTCCATAAGACTGTGCAAAATCCAGAACACATCCCGCAAAATCATATATTTTAAAATCAGGCTGGTCGTCACCGATGAAGAGAATTATATCGTGCTCACCTTTTTTATTTTTCCAATAATAAAAATGACTTTGCGGAAATTGAGGGGTTTCTATCATGTGTTCTCGGGATAATACGCCGATGGGGTCAAAAAACTGATTCGCATCGATTTCCGCCAGGTCTTTGAAATCGAACTTGTCCAGTAAATAATTAGCTACGAGCATGGCCACATTACCGACACCCGGCCACGCGGCTAACATAATTGGTGACTTGAGTTTTGGTTTGGCAGAAATCTTAACGAGTTTTTTCATAATTCCATATCCTGGATATAAATTCTCTACTCAAAGTTAATTCTAATACAATTTATGAAATCACGAAAGTACTGATGAATATTTTAACGAAAAATAATGAGAAATATTCTCTGATAAGGCTTAGCGGCTGGCGACGGAGACATTAGCGCAGCAGATGGATGGTGTATTCAGAAAACCGTTTACCCACTTGGCATCGCTGCCGATAGCGGCGATCTCATTGAGTAATTGATAAACATTGCCCGAAATCATCGTATCTTTAACCCTGCCGACAATTTCACCTTTTTCTATTTTGAAACCTAACAATACATTACCGTTGAAATCGCCGCCAAGCATATTCCCCTGCCCCGCACCAAGCAGTTGCTCGACGATTATCCCTTCATCGATACTTTTCACCATATCTTCGAAGATGACTTTACCCGGTGTAATGACAAAGGCATGCGGGGAAGGCGACGGCAAACCACCCTGCCTTAGTCCGTTGCCGGTGCTTTTCTTTTTCGCCCGGGCGGCAGTCTGTAAATCATATAAAAAGTTATTGACTACCCCATTAGTTATCAGCGGAGTTACCTGACAGGGTACGCATTCATCATCGCAACGGCGGCTGCCGATATTGAACGAAATCAATGGGTTATCGCTGAGCGTCAGATTTTTATCAAAAACCCTTTTTCCCAGTTTTTTACCGATGGGTGAAGCTCCTTCCAGCACCGTTTTACCGTTGAAGGCTGAAATTAATGGTAGTACCAGCGCGCTGATTACACCGTCCGGTGCAAAAATCACGCTCATCGGTTTGGACGTGACTTTAGCGGTACGCTTGGCCAGTTCCAGCTGCCGGATGGTTGTTTTCACAATTTCATCGGTTTTTAATATCGGGTGACAGGAACTTTCAGAGTCGCCGACAAACAGCATATCCGTGCCGCGGATGCGTTGTCCTTCTATTCCGAGGCTAAACACGCTCTGTTTGAAATTGGCTTTACCGCCGTGTGAATTGATGATAACTAAATGATATAAGGCTTTGGTTACACCGCCTTCACAAATCACCTCCGGCAAATACCCGGTAATCTTTCCGATTAATTCTTCCCCGAGCTGCGTCATTTTTTCCAGACTGACTTTTTCAACGGCTGCATCAAAGACTGTAACTTCGGGGAAAGCTTTGGTTGCCGGAAACTGGAATTCCGCTTTCATGCCGAACTCGGCAGTAGCCGCGGCATCGTCTACCAACCGCTGTGCATTTTCTATACTGGTAGAGGTGGCATAACCGATTTTACCGTTTTTAATCACACGCAGCGCTACGCTCTGGCTCTGTTTGTATTGAATATTTTTCAACCGGTTAGATTCAAAATGAATCGGTGTTTCTTCACTGGAGACCATGTAGACTTCGGCTTCTTCCGCAACTTTTTTGGCGAGAGCAAGAATTTCTTCCAAATTACTTACCTCCCACCAGGCATTTTCGAATTCTGATATGGGGACTGCCGTCGCTCACCGGCAGCGGCGATTGTCCGCCCTTGCCGCAGCCGCCGCCCTGGTGCATTTCCAGGTCGTCGTCGATGGCATCGATATTCATCAGGGTAATAAAAACATTTCCGCTCAGCATCACTGGCCTGACCATTTCTGCAATTTTGCCGTTGCGGATGCGGTAGGTTTCGCCGGAAGAAAAAGTGAACATTTCCATGCTCGTCTGACCGCCGTACCAGTTTTTTGCGTAGACACCATCTTTGATATCAGCAATCATATCTTCGAAAGAACATCCCCCGGGTTCGATGTAAGTATTGGTCATCCGTACAATCGGCGGGTGGCGGTAATTTATCGCCCGCGCATTGCCGGTGGGTTTTTCGTTCATTTTCGCAGCGGTTTCGCGGGAATGCAGCCTGCCGGTGAGTTTGCCTTCCCGGATTAGATATGTTTTCGTGGAACGGGTGCCTTCGTCGTCATACTTAAAGCTGCCGCGCAGTCCCGGTTTGGAAGCCGAATCGATGATATTCAGCTGTGGACCGCCGAATACTTTACCAAGGGTCATCAGTTCCTTTAATTGCGCGTTTTCATAGACAAAATCAGATTCGGATAAATGCCCGAAGGCTTCGTGCACAAATACTCCGGCCAGTATCGGGTCCAGAACAACGGTGTATTCGCCGCCTTTTAGAGTCGGCACTGTCAGCATATCAACCGCGCGCTGCGCTAGTCGTTTAATGTCTTTGTGGAGTCTCCGGATTGGCCGGAAATCGTCACGGCAGCCTTCGCTCAAACCTGCCTGCTGAACTTCCCCGTCTCTGGAAGCGATTGCCACTGCCCGGATGGAAACGTCCGCCCTTTGCTGCGTGATAAAACTGCCGACAGAATTCAGAAAGACTGTTTTTTTATTGGCGTCGCCGTAACCCAGATTTGAGGTTTGGATCCCGGAAGTACTCCAGATGGCGTCATTATATTCATCCAGTAATTGTTTCTTTTCGGACAGCGGGATGAGAGCCGGATTCTCCTTTATTTTGGCAACAACATTTTCAATAATGGGTTTGGATTCAAAAAACTGACTGTTTTCTTTACCGATAAAACGTGCATGTTTTACCGCCATTGCCACTTTATCCTCTAGACCGGTCAGTTCGTTGAAGCTGACAAAGCCCCAACCGCCTTTCACCAGCGCGCGGACATTGCCCCCGACCGAAGTGGTTTTACTGATGGATTCAAGCTTTTTTCCGCGGTAAGAAATATTGCTGAATTGACCTTCCTCAAGGTGGGCTTCAAGATAATCCGCATCTTGTTTTCTAAGGATTTCCGCTAGCTGCTGACCGATGTTCTGTAAATCTGCCATAAGTAATTTCAGTTTACCTTTCACAGCTCAGGTTGTCAAACGTAAAACGCAGGTCAAAATGATGCAGAATAATAAGAGAATAAAACTTTGCTATATCAGATGTACTGATGATGACAGAAAACTGATGTAGACCTGTTGTCCTGGGTTAAGAGACATTTTTTCAAATTGTTGTCGTGGCTGTAAGCACTCGAATAACGGTGGACAATCCAGCGTAATTAAAATATTCGCGCCTTTATCGACAATTGACTTTACCGTGCCGTGAAATATGTTCGGTATTGAAACCGGTTGCTCCAGTGTCATCTGTACCATTTCGGCACGTATCACTGCATATTGAGCGGAAACCTTATCTGTTGTAGAAAAAATCTCCATACCATTCGTCTGAAAGACCTTTTCCTGTTTGACCTGTCCGGTAATTTTTCCTTCAAAAATATTTCGTGCCATCGTGAACTTAGCGACAAAATTAGAAGAAGGATGATAAAAAATCTCTGAAGGTTTACCTATCTGTACTATCTTTCCCTGATTAATCACCACGATATTATCGGCAAGAGACATTGCTTCTTCAAAATCATGGGTAACATGTAATGTGGTGATATTTAATTTCCGGTGTGTGTCTTTTAATTGAGCATGCATCTCCTCACGGCTTTCAGCATCGAGCGCGCTTAAAGGTTCATCGAGCAGTAATATCTCCGGTTTAGTGATTAATGCCCGTGCTAACGCCACCCGCTGACGCTCCCCGCCGCTCAGTGTTGCCGGTTGCCTTTTTAACAGCGATTCAACATCAAATATGCCGCAGATCCATGCCAGTTCTGCGGCGATCTTAGGCCGCAGCACGTGTTTCACTTTCAAACCGAAAATAATGTTTTCTCTTACCGAAAGATGTGGGAAAAGCGTATAATCCTGGTAGACGATACTCACCCCCCGTTCCTCAGGGACATTGTTGGTAACATCTCTTCCATCCAGCAGAACTGTACCCTCATGAATTGCATGCAGTCCGGCAATCGATTCCAGTAGCACCGTCTTGCCCGCTCCGGTGGGGCCCAGAATGACCATATAGGTCCCTTTGGAAACAGAAAGATTTATCTGCTCCAGATTAAAATCTGCCACCTTCACGTGAACATTCTTTAACTCAATCACGTTTTTTATCCCGCTGTAAAAAGAATCTGAAACCGATAAAAATAAGTGCACAAACAACCACTAATATTGCGGCTACCGGGATGGCCTGAGTTAACCCGTAACTTTCAAACCGTTGGTAGATTAAAATTGAAGTTACCATCGGGTAATAAGTAAGTATGATTACCGCCCCGAATTCGCTGATACCCCGTGCCCACATCATCAAGGTGCCGGATGCGATACTGCGCCGTGCCAGAGGGAATGTCACCCGCCGGAAGACCTGCCATGGCGAAGCCCCCAGCGTACGGGCGACATTCTCCAGTCGTACATCGACTTTTCTGAAACCGTCTTTGGCCGAGTTAATCAGGAAAGGAACGCTCACAAAAAGCATGGCAATAATAATGCCGGCTAAAGAGTCCACGAATTGAACACCGATGGAGTTAAACCACTTTCCCAGTAAAAAATCTCGCCCGAATACAAACAGCAGTGCAATGCCGGCTGCCGTGTGGGGTACCACAATCGGCAGGTCGATCAGACCTTCCACTACGCCCTTTAAGGGGAAATTATGTCTGGCCAGGATATAAGCGAGCGGCACTCCCAGAATAAATCCGATAATTACGGTAATCAACGCCGCATAAAGGGTTAGCAAAATAGATTTTAAAACTGTTGTGTCCTGAAGAGCTTGCCATAAGGCTTCTTTGTTGGACAGAAATACGATTTTAACCAGCGGTATCAGGACAAATAATACAATTAACAGGCTGAGGATACCAAACGCCACCACTAAACGGTGCCGACCTAAATAGCTTCGTACGGAACGAATGAATTTTAGGATATCTTCCAACCTTTTCTCCTACGGGAACAATGGTTTCAGGGCATCAGGTAATGCACTAACATTATCGCATATTGGAGGTATCAATTCAGGTTGGTTACAATTTTGAAAGATTTTTTGGCCTTCAGGACCGAGGACAAATTGGATAAACTTAATCGCTGCCGCAGTATTTTGGGCATTGTTCGGGATGGTCATCCCGTAAATAATCGGTGTGCCTGCAAAATTCGGACTTACCGTCGCGAAACGCTGGTAATTCATATTTACTGTGACCTTTTGATAGGCTGCCGTATCGCTGACATCACCAAGGTTTATTTCCGGCGGCAACTCCAGGTAATTCAGACCTTCTTGAATCACCACGCTCTTGTAATCCAGCGTATAATCGATATTGCCGGATTGCAGCAATGCCAGCAGTTCAGTATCCACATTACGCAGCACCAGATGGCTGTCCGTCGGTTCCAGCAGCTCCGGCACGGAAACAGTAGTGATGCCGTTTATGGTATCGGCGGTAATCGGCATGGAGAAATGGCTGCCCACTGCGTCCTGAACCAGTGTGGTGTCATTGTAATATGCTGCGGCCAGCCCCAGCGTCATCAGCGTGCGGTATCCCACAGCGTCAATCCGCGGGTCGGTTAGACCGAATGCCACGTCCGGCCGGGATATTATCTGATACCAGTTATCGGCATTAATCTCATCAGCGTATTTACTGGTCGGGGTATAGGCCAGGACCAATTGATTGGTGTTGGATTCGATATCCCAATCGGCATAGGGATTACCGTCGGCCATCTTTGTCTGATACATCATCATCGGGACTAGAGTCGCGTCTGCCACTGCCACGAGGTCAGCTTGCTGTCCGAGTTCGGTCACCTGACGGATCGCCTGAATGCTGCCGTAAGACTGCAGCTCAACATTGATGTCCGGATTGGCCTGTTCGAATGCCGTTTGAATTTGTGCGAAAGGAACCATGAGACTATCCGCCTCGAGCACCACCAGCGTTGATTTTTTTGCCCCGTTCCCACTGCAGCCGCTGAAGATTATTGCCGCTGTCAGCAGTAGCGCGATTATGCTCCGGCGGATTTGTCTCATCTGTTTCCTTTAAATTGTTTTTTATGCTAATTGATTGTAATAGTTACGATCAGTTTCACCCAGTTTGAACTCGTTGTATATTGATTTAAGGGAATGCTGGATGCAAAACATAATTCTAACGGCCCGGTAGAACTATCCAGTGCCGCACCGTTTTTTGAATAAGCCAAAAACATGACCGGTGCAAACGGTGAAGCTATCACATTACCATTATTATCTTCCACGGTAATCCCCGTACCGTTTTCAACCGCTGCGTATGAGAACGTTTTTGAATACCCATCGGACCCGGTGAAAGTTACAGTATTGCTGGATGTAAATCCGCCGACGGCAGCGAGTAATGTAGACATTTGCACGCCCACATACGAATCAGGACCGGAAATAGTGTTTGTTTTACCGATGCTGCCTGATTGTGCGAACATCACCTGTAATTGCTGCAATTGTGCCAGTGAAAAAGTGGTTTTCTGGCTGCCGTTGACAACGGTCAGGATAACCGGTATGGTCGCCACCGGAGTCGTTGAAACTACTACCGGGGGGGCGCTTGTGGTAGTGGCAACAGCCACTGTCGTTGTAGTTGAGGTAGCGGTGGTGGTGGTTGTAGTCGTATTGTTCATTGTCGTCGTAGTTGCAGTTGCGGCAGATATAACTGTAATTGAAACCACCATTTTAGCCCACAGCGAACCGTCGGTCAGAATATTCTGTGCAGATAACGCTCCTAACTCGGTTGGCCCGTGCGAACTGTCCAGAGCAGCACCATTCTCCGAATAAATTATCGTAAGTGTCGGCAGTGGTGACGGCGTAATCGGATTGCCGGTAGTATCGTAGTAATTTAACATACTGCCGCTGGTAATCTCGTCGTATGTCAATTGCTGGGTGTAATTATCTGAAGATGTTAAAGTTACAATCTCACCCTCGGTAATACCCCCTACGGCGTTGAGCAGGGTTGATAAAGCGACACCCTGATAAGGGAATGGACCGGTAATCGATCCGCCTTTGCCCATGTACCCGCCATTTCCGGATACCAACGGTAACGCCTGTAAAGCGGCCATCGTATACGTATTGACCTGACTTCCTTCCGTCACGGTCAATACGGTCGCGCCGTTGTCTGTTGTAGCAACAGCACTTGTTGTCGCAGTGGTAGTTGTTGTCGTGGTCGAAGTTGCAGAATTACAGGATGCTAACAGCATCGCAATCACCAACAATAAACTTAAACCTAACCAAGTAACCTTTTTCTTCATTTTTCCTCCATTTTATTTTTCATATACTCAGGTCACCCTTTTTTGGATACATATTATTTAATACAACCTAACCGGTTCACGGCGTTGTGGTTGTAGTCGTGGTAGGTAAAATCACCTTGATAGTGGTGATTCCATCGATTTGATGTTGGGCATCGACACCGCTCCCCGCCAACGCCAGCGGCCACAGCGTACCGCTGAGCGGTGCACCGTCTTCCTGATTCGCCACAATGATGTTATTGTTATTATTAATATCGGCCGAATTATACGTCACCATTGTTCCGTTGGAGGAAATTACCTCTACCTGGAAACCCTGGTTCCAGAGAGCTGTGTTCAGTTGCCCCATAGGATTAGATGGGTCGGTTGGTGTAACGTAGGCAGCCAGCAGCCAGAGCGCTTCACCTGACCAAACATGCCCCTGCGCGTCTGTCCAGCTGACACCATGGCAATTCGGGGCAGTACCTGCCTCGAAGTCGGATTTAGCAATGTTTTCGGTTATCGAACCGACATCATTAAGTGTCCACGCTTGCTGCAGTGGAACTACGGTAATTGTCTGCACCCATTTTATCCACCACTGGCCGTCAGTGATCTGTCCCGGCGCCATAATGCACATTCTTAACGGACCGACATCATCACCGATTGCTTGGCCGTCCTGTTCGTATGCAATGAAGACAACGATGTTTCCTACCGGGGCGGCTTCTTTACCGGTGGTAGCGTCGTAGATGGGGAATTCGGTACCGTTCATTACCTGGTTATAAGATAAAGTCATGGAATAACCGTCTTTGGCAGATATTTTGACTGCGTCATCAGGCGTGATACCTCCGACAGTTTTCAGGATATCGCTTAATGAGGCTCCGGTTAAATTCCACGGACCATCGATCGTCCCACTGCTGGTAATCAAGCCCGTCGAACCCGTGACCGGAGTCAAGGCCTGAATATCAGACATGGTCATAGTTTTGGTCTGCGTGCCGTTAACGATTGTAAGTGCGACCGCATTCGCCGTATTTGTTGTCGTCGGTGTAACCGTGACCGTAGTGGTTTTACTGCAGCCGGCTAATCCGGAGACAACCATTACGATAATCAGCGTCATACTTGCTAACAATAACGCTTTTTTTAGTAGGTTTTTCATCGTTGGACTCCTTTTACCCCTTAAATTTGTTTATTTTTTAACAATAAAAAAAGCGCTTCGAAAGGAAGCGCCCAACAGCAAAGCTTTATGAGCCATCTCTCCTTTCCAAACACGGGAGGCGCAAGCGTTTTCACTTGAACCCTTGGTCCCGATTACATCGGGACACCGGTTGCCATATCATGACCATAGGCTTTAGGTATGACAACTCGAAGAGCTAATCTCTACACTAATTCAAGATTCTAACAAATTATTAATAATCGTGTCAAGTGTTACATTTCTGTAATTTTTTTCAATAATTATCTTATCATGTGTTTACATTATTCTCTGATTGATTTTATGGTTTAGCCGCAGGACCGGCCGAATTATTTTTACGTCTGCCCCTAATATTGAGTTCCTGACTTAATTGTAAATAATTGATAACATCAGCGCGCGTCAATATACCTACCAGTTTTCCTTGACTGAGCACGGGTATCTGATTAAGGTCATATTGTGCGATCAACTTCATCGCTACATTCAAATCGTCTTCCGGTCTTAACGCATGGATTGGTTCTCGATGCATCACCTGCAATACGGGTGTCATCGACCACTTTTCCTGCGTTAGTCCTTTAATATCGCTGATCGTTACCATTCCCACCAGGTTATCACCGTCAATGACCGGTACCGCCCGTTTGCGTTTTTGAATAAAAATCGTTTGCACCAGGTAATCGATAGTGGTATCAGGTCGGACCGATTCGATATCCTTTTCCATAACCTTCTCAACCAGAATCCCGGTTAGATGCTCTCTCAATGTAGCTTCAGAACGGCTGTTATCCGCTGCACTATTCAAAAACCAACCAACGAAAACAAACCAGAGGCCATTCAGGAATCCAAATTGAGTAAATATCGCCAGTACCACACCTAGTGCGATAAATCCCCAACCAAAAACCCGTCCTACTATTGAGGCGATATTTGTCGCCCTGTACAGGTTGCCGGTAGCGCGCCAGATTATCGAACGGAAAACCCGTCCTCCGTCAAGGGGAAAACCGGGTAAAAGATTGAATATCGCTAAAGCGATATTTGTGTAAGCCAGAAAACCGGTGATCGCTAAACCTAATGTCTGTTTACTTGCGGGTATATTAACACTGAATACCGGCAGAACCCATGTTTTCGTGATGAAGTACCAGATTATCCAGAAAATAACACCTAAAGCGATACTGGTGAGCGGGCCGACAATTGCCATTACGAATTCCACGCCCGGGTTTTCTGGCTCTTCAGCCAGATTACTGACACCACCGAGGATAAAGAGCGTGATACTGGAAACAGCTAAACCGCGCGACCTGGCGACCAGCGAATGTGCCAATTCGTGTATCAATACCGAAATAAAGAGCGTGAAAGTCGCCAGAAAGCCTGCAATCCAATAATAATATGTATACCAGCCGGGATAGGTGGTACTAAACCCTTGTCCCAATAACCATGTAAAAATAAATAATGCCAGGAGCCATGTGTAATGAATCCCTACTTCAATTCCGGCAATACGCCCGACACGCCACGATCCTCTCATTTCACTTCTCCCCACGGTATTAGGGATTTCAAGGTAATTCTATCTTATTGCGTTTATATTAACAATATCCGTTGTTATTTTTATCTGTTTCGCATGGCCACTTGCCAGGTATGTTTGTCTTCAGAACGGATACCGCCCACGGCGCAGACCCTGATATCATCGCCGTTATAAGCCGCCTTCGATATTTCAAACAGATGCTCCGCCAGTTCAATGGCTGTCTTCCCGTTAAAATCAATTTTTATCACGGTGTTCGCTTCATTCGGTTCCGGATTCTCCAGACTACCTCTGTAAGTTGAAATACCGGTGAGCGTTCCTAATGTCGGTTCTATCTGAAAAACTCTCGCCGGTAAATCATGTCTTTTAATTCCCACAATAAAAAACGGCTTATTATCCGTAGAATTCGTAATCACACCCGCAATTCGAGGGGTATGGAGGCTGTCCGGCTCTGCCTGTGCGCCTTCCAGTAGTTTTGCCATGAAATCTTTTGTCGGGATGGAATTCGTATTATAAAGGAGTTTATATGTCTCAAAAATGGCCTCGGTTTGGATTCCATTACTAACAGCAATAATGCCTGAGGAATTGTCGTACTTTATACCGGTATAATGCCGTAATGGGTCATACGGCTGATTTCCGATAGGCCCGATAATGACACCATTATCGAGGGGTGCTGCCTTTCTTTCTCTGCTTGCCAGACTGCGCCCGGTCACTAAATAAACAACCGCCGGGTTACCGCTCATCGTCATACCAATGAATAATTGTCTGCCCGGATATGGTCCGTTAGGATTCATAAAATGTCCTCCCTCGCTTACGTCTTGATATCATTATTTTAACAGAATCGGTATCATTTTAATGTCAGTATTTCTTACCGGACTTAGCCTTCACACCGTTGGTTGCTTTTTTCTGCATTTCCTCCGTCAGTTTCCCGGCTTCATCCATTGTCTTACCTGGAATTAGCACACCACTGTTCTTGAGTATCAAAGGCGCGATACATTTATTGATTTTTACCAGATTCACCACTTCTTGTACCTGTTCTTGAGAGCCCTTAGCTTGCGCCGTATCTATCGAAGGAATACCTATTTCCCCGGCCGCTTCCAAAGCGTTTTTCGAGATTAGAAAGAAAATAGCGTTAATTCCCGGATAAGCTTCATAAACCCCGGAATGTAATAGTGCATCCTCTGAGGGTGCTACCTGACCTCTCGCATAAATTGATGGCCGGTTAAGCCCAAACACTACCCCTCTAACTTCGACAGTTGTATCTCTTGTCATGTTATCCAGTGTCAAACCGCTACCCGTAATAATAAAACCCATTTTAGTTCTGAAGCTCAGATTGTCTTCCGGTCCCTGACTGGAACTAAATCCATGAATTTTTTTACACCACTGAAGCATCTCATCGATACGCTCATCGATGGGTGGGTTTTTATCGAGGAAGACCGAGCTGAACGTAACACTGGAATTTTCAGACACAACAAACCTCCGTATTTACGTTAACACAAATGAAAATTTTTTCGCTGATAAAGATGATTGGCTATTTCCCTTTATATTTGAGCGGCCGCTTTTCGGAGAAAGCATTTGCCCCTTCCATAAAGTCTTTCATGGTTCTGAGATGAGCGGACAATGCTTTTTATAGTGCCAGACCTTCATTCAATGTCATATCATAACCGCGAACCATAGATTCTTTTACCGCTTTCACCCCCGGAGAATCATGGTGATAATCGTATTTGCAATTTGCTTTGTGGTGTCTAATAATTTTTCTTTAGGTATCACATGACTGATTAACCCAACCCGTAATGCGTCTTGAGCATTTATCCGGTTGCCGGTTAATAAAATCTCAGCAGCTAAGGCCAATTTTACCTTCTTTTTTATATTCAACAATAGCCATAAATGCTACTTCTTAATTTATTCCTTTTAGCTTGATGTTGACTGCATTCTAACAAACATTTTTATCATACGTCAAATTCAAATATAATAATAGAAAATGATAGAATGAAATAACCCGTCTATGATATGCCTGGAGAAAGGTGTTGGCGAGTATTATCCATAAACAATCTGTTAATTGTAAGTACTGCAGTTCTGCAAATATCGTCAAATACGGTACTTTTCAGGGAATGCAGCGTTATTTTTGTAAAGACTGCTGCCGTAAATTTGCCGATAACGATGCTTTACCCAAAATGAAGACTCCTGTCTGGATAATTTCATTAACACTGAATTGCTATTATAATGGAATGTCCCTCGCAGCAATACAAAATGAAATTAATCAGCGACATGGCGCATACTATGCCCAATCCAGTATTTATAATTGGATTATGCGTTTTTCCAAACAAGCCGCCCTGCAAACTCAGACTCTTAAACCTGTTTCGGGCGACACGTGGTTTCTATCTATCACTCCTGTAATTTCAGACCAACGCCGACTTTATTTCCTTGATATCTTTGACATGAATAGTAAATTTTTATTAGTCTCGAAATTGATTGAAACCGTGACAGCAGCCGAAGTAACCAATTTAATCAAGTCAACCTACTTTAAGACTCAAATAAATTCACATCATCCTGTCACTATCATGCTGTCAACTGCTTTGAGTAATACTAAACTGGAATTAAAAGCCCTGGAATCCGAAAACGCGAATAATTTTATTATTAAAATAGCTGATTTTACCAGTATCAAAGGGTTTAACGCCTTACTGAAAAAAAGAAATAGGGTCGTCCATAATTTTAGAAGTATAAATAAAGCGCAGATATTAGCCGCTGCATGGCAGTTATACTATAATTTTATTATGGACAATGATAAACCGAAATATGTCGTGCCTGCATATAAAATCGGTAATCCCCTTTTCAAGAACTGGGAAGATATTATCAGCCAACCATAACTGTTTATTATAAGATATTATCGGTAATTTGGTAGATTTTGCTGTCATCAACCAGGATTGTAACTATCACGCACGGCATAATGCTTGACAATGAACAGCGTTGATGTTACAATGACTCGCTAATGGTAGGTATTGTAATTGATTAAAAAGGCATTACAATAAAGGAGGAAAAGCTCAGGCTGCCACTAAAATCAGTGTAATCGTTCCTCAAAGACCCGAACAATGCTGACGAAGGAAACCCTGAGTTTGCTCTAAGAGATGACGACGGCAGTAAAAAACGAAAAAGTTCTGGAAATCAAGAACCTGCGGACCTATTTCTACATCCAAGAAGGTGAACTCAGAGCAAATGATGACCTGAGTTACTACGTCAACAAAGGCGAAAGCGTGGCATTGGTTGGTGAGAGCGCTTGCGGTAAAAGTGTTAGTGCCCTCTCAATCATGCGTCTTATTCCTTATCCACCCGGCATCATCGTCGGGGGAGAAATCATTTTTCAAGGGAAAGACTTGATGCTGGCGACAGAAACAGAGATGCGGCATATTCGTGGAAATAGTATCGCCATGGTTTTCCAGGAACCAACAACATCTTTAAATCCGGTGCTTACGGTAAAGCGCCAGATATCGGAAAGTCTGGAACTGCATCGTGGTATGGATAAAAATGAATCATTTCAAGAAACTGTCAGGTTACTAAAACTTGTCGGTATTCCCGATGCTGAAAGAAGAGCCAATGACTACCCGTTTCAGTTTAGCGGCGGTATGCAGCAGAGAATAATGATTGCAATGGCATTGAGCTGTAATCCGGCGCTTCTTATTTGTGATGAACCGACCACTTCGTTGGATGTTACTGTACAGGCACAGTTATTGGAAATCATCGATGGTTTGAGAGAGCGGTTCGGTACATCCGTTATCACTATTACGCATAATCTGGGCATTGTCGCCCGTTACGTTGACCGGGTAAATGTAATGTATGCCGGTAAAATTGTGGAGACAGCTCCTACTGAAGATCTATATGAGAATCCCTGCCATCCATATACCATCGGGTTATTATCATCAGTTCCGCGTTTGGACGTTAGCAAAAAGAAATCACTCCGGATGATTAAAGGTTTGCCGCCAAACCTGGCACACTTACCTGTTGGTTGCCACTTCCAACCACGCTGTGAATGGGCAATGCCCAGATGCCGTACAGAATACCCACCAATGGAAAAGGTCGGAGAAAATCATTATCGTGCCTGCTTTGCTGAGCTCAGCAAATTAAAGAAACAGTAAAACAAGTGAGGGTTTTCGTATAATGAAAGATAATACTCATCTGATTGAAGTTGAAAACCTGTATATGTACTTCCCGGTGACCGCCGGCGTTTTTCAGAGAAGAATCGCTGATGTCAAAGCGGTAGATGGCGTGTCCTTCTATATCAAGAAAGGAGAAACTCTTGGTTTAGTGGGTGAAAGCGGCTGTGGTAAAACAACTACAGGACGCTGCATTCTCCAGCTATATGACGGGATAAAAGGTAACGTTTATTTCGAAGGCGTAAACCTCAGCCATCTGAAGAAAGAACAGATGCGAAGGATGCGCCGCAACATGCAATTAATATTTCAGGATCCTTATGCATCTTTGGACCCACGTATGACGGCCGGTGATATCATTGGTGAACCTATCAAAGTGCATCATTTAGCCCAGGGCAAAGAATATCGTGAACAGGTGGAAGAACTTTTCCGTATGGTAGAACTGGAACCTGCGATGGCCGGTCGGTATCCGCATGAGTTTAGCGGCGGGCAGCGTCAACGTATCGGCATTGCACGCGCCCTGGCAGTTCGACCAAAGTTTATCGTCTGCGATGAACCGGTATCCGCCTTGGATGTCTCCATCCAGGCACAAATTATCATTCTACTTGAAAAACTTCGAGAAGAAATGGGACTGACCTACCTCTTCATTGCCCACGACCTTTCTGTCGTACGTAACATCAGTGACCGGGTCGCGGTAATGTATTTGGGGAAAGTTGTAGAAATTACAGATAGTGATGAACTTTATGCTAATCCGCTTCATCCTTATACCATCGCACTGCTATCGGCAGTACCTATTCCTGACCCCAAGGTTGATCGCACACGTAAACGTATTATCTTAAAGGGTGATGTGCCTAGTCCGATCAATCCCCCCAAGGGCTGCCGTTTCAACCCGCGGTGTCAAATGGCTATCGATATTTGCAGAGAAAAAGAACCTGTGTTGAAACTTGTTGGTGAGGAGCACTGGGTTTCGTGTCACCTGGTAAAAGCTTCTGAAAGCGCTACTAATCCTTCAGTTCATCAATAATCGAATAAAGGCGAACTGCGTTTATTATTTAAATTTCTCACAATATTCGCTGTTCGCCTGTATTTTGTGTGATATTTTCCGTTTTAGTGTATCATAGAAAGTATATCGTAGAAATAGAGAGGCTCTAAAAAGAAATCATGCCTAAACGAAGTAAGCGGGTAAAAAATCTGCCAAAAATTCCGGTAACAGATAACGAGAGTAATAAAAAATTACCGGAAACCAAAGAAGCAAAAAAACGGAGAAGAAGAACTAACGCTATCATTACCGCTTCAGCAATTTTGGCATTTATTGTTATTGTATCTGCCGGGGGATGGTATTGGATTTACCAGGTTCCACTTAAAGCTACCGTCATCCAGGTTAATGATCAGAAAATCTCAATCGAGTATTTACTGAATCTTTGTCTTATGAATAGCTCCGACCCAACTGATACAATGAGTATGATCCAGAGTATTATCGATAATTGTATCGTTGAACAAGTCGCTTCCCAACCACCTTATAATATTAAGATAACAGAAGCAGAGATCAACCAGGGATTGAGAGATGAAGCTAATTTATATTATTACGGCACCACCAGTTCCACTACAACAACCACTACTACCACGACCACACCGGCCGCTATTACCACCGCGACACCCGCCGGTACGACTACCACAACTACAACAACCACTACACCCGTACAGACTTTGACCGATGCTGAATATAACGAATGGTACCGACAGCAATTGAATCAATCTCAGCTGTCGGCAAGCCAATTCCGGGATTTGGAGAAAATCACCTTAATCGAAGATCAATTAACGCAATATCTCCAGGCTCGAATGCCTACCACGACAGATCAGATTCACCTCTATGATATTGTGGTGGGTGACCTCACCACAGCTCAGGATATTCAAACTAGAATAAATAACGGCGAAGATTTTCAGACAATCGCCCAAGAACAATCTACAGACTCCGATACTGCCTCTAATGGTGGGGATATGGGCTGGATTCCTCTTAGCGCATTGGATTCTAATCTGGAATCTACGGCTGAAAATTTACCAATCGGACAGGTTAGCGCTCCGGTGCAAACCAGTTCCGCGGCTCAATCGGCTGCTTCCTCCTCTTCAGGGTCGGATGATGAGCCGTATTACCTGTTAATGGTTACTGAGAAATCAACAGGGAGAGAAATCGATCCTCAGTACGTTAGCTACCTGCAACAAAACCTGTTACAGGACTGGCTTACCAATGAATCGAATATTCAGAAAATAAAACTACTGGGAAAAGGTGTCAGCGGCGGTTATGACTCTGAAACTGCGGCTTTCTTACAATATGAAATACAAAAGTTGGCAGCTTCCCGCGGTATTACACTAACTACTACGACTACTTCGGATAACCTGTTAGGGCAATAGTTTTAAAATAAATTAGAATAAAATAATCCGGTGAGAGAAGAGCCTTGATTAAAGTCCGTCATTTAACTAAATATTATGGTAAACGGTTAGCTGTAGATAATATCAGCTTTGATATCGGTAAAGGTGAGATTGTCGGGCTTCTGGGACCGAACGCCGCCGGTAAGAGTACCACCATGCGCATTCTTACCGGATTCATGATGCCCACCAAAGGCGATACCTGGATTGCCGATTGTAATATGGTTACTAATTCTCTGGAAGGACGAAAACACATCGGTTACATGCCTGAATCGGTACCTCTTTACACGGACATGACAGTACGTGATTATCTTGATTTCTTTGCGCGTCTGCGTGGCGTAGAAAGAGATCGCGCCCGTAAAAGGATTAATGAAGTGGTTACTCTTTGCAGCCTTGAAGAATATGTCGATACGATTATCGGTAAACTCTCCCGGGGTTACAGGCAAAGAGTGGGATTAGCCCAGGCGATCGTCCACGAACCTGAAGTTTTGATTCTGGATGAGCCTACTGTCGGTATCGATCCGATTCAAGTTTCTCAAACCCGGAATTTGATTAAAGAGCTGGGAAAAGAACATACAATCTTACTGTCCACTCATATCTTGCCCGAAGTCACTATGACCTGCACCCGGGTAATTATTATCCATAAAGGTAAAATTGTTGCTGAAGACCGTATGGAAAATCTGTCTGCTATCACTAAAGGCTCCAGACGTTTGCGTTTGGAGGTAAAAGGCCCCACTGACCAGATCATCAGACGCGTGCAAAGAATTGATGGAGTGAGAAAAGTTTCCAAAGAAGGCAATTACCTGATTGTGGAAAGCCCGATTAATATCGACCCCAGAGGCCAGATCACCGAGACAATTGTCAAGAGCGGTTGGACGCTGCTTTCTATCGAATCGGTAGAAATGAGTCTGGAAGATATCTTCCTGCAACTTACGACCAAAGAGGAGACCGAGCAATGAGAAAAATCAGCATCATTGCCGGAAAGGAATTGCGGGGATATTTAAATTCACCGATTGCCTATATTATCATCAGTGTTTTTCTCGTGATTACCGGCTGGTATTTCGGTTCATATTTAAGACAAATCGATTATAATAATACAACAATTCAGGGTTTTCTGAATGTTGCCGTGCCCTGCATTTTAGCCTTTGCTGCGGTTATCACCATGCGTTCGCTATCAGAAGAAAAAAAGATGGGGACATGGGAATTATTATTAACATCTCCTGTCAGCGATACAGAGGTAGTTTTAGGTAAATTCGCGGCCGGCGTCGGATTAATGCTCGTATTACTGTTCTTAACATTATATTATACGGCTCTACTTCTCATCTTAGGCGGCGCTCCGGACACCGGGCCTATCTGGTCAAGTTATCTGGGGCTTTTTCTTCTCGGTAGTGCTGCCCTCGCCATCGGCATTTTTATCTCCTCGTTAACGAATAACCAGATTATTTCCGTTGTGGTTTCCGGCGGGATTCTTGCCGCTTTATGGGGAATAGGGTTCGCGGTCACCTACGTTCCCAAAGGTTTTCAGCAGCTTATCAGTTATATTTCGTTTAAATCCAATTTCAATAATTTCCTTATCGGTATTATCGATACCCGAAGCGTGGTCTTTCTCTTGAGTATTACCGTGTTATTCCTTTATTTAGCCGTCAGGTCATTGGAAACCGGCAGGTGGAATTAAATGCAGACACTTATTTTTGCGATACTCGGATTAGTCTCCATGGTGGTGGGCTTCCTTATTTCTTTGATATTGCCCGAAATAAAAATAATTGGCTGGATACTTATCGGTTTTGGCCTTATCCTGGTGGCTGCTGCCGGCGTTATCGATTTTCGCCGCGTTAAAGGCGCTGTAGGCAGCAAGCACGGTAAATTCGGTACCGGCACCAGCATTATGGTCATCGTTTTTGTCGGAATTATCATCTTTGTTAATTCTATCAGTGTCGGCGTTTATCATCAGTTCGATATGTCGGCGCTGTCTCAGTTTACCCTTAGTGATCAAACTAAAGATGTCCTGTCTAAAGTAAATTCGAATATTGATGTTCTTTGCTTCTTTTTGCCTACCGATGATAAATATCAGACTGAAACTTATGCCTTGAACATGTTGGATGAATACAAGAACTATACCAATTATTTAAATATAACGATAATCGACCCTGATAAGAACCCTGAAGAAGCTAGAGAATACAATATTACCGACTCAACTTTATATGAGTCGGTAGTATTTAAAACCGATAAAGGCACAGTGATGGTCACGCCGACGGAAATAGTCGACCCGAACACCGGTAACGTTTATGCGGAAGATTACTTTACCAATGCCATACTTCAAGTCACCGGCCAACAGGAGAAAAAAGTGTATTTCGTCACCGGGGATGGCGAAGCAACCCCCGATGATACCCTCGGCGACCTGGCTTATGCTTTAAACACCGACCTGCTACAAGTGGTACCGTGGGACCTTCAAGTTCAGGGTAGCATTCCATCTGACTGCGCGGTGCTGGTCGTTGCCGGCCCTACCACCCCGATGACTGCCAGTGAGCGTCAGATTCTCTCTGACTACCTGGCGAACGATGGATACGCCATATTTTTAACCAATCCGAACTCACCTGATGATATTGCTCAGTTGC
>JBKQML010000094.1:0-6848 GCA_052326545.1 Dehalococcoidales bacterium
AAATTTACACAAAGTGTAGCATCAGTACTAAATGTTGTCAAACAGGGATTATGCGCCCAATAATTGGATAAATAATATCGTTTGGATATTAGCAATCATCTCATTTTGGGGAACCATGGAATAAGTACCGGTATGCTCTCTCTCACCTTCGCGTAATCCGGCCTTCTTTCCAGATTTCTCTTCTCCATCAAGGGGATACTGATAACTGTAAACAGCAGTGTAACCGATACAGGTCCGATAATTGTCCACCAGTAATGAAAATCAGCGGCTAAACCAAAGAAAAATATCCCCCACCAGAACATTATTTCCCCGAAATAGTTAGGATGTCTGGAATAAGCCCACAGTCCGCGGGTCATAGTGTTCCCGGACTGTGGGCTTTTCTTCGTAAAATTCCTCAATTGTGCATCAGCCGTTGTTTCAATAATAATCGCACCTGCCGTTACAATTATTGCCAAGACATCAAGAACGCCAAATGTTTTACTCCCCGCCGAAAACGCCGGATAGAGCGATAAGCACGCTAGAAACACGATCAACGTCGGCATTAATTCAACCCCCACTAGTTCAATCAGCCAGAACCATCGGGGGTTTTTCGTTCTTAGTTCATGGTAACGCCAGTCTTCATGTTTTATTCCTTGCCATTGCCGGGCCCAGTTATAAGTCAGACGCAGTCCCCATGCAAAAACAAGCAGTAGGACAATTATCTGTTTTACCGTTAAGTTACCTTTATGTAAAGTATTTAGCAACCAGAAAAGAGCAATAGCCGGAGGGGCAACACTCCAATAGGCATCATAGAAACTGGCGTTACGAAATACAAGACCCATTCCGTAGACCACTAATGTGCTGCCAATATCAGCTGCCAAAACAATAATAATCGGATTCAGATTTCGACTTATGTAACCCACGGTAATAGCCAAGAACAAAGCGATAATATAAACTAAGAAATAAAGAGCAAAAGACTTTTTCAAATTTGGTGTTATATCAGCCATTGTCGGAAGACATTGTACTATCTGTTTATTATATTAGTCAAAAAAATTAATGAGTGCGTGGTAAACACTATATATTGACATTATGTGACACGTGTACTATAGTCAGAATCAAACGGACATTTGAGACCAAAGGAAGCTAACAATGGATATTAGAGATAAAGTCGTAGAAATTGTTTATGAAAGCAAAGAAGGTTTATTTCCGTTGGCGATAGCGGAAGCAGTTTCCCGCAGATATTCGATACAGGTAAATTCGAGGCAAGTCGAAGAAGTTATCAAGAAAAATCAAAAACTTTTTGTTGAAGTTGGCGGTAAAATACAGGCGCCGGTGCATGAATAACAGGTAAGCTGTATTTATTTACGATTGGATAAAAACCAGTAAGAATATCCGTTAAGATATTAATTATCACACATCGTAGCGCAGATAGTACTCCCGTAAATGGCATGAGGTGCGATTTGGAGAACAATAGAAAATCTATTGATGCAGGAATTATCGATATTATCGTAGGGTTGATGATAACGGCCATCGGTATACTTGGTCCTTTTGCATTGTTGACCGGTAACAATTCTAGATTGCAATCAGGAGCAGGTGATATTTTCATGATTATCATTTGCGGGGCTATTTTACTTTCTCTGGGATTATTTACCGTCTACGGCGGTGAAATGGCAATGAAAAGGCGCCGATGGGGTTTAGCACTGGCCGCTTCCATTTGTGCATCACTTATTGTTTTTGGCATCCCTTCCCTGATATTGACGATCCTCTCTAAAAAAGAATTCGCCGGTAAAACCGTCGCGCGAAAATATTCAATGCCTGCATCGTCCCGATATAAAAGGTGAATATTACAGATTGAAAAATCCGGTGATACAATAGCTAAGTATCAAAATTTAAAAGGTACACGAATAATTACATGGTAAATAAAAACAAAGATAAGAGAAATCGTGGCAATAAAACACCAAAAACCGCTTTAATTTCACTGCTGGTGGTTATTGTTTTTGTATGTGTTATTTTAACTACCGCCGAGATTGCAAAGATTCCCAGTTTAAATTTTGTCGCCAAACATGAAAAGACCATCATTAATCTGGAATTAACTATTTTTGCCCTTGTTCTGGTGGAATTTATCGGCAAAGCAATAATCCAGGCCTTCAAGAATCGGGGAATTGAACCTGTAGGGCACAACGTCAGGGCAATTTTGCGCGGGGTAGTTTATATTATCCTCGCCATTGGTATTGTATCTTCCTTATCTTCAAATCCCGGACTGGCAATAGGCATCGGTACTGTGACAGGTGTTGTTATTGCTTTCGCAACGCAAAACCTGGTTGGTAACGTTGTTGCCGGAGTGATGCTGGCCATTGTAAGGCCGGTACGGATAGGAGACCATGTAACTGTTTTACTATCCAGCGGAGAGGTCAAGGAAATAGCGCTGATGTATACAATATTAGAGGACGGCGATAACTGGTACTATGTACCCAGCATGGTAATGTTTTCAAATGTTATTAAAAGAAAAAAGTCTCCAATGGATAAAATCCCCTAGCGTCGCTTAGCTGTTAAGCCGTTAAAAATCGGTCTGCGTCAATGATTTATAATATGTTAATTGAATTGTATAGCCATTAGCTTGAACTTTGAAAGTTGTTTTCCCGGAGGAACTAAGTGTTTGAAAAGATATTATTGCCGTTAGACGGTTCCGAATTATCTGAATTGACCATTCCTTACGTCGAGGAATTGGCCGGCAAACTGGGTTCTGAAGTAGTTTTATATCATGTTCACGGCCATGAACACACTAATCAGGAGCATATGCACCTGATGTATCTTGAAAGAGTATCCGATATAATGCAACGCAATATTCAAAACAGCCAGTCTGTACGCACAGATGTAAAAATAACTACAATCGTCGAAGCCGGCGAACCGACCGAAAATATCTGTAATCTGGTCGAAACAAATAAGATTGATTTGATCATTATGACCGCCGTTAGCACCTCCGGGCTTAAAATCGGTAAAATGCTGGGCAGCGTGACCGACCACGTCTGCCAAACAGTATCTATACCCGTGATGCTCATCAGACCTCAAAATCTGATACCGACGGACAGAAAATTTCATTTAATAAATCATATTTTAATACCCTTAGATGGTTCTGACCTTAGTAAACTGGCATTACCTGCCGGAGAGGAACTGGCTTCCAAGTTAAGAGTTGCGGTAACTCTCTTCCAGATGGCAACCATGATTCGACTTTACAGCGATGCCTCGGGTTCCAGCGCTTACATCGATTACACAAAGGTAAACGACGATGAAAAGAAACGGGCGGTTTCCGAAATGAGTTTGCTGGAGCAAGAGTTGAAAGCGAAGGGACTCAACGTAACCAACATTGTAACTTCCGGCTCCGATGCTGCAAACGAAATCATTGAATTATGCAAGAGAACCGGCATTGACCTGGTAGTCATGTCCACACACGGGCGGTCCGGGTTAGGCCGTTGGGTCTTTGGTAATGTCGCCGAAAAAATTCTGCGACATGGCGAGACACCTCTCCTGCTTATCCATGCCAGAGCAGGCTAAAATTGTCCTATCAGTTTTAATTTTAATCAATCTGGAATTTAAAGAACAACCGTTTAAAGATTTATCTTTTTAGCTAAGGCTTTTTCCTTCAAGGCTTTGGCGACATTTTTCGGAACCATACTGTCCACATTTCCACCCAGATTAACTACTTCTTTCAATCCTCTGGCAGTGAGATATTGATATTCCAAACAAGTCATCAGGCATACTGTCTCCAACTCAGGACACAACTCTTTATAAGAGAGAGCTCTTTCAAATTCGAGTTCAAAATCTGATGACATCCTTAATCCGCGAATCAAAGTTTGAGCCCCGACCGTTTTAGCATGGTCCGTTAACATCCCAGTAAATGACTGGACTTCAATATTAGGAATATTACTGGTTGCTTCTTTTACCATCTTTACTCTTTCTGCTGTTGTGAAAAGAAAGCGTTCCCCTGTAGGATCTTCTAAAATACTGATGATGAGCTTGTCAAAAAGTCTGGCTACCCTGGTCGCAATATCCACATGTCCATTAGTGACGGGGTCAAACATTCCAGCGTAAACAGCCACTGTCATGCCAATTTCTCCTTGCTACAAATTTAGATGATGATATTACGACGAAGAGATATTCTAAAGAACCAGTCAATTTGTCAATTAATTATTGACGAATAACCACCATTTCCTGGTATTCTCATATTAATTTTAATGCAGTAACTTGTCAATAAACATATTATAATTTTATGCCGGTAGATGATAAAACTGACGGTAACCGGTTGTTCATATTAATCCTGATTGGATAATATGCTATTTGTATATTTTGCCGCTTCTTCCCCGGCCACCCACCCGGTGGAAAATGCCGCTTGTAAATTATAACCCCCGGTGCTGGCATCGATATCCAACACCTCACCACAGAAGTATAATCCTTTGACTATTTTTGAACCCATCGTTTCAGGATCAATTTCATCCAACGAGAGACCCCCGGCAGTCACCATCGCCGTTGACATGGAGTATGGACCTTTGATATTAAATCGCAGTGATTTTAACAATCCGGCAATCCGGTCCTTTTCTTTTGCGGTAATTTGATTCCCAGTTTTGTCACGCGGCACGCCTGACAAAACGACAAAAGGCTCAATCATTTTGTGTGACAGAAAAGATTGCATAATTGTGTGATAGAGTTGTTTACTGTGAAGATTGAACTCTTGCTGTAAGCGGGATATTAATTCCGTTTTACTGACTTCCTGTTTCAAATCGATACTGACGCTCACCGGACCATTTTCCAGCCCATCGATTATTGCCAGGCTCATCTCAAGAACAATCGGACCACTCAAACCAAAATGGGTAATCATCGCATCCCCGGTACGGCTCTCAATTACCGGTAATTCCGGCTTCTTACCTTTAATGCCTCTACCCGCATCGTGAAGAGGTACCAACATCGAATCAATTTCATCGGCACGTTGTTGAAATGCCGTTAACTTTACATTATGTAAGCTAGAACCCATCATACTTTTTGCCAGTTCGGTCTGTTCAACCACCAGAGGCACAAGTCCGGGACGGATTTGTTTTATTGTATGCCCTAATTCCTTAGCCATCCGGTAACCGTCACCGGTAGAACCGGTTTGCGGGTGTGAAGCTCCGCCGGTGCCAATAATCACTGCCGGGCAAGGATAAACATCGGTGATTGTTTGTACCCCAACGACCCTGTGACCCTCGACCAAAATGTGATTGGCACTTGTATTTAATTTCAAGGTGACGTAATTATCTCCCAGATAACTCATAAATATTCTGACAATTTCACGGGCATTCTCCGAGGCAGGATATATTTTATTACCATATTTAATTATTGTTTCTACGCCGTAACGGCGTAAGAATGATAGTAATTCCTGCCTCAAAAACCGGCGGAAAACAGCAGATAAAAATAGGCCGTTAATCCCGTATTGGTTGATGAAGGTTTGAATATCGCCTGTGTTACTCAGGTTGCATCGTCCATTGCCGCTGATGAGAATTTTTTTACCGGGACGTTCGGTCTTCTCCAATAGCAATACCTCGGCACCTGATTCAGCGGCGTCTCCGGCGGCCATCATTCCACCAGCTCCCGCTCCGATAACAACGACCTGTTTTTTCATCTCATCAGCTTTTATTTTTGTTATCAATCCACCGGCTTCTCAGTTGTCCACAACCGGCTTCAATGTCAGTGCCTCTGGAAACACGGAGCATCGTCCTGATGCCGCTGGTAATCAGCTTCTTCTGAAACGCCAGCGCTTTCTCACGGGAAGACGCTAGAAAGTCATTTGAAGGGATATGGTTACCGAGAATCAGGTTGACAGAACACTTCATGCCATCCAGTAGATGCACGAGCTCTTCAGCTTTTTTTATTGAATCATTTACGCCATCGAAAAGAGCATACTCAATAAATACGTTGCGACCTGTTTTATCATTATATTCTTTACAGGCAGAAATTAATTGATCCAGCTGGTATTTTTTATTAATGGGAACGAGGCGGTTACGTAATTCGTCATCGGCGGCGTGGAGGGAAATCGCAAGCTGAAACTGTAAATTTTCATTGCTAATTCTTCGTATTTGCGGTACGAGTCCTGAAGTCGATATAGTGACCTGATGAAAACCCAGACCCATTCCCTTCGGTGAATTAAGCATGGCGATAGTCCGCCGGACGTTATCATAATTCGCCAGCGGTTCACCCATCCCCATGAAGACGACATTGGTCAGCCATACCCGATTCTTCCCCTGTACCGGCGCCGTATTCTCCCTGCGAAAACGTCGCATGAAAAATAGAATTTGAGTGATTATCTCTGCCGTAGTCAGGTTGCGGACAAATCCCTGCTGCCCGGTTGCGCAAAAAGGACAGGCAATAGCGCAACCTACCTGGCTGGAAATACACACTGTTCTCCTTTCTCGTCCGGTATCGGGATTTTTAAAGAACATAAGAGTCGACTCAATAGTGTTGCTGTCTTCGAGACGGAAAAGAATCTTTCGGGTTTGAGTATCATCTGAAACCCGCTCTTCTAATGGTTTCAGCGTATTCAGACTGGCATGTTCTGTAAGTTTTTGTCTTAAAATCGGATCCAAATCCGTCATTTCTGCAAAATCGGCAGCATACTCACGATAGATGTATTTCAAAATCCGGTCGGCAGCCGAAACCGGTTCACCGATTAGTTTGATAAACTCTTGTAACTGAACAGGTGTCAAATCTAATAAGCTAACGGGGGTATTCATCTTCGACATCTTAAATATTGTAATATACTTACGGGTACAGGACAAAGTGACCTTATCTGGATAGCCGGTGTATCTCAATTTGATGAAAACTTGAAACGAGGTTTAGCCGGG
>JBKQML010000095.1:0-8833 GCA_052326545.1 Dehalococcoidales bacterium
AATCAAAAAACTGATCGGCACCAGCGGGGCGGTGCAATACTACGAAGTGGAAAAAGGCGCCATCCGCCGCTTTGCCGCGGCGGTGGACGACCCGAATCCTTTGTATCAGGATGAAGAGTATGCCCGGAAATCGCAATACGGCGGGATCATTGCGCCCCCCGGCTTCTTCGGCTGGCCGCAAAAACATGCTCGAGGCAGCCCCCTGGCCGTGGATATCCCACAGGAACTGGAAACCGCCTTTAAAAAAGCCGGTTATCCGCTGTCCCTGGTGCTCGACGGCGGCATGGAATACGAGTTTTTCCTGCCGGTGCATGCCGGCGATATTTTATCCGCCGTGACCACCGTCCGCAATCTGCGGGAACGCACCGGCGAGACTGGCAGCATCATTGTTTCTTTCCTCGATACCGTTTATCATAATCAGGCCGGCGAGCTGGTGGCCAAACAGCAACTGATGTTTGTCCGCCGTTCTCTGAATTTGCCGCCGCAGGAGGCTGCTCATGCCTGAACAGCTTTACTGGGAAGACATCGAAGTCGGCACCGAGATTACGCCGCTGGCGAAAATCGCCACCACGCAGATGCTGGTCCGGTGGGCGGGGGCCTCGGGGGATTTCAACCCCCTGCATTACGACAGCGCCTACGTCGCCTCTGCCGGATTAGGACAGATCATCGTTCACGGCGCGCTGAAAAGACAGTGGCTGATTCAAATGCTGACGGACTGGATCGGCGGGCAGGGCTTTTTAAAGAAATTTTCCTGCCAGTACGGGGCGATGGATTATCCCCGGCCTATGAAATCCATCAGCGAACCGCAGGAGGGTGAGACCTGGCACTGTAAAGGTAAAGTGACGAAGAAATACATTGAAGGCGACCGGCATCTGGCCGATTGTAAAATCGGGCTGGAAAACGGCAAGGGTGAAATCACGACCTCCGGCCGCGCCACGGTGATTCTGCCGGTGAAACCGGAGTAAATAACAGATAAATCCATCTTAATCTCCCTTTTTCGAAAGGGAGAAAACCATAATTTCCCTCCTTTGCAAGGAGGGATTTAAGGGAGAATTAGCCGCCGCTCAATCCCGCTCACTTTCCCTTTACTCCAAACAGTAGATCTCCGGTAGATTGCGGTACTGCTCCGCGTAATCCATGCCGTAACCCACTACAAATTGATCCGGCACCGTGAAACCGCGGTAGTCCACCGTCACGGGCACCTCGCGCCGCGACGGTTTGTCCAGTAAACAGCAGAATTTTACCGAGGACGGGTTACCCTTTTGCAGGTAGTCCGTCAAAAAAGTCAGGCTCCGGCCGGTATCCACAATATCTTCCACCACCAGCACATCCCGGCCCTGCACCGGTGTCTTGAGTGTCTGTGAGATTTTAATTTTCCCGGAACTTTTGGTGCCGCGGCCGTAGCTGGACAACCGCACAAAATCCGTCTCCAGCGGGAAATCCAACCGGCGTACCAGGTCGGACATGAAGACGAAGCAACCTTTGAGCACGCCGATAACCAGCGGGTTCCGTTCCCGGTAATCCCGGGTAATTTCCGCTGCCAGCCGGTTAACAACTGCTTCGATTTCAGGCTGGGTGTAGAGGACTTGCAATTTATCCGGATAATTTGTTTTCAATGATTCTCCAATGTTTTATAAAAAACTATGATCTGATGCTAAATTTTTAAACCTTGACTTTCTGTCTTAACCGCTCCAATATCCACATGCGTGCCAGTGTCGTTGGCCCGATGCCTAATTCCTTTGCTTCGCTTCTCAGTTCTTCCCATTTTTCAGATGACAGACGCACCGGAATCACTTTATCTAACGGTTTTTTCACTTCTGCCTTAACAACTTCGTCCGTATCAACCCAAGCATTATTTTGTTCCAGCTTCTCAACAGTATTATTTAAATCATTCATCATTTTATTTACCTCCGACTGAATTCCGGTAAAGTCGTCTTTCGTTATCAATCATCTCTCTTGCCGTAACTATCTTCCATACGCCGTTCCCAAGACTGACTAATACGACCAGAAGATACCGCCCCGCTGTTGTCTGACTAAAAAGCTTATATAATCCGTCCGCGGTTTTTCTAATATGTCTGTGATCAGAATAGCAGGCTTCTTCTATTTCGTGGAAATTTACGCTGTGTTTAGACTCGATCTTTTCCAGAATATGATCATCGATTTCTAAAGCCTCTATTTTCAAAACCAAATTTCTCTTCTTTTTAAAGTGTATACATTTTGTATACGCTTGTCAAGTAAAATATCTAGAATCGTACATTTATTCAATCGTAAATTTTATCCCGTGTATCTTTCGTTCTCGAAACGACCACCAGTTTCACCGGAATCTAAAAAACAAAAGCATCCTGCCGTCCTTTGCACTAAAGACAGCAGAATGCCTTACCAGCACAGTATTAAACTTTCTTTTTAAATACTTAGTCCATCGAGAACGGCGGATATTTGTCCGTCAGGAGATAAACATAGGAGTTCACTCTGGTTGACCAACGCATATAACCAACAGAAAAATCGTACATTCCCCTGGGATACTTTCCGGTAAAGAGAATCGCCCACCAGGCAATGAAAGCAATAACACCTGCAGCAATAGACACAAAACCAAGGACTATCCCTTGCGGGATCACCAGCAGCAGTCTGAAGAAAGTGGTCAGCCTGGACATTTTCTCGGGATAGATGGCGTTAAAGGTGTTGGGATAATTTTTCACTTCAGGATTCTGTTCCGACATTTTTCCTCCTATTCTATTGCACTGATTATTATTAATGCATATGCGTGTAATTATAGTAACCTGCCCGATTATTGTCAACTATTATTAAGTCAGATGGATTTTGTCCATTGATTCGTGAATCAGGTAGAATAATTAGCTTGATGGGAATTGCAATGATAAAAAGCCTGAATCCCGACTTTCGTGGGATGCGATATTTGTTTTTTGGCGAATTCGTATTTGTTTAGTATTTCGATATTAGAATTTATATTTTATTTCGTATTTCGGATTATTTCGGTATTCGAATTTATTTTGGCAGTGCCTTCGCCACAATCTCCGCCACGTCCAGCACCTGCACCTTGCTGTCCACACCCTTATCTTTGAGGCTGTCGGCAAACATCGTCATGCAGTATGGGCAGGCGACGCAGATGGTCTGCGGGTCGCTCTTTAAGGCTTCTTCCGTGCGTTCGAGATTAATCCGCTTGCCGAGACTTTCTTCCAGCCACATCCGCCCGCCGCCGGCGCCGCAGCAGAAACCGCGTTTGTTGTTCCGTTCCATTTCCGCCGGCGCTTTCCCGGTGGCCGCCGTTATATCCGCTCTCGGCGCTGCGTAGATATTATTGTGCCGTCCCAGATAGCAGGAGTCATGAATGACCATTTTGCCGAGGTCCACCGTCCCGTTCAGTTTCAGCTTGCCTTCTTTCAGCAATTGCTGAATTAACTCGGTATGGTGGATAACCTCAAACTTGACGCCGTACTGCGCGTAATCGTTTTTCAGCGTGGTGAAGCAGTGCGGGCATTCGGTGATAATCTTGGTGACGCCCTTATCCTGAAATTGTTTGATGTTTTCGCGGGCCATGCGGTCGAAAACGTATTCATTCCCCAGCCTCCGCAGGCTGTCGCCGCAGCATTTCTCATCTTTGCCGAGAATCCCCCAGGAAATGCCGGCGGCATCCAGAATCTTCGTAATCGCCACCGTGACATGTTTGGCACGGGCATCGAAAGACCCGAAGCAGCCGACGTAGAAAAGGTATTCCGTTTTGCCGGCTTCAAACGGTTTTACTTTCAAATCCGTTGCCCATTTGGCGCGGTCGGACGGCGCAATCCCCCAGGGATTGCTGCGCTGTTCCATATTTTCGAACAGATTCAGCAGTTCCGGCGGGAATTTCGACTGCATCTGCACCAGGTGGCGGCGCATCTCGATAATCTTCGGAACATGTTCGATGTAGACGGGACAGACTTCCATGCAGGCGTAGCAGGTAGTGCACGCCCAGAGGGCATCCTCCGCAATGCTGCCGTCTTTGCCGCCGCCGATTAAAGGTAATTTCGGTTCCTGTTTCTTGAGCAGTAAGGGACCGTTGGCCGTCAAATTAGCTTTCACATCCCGCACAATCAGGCGCGGGTTCAAAGGTTTTTTGGTGTAATTGGCCGGACAGGCATCCTGGCAGTAGCCGCAGACCACGCAGGCATATGTATCGAACAGCTGCCGCTGGGTGAAATTGTCCACCCGGTTGACGCCGAATGTCCGCTGGTCTTTCAGGTCGATGGGGTTCAGCGTGCCTTTCCGCTCCGGCCGCATCATGTCGTTAATCACTGCCGCGAACATGTGGAAGTAACGGGTGTAGGCGATAATCGCCAGCACCAGCAGCACGAAAGCCCAGTGGTTCCAGAACCAGAAAGTATGCCAGGCGGTGATATCGGCGTAACTCATGTTCGAATACAGATGGGCCACCCAGGCGCTGAGCGGTGGATTGGGCAGGCCCTGCCCGGCCGGCGCCACCCCGGAGGCAATCTGGGTGGCAATTTTATTAACGTGTGTAATCGGGTGCAGCAGCACCGTAATCAGAATCAGCAGAGATTCCCAGGTCCGCTGCCCCTGCAGCCGGGTGGGATGGAAGAAGAACCGCCGGATGATACCCCACAAAGCCCCGATGACGACGAACGGCGCCACAAAATCCATGATCCAGCAGTAAACGACATAAACGGCATTGTGCTCCATGGCCGGAATGCCGAACCCGGAAGCAATGATAATAAAGAAGAAATAATAAGTAATAAAGAACAGAAAACCCCAGGCCATAAAAAGATGGCCGATGCCGGCCCGGTCTTTTTTCCGGATATTTTTAAACTGGCAGGACTGGATGATAAAATGAACGATCGCCATCAACGATTGCTTCATCGTGCGCACCGGCCTGTCCGCGTCGCGCCCCAGTGAAATCAATTTGGTTATTTGCCAGAACCGCTGGAAGAAAATGCCCGCCGCTAAGGCTGTCAGGCCCCAGAATAAGACATAGCCCCAAACGCCGCTAACTGCTTCCATTTGTCCTATCCTCCGGTGCGCATCTGGTATTGTCCGCCGCGGGCACATTCCGCCTGGCACTGCGCAGTTCGCGGATGCGGCTGGTAATTGCCGGCACGACCTGGAAAAGGTCGCCGACGATACCGTAAGTCGCCACTTCGAAAATCGGCGCGCTGGCATCGCGGTTGATGGCGATAATCACATCCGAGTCCTGCATCCCGACGAGGTGTTGAATCGCCCCGCTGATGCCGCAGGCGAAATAAATCTTGGGGCGGACGGTTTTTCCGGTCTGCCCCACCTGGCGTTCCACCGGCAGCCAGCCGGCCTCAATCGTCGCCCGGGAACCACCCACTACGCCGCCCAGTTCATCGGCCAGTGCCTGTAAAATCTTGAAATTTTCCTTGCCCAGCATGCCGCGTCCGCCGGAAACAATCACATCGGCGCCGGCGATGTCGATATCACCGGCATTCCGATTGTCAATTACCTCCAGCACTTTGACCAGGATGTCTTTTTCATCCAGTGGCAAAGACTCTCTGACAATCTGGCCTTTACAGGCGCTGTCTCTTTGTGGCATCGGCATCACGTGCGGGCGGACGGTGGACATCTGCGGCCGGGTGCGTTCCGTTTTAATCGTCGCCATGATATTGCCGCCGAAAGCCGGACGTGTCTGCATTAATAAACCGTTCTCGTCGATGGTTAAACCGGTACAGTCGGCGGTTAGTCCGGTGGCCAGTTCCGTCGCCACGGCGCCCGCCAGGTCCCGGCCCAGACCGGTCGCCCCCACCAGTACAATCTCCGGTTTATATTTATTTATCAGGTAGCAGACCGCTTTCTGATAAGGTTCGGTGCGGTAATGTGTAAATGTCGGGAAATCGATTAAATAGGCTTTGGTGGCGCCGTAGGCAAACGATTCCTGACAGAGATTGGCAATGTTATCTCCGATAACAATGGTGCAGAGTTCGACATTGCGGGTTTTGGCCAGTCCCGCGCCCACCCCGAGCAGTTCCCAGGAGACTTCGGCCGGGATGCCGTCGCTCTGTTCCACAAAAACCCAGACGCCTTTGTATTCTTTTAACTTTGCCGTCAGTTTGACCTGCGCTTCATCGAGCGGTTCTGCTACCGGCACCGCTGGTTTTTCCGGTTCCTTTTGTTTGGCCAGTTCGTCCAGAATTTTCTGTTCTTCCGGCGTGAAGAATATCTCGACGGCGCCTGCCGGGCAAATCCGGAGACAGCGGCGGCAGCCGGTGCATTTCTGCAAATCGATGACTGGCTCGCCCTTGTCATTCATCTCGACGGCATCAGCCTTGCACTCACTCTGGCAGCGGGCGCCGCAGGCAATGCACTTGCCGGGGATCAAACGGGCATGACCGAGGGGACGCCTGACCTTTTTCTTTTCTTCTTCCGCCATCGCTGTTCTCTACTTCCAAATCATAATGAAACGATATCTTTAGCGACTAATTTATCCACCAGCAGATTGGCCGTTTCGGCAGGTTTATTGACACCGTCGCCGATGATCTCACCCTTGGCTCTTTCCGGCGAGAAGATGCGCCGCACCTGAGTCGGCGAACCTTTCAGACCGATGGTATTTTCATCCAGTTTTAGCAGCTTGTTGTCCCAGATGGAAACCTCGGCCGTTTCGGCTGCCAGGCGCTTCGGGACGGTGGGATAACGCGGATGGTTTATTTCCCGCACCACCGTCAGCAATACCGGCATCGCGGCTTCAACAATTTCGTGCCGGCCTTCCAGTTTGCGCCGGACCACAACCTTTTTTGATTTCAAATCGACACTCTGAATCTGGTCGACCAGGGTTAACTGTGCATATTTCAACCGGCTGGCAATACCGGGCCCGACCTGAGCGGTGTCGCCGTCAATTGTCTGCTTGCCGCAAACGACGATGGCCACTTCTTCCTGCCGGTTGAGTTTGCTGATTGCTTCCGCCAGGACACGGCTGGTGGCTAATGTGTCCGCTCCGCCGAAAGCACGGTCGCTGAGCAGTATGGTTTGATCGGCACCGACTGCCAGCGCTTTTTTAAGCGTGATGACCGTATTTGGCGGGCCCATGGAAATGACGGCGACATGGAAGCCGTACTGGTCTTTTAACCGTAAACTTTCTTCCAGCGCGTGGGTATCAAAGGGGTTCATGATAAAGGGAACACCTTCCCGGATCAGTGTGCCTGTATTCGGGTCGATTTTCACCTGGGTAGTATCCGGAACCTGTTTGATGCAGGCGACAACTAACACTTTTAAATCATCCCTCTTGTATTAAAATTAGCGCATCGGTTAAAGTGTCACAAGCATTGAAAAAGAGATCTGGTAAAATAGTTTAATACTTTAGAATAACACCAATTTTACCGGTTGTCACCTGTTTGCAGGTAAAAACCCGTTACAATCCGGTTAAGAATTTATCGATATCGGCGGCAGCCCGCTTACCGGCTCCCATGGCGCTGATGACCGTCGCGGCGCCGGTCACAATGTCTCCGCCGGCCCAGACTCTGTCTTTGACGGTTTTTCCCGTAGTTTCATCGGCCACCACCGTGCCGTGGCCGGTCGTCTTTAATCCCGCCGTGGTGGCAGCAATCAGGGGATTGGGCGTGGTGCCTAAAGCCACCACCGCCGTATTAATCTGCATCACAAATTCACTGCCCTCTCTGGCAATGGGACGTCTGCGACCGCTGGCATCAGGCTCGCCCAACTCCATCTGGATGCACTCCATGCCGTTAACCCACCCCTTGCCGTCATCCAGAAATTTGGTCGGATTCGTCAGGAATTTAAAAATAATGCCTTCTTCCATGGCATTTTCCACTTCTTCTTTCCGTGCCGGCAGTTCTGCTTCAGACCGGCGGTAAACAATACTGACTTCTTCGGCTCCCAAACGGAGCGCGCAGCGGGCCGCATCCATGGCGACATTGCCACCGCCGATGACCGCTACCTTTTTCCCCACCTTCAAAGGGGTATCATAATCCGGGAAAAGATAGGCTTTCATCAGGTTCGTGCGGGTCAGCCATTCATTCGCCGAATAAATCCCGTTAACGTTTTCGCCCGGAATATTCAGGAACATCGGCAGGCCGGCGCCGGTGCCGAGAAAAACCGCATCGTAGCCTTCGGCCAGAATCTCATCGATAGTATCGCACTTGCCGATGACCGCATCCAGCGCCAGTTCCACACCCAGCGATTTCACGAAATTAATTTCATTCTGCACAATTTCTTTCGGCAATCTGAATTCGGGAATGCCGTACATCAGCACCCCGCCGCCGACATGTAAAGCTTCAAAGATGGTGACGCTGTGGCCTTTTTTCACCAGTTCCGCCGCAGCCGTCAATCCGGACGGACCCGAACCAATCACCGCTACTTTCTTGCCGGTCGCCGGCGGTAACGGTGCTGCCGGCGGCATCGCCGATTTATTTTCCCTCTCCCAATCGGCCAAATAGCGCTCTAAACGCCCGATGGCGACCGGAGCTTTTTGTTTCAATAAGGTGCATTGTGCTTCACACTGCGTTTCCTGCGGACAGACGCGCCCGCAGATACCCGGTAAAGCATTTGTCTTTTTCAGCACGGTCACGGCATCGGCCATTTTACCGTCACGCAGTGCTTTAATGAATTCAGGAATATCGATGTTAACCGGGCAGCCTGTAACACACGGCCGTTTGGGACATTGGATGCAGCGACCGGCTTCATCGGCGGCCATCTCCGGCGTGTAGCCGAGGGCTACTTCTTTGAAATTTTTCGCGCGTACCGCCGCTTCCTGCCGCGGCATCGGTACCCGGTTGAGATTCAGCTTAGCGATGGCAATCCTCCATATTTCAAGTCAGGAATGTTTACCGCACTGGCACTGCCAGTTGTCCAT
>JBKQML010000096.1:0-4682 GCA_052326545.1 Dehalococcoidales bacterium
CCGGATTCATAACGGGACCACAAAATCACGGAAAGTGCTCCTGACAATGGAAGATATTACACTGAGGAAAAAGATGGAGCATGATCTGGTGTATTCCGAATTACGCTACCGGCGGTTATTTGAAACCGCCCAGGACGGAATTTTAATCTTGAATGCCCCAAACGGAGAAGTTATCGATGCTAATCCTTTTCTATTAGTAATGCTGGGATACTCGAAACAGGACTTACTGGGAAAGAAACTCTGGGAACTTGGTTTTATTAAAGATTCAGCGGCAAGCCATCAGGCATTTAGTGTGCTGCGGGAAAAAGGTTACGTACGTTATGAAGATTTGCCGCTGGAAACCAAAAGCGGACGGCGGATGGAAGTTGAATTTGTGAGCAACGTTTACCGTATTGACGGCGAGGAAGTGATACAGTGTAACATCCGGGATATCACCGACCGTAAACAGGCAGAGCAACTGCTGAAGGAAAGCGAAGAGCGTTTCTTTAAAGCTTTTCACTTGAGTCCGGTCGGAATGATTATTGCCAATCTTACAGAAAAACGCTGGGCAGAAGTCAATGAAAGCCTGCTGAATTTACTTGAATATACAGAAAAGGAAATTATAGGACGCACATCTGCTGAATTGCAACTTTATGAAAACCCCGATGACCGGAAACGTGTTTGGAACGACATTTCCAAAACGGGCAGGTTTGAAAATTATGAAATAACCTGGCGGACAAAATCCGGTAAGAAAAAAACAGTAATTATTTCCGGAGAGACCCTTTATCTTCGCGGACAGGAATATGCCATATTTATCGTGATTGACGACACTCAACGGAAGAAAGCAGAAAAAGAAACCATCCATCTGGCTTCTTTCCCGGAACTTAATCCAAATCCGATTGTGGAATTGGATTTGCCAGGTACAATAATATATGCCAATCCAACAGCAGTGAAAAATTTCCCCGACTTATTAGCCAGTGGATTAAATCACCCATTTTTAGGTGATTTTGACCGGGTCATCCAAGAAATTGAAAAACATCCGGTATCGAGGGATATTCAAATCGGCGATATCTGGTACGAACAATCGTTTTTTTACGAACCATCTTCAAAAAGTTTCCGGTTATACGCACGGAATATCACCAAGCGCATCAAAGTGGAGCGGGATTTAGAACAAGCACGTTTAAAACTGGACCACATTGTCAGCAGCATCAGTGATGGATTCTTCACCCTGGATAGAAATTTCAGGATTACTTATTTCAACACCGCCGCCGAACAATTATTAGGCAGAAAAGCCGACGATGTTCTCGGTCAACACATGTTTAAAGAAGCATTCCCTGAGGCGAGAGATTCCATTTTTGAGCAGAATTATTTGCAGGTGATGAGAGACCGGAAACCATGTTTCTTTGAGGTTTATTTCGGCATCAAGCCTTATGAAAACTGGTATGATGTGCGGGCCTTCCCGTCCGAAGACGGAATTGTGGTCTTCTTCCTGGTCACTACCGAATGGAAAAAAGCCGAACGCCGTTTATTGGAAAGCGAACAGCGTTTCCATGAAATGTTCGAAAGCCACCAGTCAATTATGCTGTTGATCGAACCGGACAGCGGGAAAATCGTGGATTCGAATGCCGCCGCCGTAGATTTTTACGGTTATCCGCGCGATGTATTAAACCGCATGAACATCGCGGACATTAACCAATTACCGGGGGAACAGATTGCACGGGAAAGGAGTAAGGCTTTATCTAAAAAGTCAAAACAATTCATTTTTCCGCACCGGCTGGCTAACGGCCAAATCCGCACCGTTGAAGTAAATTCCTCTCCCATTAATGTGAACAATCAACCGATACTATTTTCCATTATCCAGGATGTCACTATCAGGGAACGGGCAGTTAAGGAAATTAAAAAGTTGAATGATAGTCTGGTGCAGCGTAATAACGAAATAGAGTTCATTAATAATGAACTGGAAGCATTTTCATATTCAGTTTCACACGATTTGAAAGCGCCGCTAAGAAGCGTTTCTGGGTTCAGTAGCGCTTTACTGGAAGATTACAATGAAAAGCTGGACGAACTGGGGAGACAATACCTGCGAAAAATAAAAGAATCCAGCGACCTGATGTCGCAATTGATTGATGATTTACTGATGTTATCCCAGGTATCCACACGTGATATAAATTACGGAAAAGTGAACTTGAGTGATTTAGCCGAAGAAGTTATTGAGGTTCTGCAAAGCGCTGACCCGGACAGGAAAATAACGGTAACCGTCGCCCCTCAAATCGTTACCTATGGTGACAGGGAACTATTGCGAATAGTGCTCAATAATTTGCTGGGCAATGCATGGAAATTCACGGGTAAAGCGGCAGAACCACGTATTGAAATGGGAGTCATCGAACAAAATCACAAACCTGTCTATTTTGTCAGGGATAACGGCGCCGGATTTAATATGGACTACAGCAACAAGCTTTTTAAGCCTTTCCAGCGCTTGCATAGTACCGCTGATTTTACCGGGACCGGTATCGGTCTTTCGATAGTACAGCGTATTGTGCACCGCCACAGCGGCAAAGTCTGGGCGGAAGGGAAAGAAGGAGAAGGCGCCACATTTTATTTTACAATTAACTAACAGACGGGACGCCGGAGCTATTTGTATTCTTGACTTGAGTATCTTGCTGAACCGGTATTTCAACTGTAATCCGGGTTCCCATCCCCGGAGCCGAGTCGACTTTGAATGTCCCCCCTAGCATTTTCGCCCGTTCGCGCATGGCACTGAGACCGGTAGAATTGCCCTGAGATAGTGCGTCGAGAGCGAAACCGTGGCCTTTATCCTCAATAATAATTGACATCAGATTAGACTGCACCCAGACGGTAACCGCCGCTTCGCCGGCACCGGAATAGCGTATTACATTGGTAAGAGCTTCCTGTACAATACGGAAAGCAGTAATGTTTGTTTCAGGAAGAAACTGCTCGTCAACGATGTTTTGAGTGAAATTGACAATAAGACCGCTTTGTTTCTGCAACCGCTTAAACATCCACATTAAGGCATGCGTGAGTCCAAGGTCATCCAACATGCTCGGCCTTAAATTCAGCGATATATCCTGTACCTGCTTTAAAACTTCGGTGATACCGCCGGCCGCTTCCTTAAGCAAAGGAGTAATATTTTCAGGCGCGGATTTCAAAGCTTGGTCAATTAAAAGCTTGATCACGGTGAGATTCTGACCGGTTTGGTCATGCAATTCGCGGGCAATTGCGCGGCGTTCCTCTTCCTGCGAACGCACCAGGCGGTTGGCAAGGGCGCGCAGTTCTTTTTCAGCAAGGCTTCTTTCTTCCTCAGCTTTTCTACGCTCTTTGCGACTTTGAGCCTCGACAATTTCTCTCTCAATCGCTGGAATCAAACGGTTCAGGTTTCCTTTCATCACGAAGTCATGGGCGCCGGCTTTCATTGCTGCCACTGCCTGGTCGTCGGTAATCCGCCCAGAAACCAGGATGAAAGGAATATCAAGCCCTGCTTCATTGATAACTTTAAGCGCCTGCAAGCAGCTGAAATCCGGCATTACGTAATCGCAAACGATCACATCCCAAACCTGTTTTCTTAAGCAGTCGCGCATGTCCCTGGCAGTAAATACGCGTTCGCTGACCACCGACCAGCTGCTCTTGCGTAATTCCCGCAGCAATAAAAGGGCATCATTTTCCGAATCTTCCACTATCAATAAACGTAATTGGTTTTCCATCTTACCCCTTTTGGCGTTTACCGCCTGCCGGAATCGCATCTCTCATCTTATCCATCTCAATTATCCCGATTATTTGTTGCTCACAAAGTCAAATAAAGGCGGCACGGTTCATTAGAACCGCAATCGTGGTATATATGGTTGCCGTATTGTGTAAATTTATGGGTATTATCTAAGATACCTCTGGTAAACCAGATCGTTTCGAAACACTTACAGTAAGGACAAAATACCATCACTTCTTTAGACAAACGATCATCATCAGAAACCACCGCATGCGGAATCGGTTGATTTTCAATCCAGGACACAGACATCTCTTTTACCTCTCAATAATATATTTTTAATAATAGGTGAAGAACAATTAAATAGTTATAAAATGCAAGGAAAAAATGTAACGAAAATATAGCACTTTCAAAAGGGTTTCCAAAATGTCACAAGAATGTAATTATAAGACAAGGAATTTTATAACAATTTAAGATTATACGGCGCAAAATATTCAATATATATTACGAGGCTAATCATCAAGGGGGGTCCATACGATGCAGGCCGGTGTTTCCATTCCTTTTGTTACGGTGAATGTCAGTAAATGTTTATGTCAGAGATGCCCCGTGCAATTATCCAGCAGCTGCGTCAGTAGTAAGATAACCGAGTTTAAAGTTACATTGTCCAAATTGCCATTGCGACGTGAAGATATTCCAGGCGTTTATTGCTCTACCGGTATCGCAACCTGTACGGATATAAAAATAGAACAGGAGTGCTTATGTGGCAAATGTGTTATTTTTACAGAATACAAACTCTATAATTATCCGCCGATGGGTCATTATTGCCGGGATGGTCAAGCGAAATAAAATTCTCCGGTTCGACTTGGAATTCACAAATGATTAAGACTCTTCCAAATTGTGTCTAAAGTATTAAGTATTGTCATTTTATCCGCGCTTGAATAAGAATTACAGCAACATCGATTAAAATCATTTACCGGTTTAATATGAG
>JBKQML010000097.1:0-2857 GCA_052326545.1 Dehalococcoidales bacterium
CGAAATTCCAATTAGTGCCGTTTGTCATTGCGGGCGAAGCGCGGCAATCCCATGGTGGATGTGGGTATATTAGAATACACCTAAATAGTATTATTGCGATATTTATTGGCACATCATCGTTATGAACAAGATGGCAGTTAGTTGGATTCCCGCTTTCGCGGGAAAGACAAGAATGTGATGTCATTACTGGTTTAGCATGGCAATCAGAAACCGCGATGTCGTACTGAGAATAACTAATGTATCATGATGGGGTATGTCCCCTCTCCATACCGGCGAAAGCTCGTGATATTTTGCACAGCATGTTAAGTAAATATACGGTATCCATTCCTCCATTGTCGTTCCCGTGAAAACGGGAATCTATCAAACCAACCTTGCCTAACTCATACCCACGAAATACGATTCATTGTTTTTCTTTGTCATTCTGATTTTTATATTGTTTTGTATTTTGTATTTCGATATTATTTAGCATTTCGATATTCGGATTTAGGATTTCTTTGGCACTTGTTTATTGATTATTGCATCTTTTTCTCTGTTGCCACGCATTCCCGGCACCTGCCCTGGGTACACCAATTTTTGTAAAGGTGCAACAGACCCTGCTGGCGCGGCGCGGAGTTAATCTGTGAGCCTCGCAGCCCCAACTGCCGCTGCATATGTCGCTCGACAGTGTTGGTCTCTACCGGCGGATAAGTACAAAATAGCGTAAACGCTTTCTCCGCCAGTGCTGTTTCACCGTTTTCCTGACCCCAGGCCGCCGCAAAGGGCAGCAGGACGTTAATGATGATGTCATCCGCCCGGGTTTGCCCGATCAGCCACGGGCTCAACCCCGGATAGCCCTTGCCGAAATCATACCGCCGCGCCCAGTAACCGTCATCCGCCGTCATCAAGCCCTCTTCCAGCAAATGACCGCCATTTTCGTGCGGGGCTTCCCGCACCAGGCCGATCAATCCGGTTAGCAAACCTTTTTCCCGATAACGGCCGAGCAGCCGGCTGATGCCCGCGATACGGCGTAAAGGGGAGTTGGCCGGCCGCACTCTAAAAAACTGCCAGGCGCGATAATCCATGACATCGACCCGCGGCAGCGTTTCCCAGACCTTTTCCAATTCATTGACATATACATAATCTTCAAACGGGGAATATTCGCATTCCGGCCTTTGGGACGGCAAAAGTCCGGCCGTCCCCAGCAGCAAAGCCTCCCAATTGTCTTGATGAGCTGAAGACTCGAACATCGGCAGCGGGATTCTGGCCGCCAGTCCCTGAAAAGGCGCCTGGTTGCGGGCATAACCCAGGGCCGTCATGATACCGGCATAAAGGCATTGACCGGCTGCCTGATGCGGTAACCTGTTTTGAAACTGCTGCGCCTTTGCCAGGAAACGGGCGGTGCCGGCCTTATCGATTATGGCCAACAACTTTTCCGGAGAACTGCTGGCGATTCCCGCACAGGGAAGACGCCGGGGTATGGGTCGCGCCGCTTCGCCTGCCGGATATCTGCCCAGGGTCACGGACGGGATCACCGTGCCGTTTTGCAGCGCGATGATATCCGCACAGTCCCGCCGCCAGGCCACATGTAACACCACGCCGTTGTAAGCCGGGTTCCGGTCGTGTTCGTGCTTGTGCCAGTCCGAGGCATTGACGTGCAGCTCAATATTCCCCTTGAATGTCTGCCGGTTGACCCGGATGACCGCGTCCTGAAAATCTGACCCGGGGACATCACTGGTTTTACCCGGGTAGATGACCTGCAGCGCGTCACCTGATTCCGTCTGCAGCCGGCAGCCTTTTTCCAGCAGGTCCTGCCAGGTGGCCGTGACTTGCTTTTCGGTAACATCTCCGGCCAAATTCAGTGCCAAATGCTCTTTCCTTTTACACGCTAACGTGTACTTATCTGCTATTATTACACGTTTCCGTGTGTTCTGTCAAGCGTTTTTATTCTTTATATTATTTTTTTGTATTTGTTTTTCGTGCCTTCGGTAATTTCGTTTTTATTTTGGCTTCTGGAATTTGGATTTTGATTATTTGCTTCTCCCTGTTTGACAGTCTGCGCCTATAGCCAGTAAAATTACGGATATATACCAACGGAGAAAAAACATAATGATACCGGAAGAAATCAAAAAACTGATCGGCACCAGCGGTGCGGTGCAATACTACGAGGTGGAAATAGGCGCCATCCGCCGCTTCGCCGCGGCGGTGGACGATCCGAATCCTTTATATCAGGATGAAGAGTATGCCCGGAAATCGCCATACGGCGGGATCATTGCGCCCCCCGGCTTTTTCGGCTGGCCGCAAAAACAGGCCCGGGGCAGCCCCCTGGCCGTCGATATCCCGCCGGAATTGGAAGCCGTTTTCGAAAAAGCCGGTTATCCTTTGTCGCTGGTCCTCGACGGCGGCATGGAATACGAATTTTTCCTGCCGGTGCGTGCCGGCGATATTTTATCCGCCGTGACCACCGTCCGCAATTTGCGGGAACGCACCGGCGAGATCGGCAGCATTATCGTTTCGTTCCTCGATACCGTTTATCACAATCTGGCCGGCGAGCTGGTGGCCAAACAACAATTGATGTTTGTCCGCCGTTCCCTGAATCCTCCACCGCAGGAGGCCGTTCATGCCTGAACAGATTTACTGGGAAGACATCGAAGTCGGTACGGAGATCACACCGCTCGCCAAAATCGCCACCACGCAGATGCTGGTCCGCTGGGCGGGAGCCTCGGGTGATTTCAACCCGCTGCATTACGACAGCGCCTACGTCGCCTCTGCCGGATTAGGACAGGTCATCGTTCACGGCGCGCTGAAAAGACAGTGGCTGATTCAAATGCTGACGGACTGGATTGGCGGGCAGGGCTTTTTAAAGAAATTTTCCTGCCAG
>JBKQML010000098.1:0-8087 GCA_052326545.1 Dehalococcoidales bacterium
TCCGGTAGGCTGCGCCCACCCTGCAAATGGCAGACCGGATACCAATTCTCAAGGGGACGGGGAAAATCGGGGTGGTCTGGTTCGTACACCAATTAAAGCTGAGTACCTCCGGCCTGCGGCCTACGGAAACCCGACCCGAAGATATTTGGTTCCCTAGCTCAATTCCTCGATGTCAGTTGTCCAGACACGCGCCAGTTCTTTTACCAGCAGCGAGTTTTCCGGGTCTTTAAGATGACGGTCTTGGGCAAAGAGTCTTTCTGCTTCTTTCCGTGCCAGTTCCAGCAGTGCCACATCGGAGAGTTTAGCCATACGTAAATCAGGCAGGCCGCTCTGCCGGGTGCCGAAGAATTCCCCCGGGCCTCTAGTCTTAAATCTTCTTCTGCCAGCCGGAAGCCGTTATGCACGGTCTCAATGACCGTTAACCGCTCTTGGCCGACCTCCGATGGGTTCCGCGACAGTAAAATGCAGTAGCTCTGGTCCGGCCCGCGTCCGACGCGGCCGCGGAACTGGTGCAGTTGCGACAGCCCGAAGCGGTCGGCACTCTCTACCATCATCACCGTGGCGTTGGGGACATCGATGCCGACTTCGATGACCGGTGTGGAAACCAGGATATCCAGTTCTTTATCATGGAATTGCTGCATCGCCTTTTCTTTGTCTCTGGCGGCCATGCGGCCGTGCAGCAGACCCATTCTCAAATTCGGGAATACATTCTGTGAGAGGTATTCATATTCGGCCACCGCCGCCCGCGCCTGGATTGTCTCCGATTCTTCGATGAGCGGGCAGAGAATAAAGGCCTGGTGCCCGGCGGCGATTTCTTTACGGATAAAATGATAAGCGCTTTCCTGCTGATCGGGACGCAGCCATTTGGTTTTAATCAGCTGCCGGCCCGGCGGCAGTTCGTCGATAACTGAAAGGTCAAGGTCGCCGTAGATGGTCAAAGCGAGGGTCCGGGGGATAGGGGTGGCCGTCATTGCCAGTACATGGGGATTCGTCCCTTTCTGGCGCAGCGTAGAGCGCTGGGCGACACCGAAGCGGTGCTGTTCGTCTACGACGACAAAGCCCAGCTTCTTAAATTCGACTTCCTTCTGAATAAGCGCATGCGTCCCGATGACAATGTCAATTTCGCCGTTAATAATCAATTGATGTATTTCCCGCTTGTTTTTTGCAGTCATGGCGCCGATTAATAGTGCAATGGTAACAGGCCGCGGTAAAATCCCGGAGTAAATATATAAATGGTCGCGTTCTTCCTGTAAATGACCCGTCCCGGAAAAAAGCTGGTGAATAGTGGCGAAGTGCTGCTGCGCTAAAATTTCCGTCGGGGCCATCAGCGCCGTTTGATAACCGTCGGCCACGGCCGTTAAGAGGGCCGCCGCAGCGACCACGGTTTTACCGCTGCCGACTTCTCCCTGCAGCAGGCGGGACATGGCGACGTTTTTCTGCATATCGCCGAGTATTTCCTGCAATACTTTCCGCTGCGCATCAGTCAGTTTGAACGGTAACGATTGCAGAAAAATATCCAGCATTTTTTGATTGATTTGAATGGGCGTGCCGGGCTGACTTTCCTGCCAGTCCCGTTTTTTACTCAGCACCCCCAATTGCAGCAAGAAAAGTTCATCGAAAGCCAGGCGTACTCTGGCTTTGTCTTTCAAATTGATATTATCAGGATAATGCGCCTGAGCGATTGCCTGCGGCAGCGGCAGCAACTGGCAGCGCGCTTTGATGTCAGACGGCAGGAAATCCGGGACACGGTCCGCCCACGAATCCACAATGCCTTTGATCATTTTTCTGGCCTGGCGCTGATGCAGGCCTTCCGTCAGCGGATAAACCGGCACCAGCCTGCCGGTATGAATCAGGTCGCCTTCTTCCATTGGTTCCCATTCCGGAGATTCGAAGACAAACCTTCCGTTAAAAAGTCTGACCCTGCCGCTGAGAACAATTTTCATATTGGGTTGTAACGTTTTTGCCAGATATGGATTATTGAACCACATTGCCCGGACGTTGCCGGTCTCATCCCCGACGATGGCCCCGGTGCTGCGCCGTCCGCCCGGCATGGTGATTTTCGCTTCCCAGACATTGGCGACAATAGTTTCTTCCAGACCTTCGCTAAGCTGGGAAACAGTCTTCATCTGACTGTAATCGAGATGCCGGCCGGGGAAAAAGTAAAGCAAATCACGGATGGTTTTTACGCCCAGCTTGCTGAATTTCGCAGCGAAAGCTGTGCTGATGCCTTTGATAGTGGTAATCGAAGCATCCAGCGATTGACTTGATGCTATTGCAGATGCCCTGGGTTTTAGCAAAGGTTTCTCTAATTTAACGGAAATCTTGCGGATGGGCGTTGGTTTTGCGATCTTGCCGCTTTCAAGTTCGACTGCAAATGCAAGGATGGTTTTTACCCATAATTCCCGTTGTTTGGTAGTTAAAGACGAATATTTGCTATCACGCAGATGCAATTTTTGGAATTCCACCAGCAGGGAACGGTCGGTAACTGCATCAATTGTTTTATCGGCCCATTGACGGATGAATTTATCCAATCCGCCGATGACAGTGGAATCGGAATAGCCTTTCTTTATCTCTAATTCCAGGATTTTACGCAGCGAACCGACATCAATTTCCGGCATAGGCTCATACCTGGCGACGGGACGGCAGATTCATTTTAGGCAGGCGCAACAATGGTTTTTTGATTAATGGTGTTGGTGCAGAATTTACCGACTCAGTTTTACCGCCGTCATTTCTCATTACTAAGACCAGCGTCCCCGGACCGGTATGTACGCCGATCGCCGGCCCCAGACGCGCGATATGCAGACGATTACTATCAACAAACGGAACGAGGCGGTCTCTCAAGCTCTGCGCTTCGTCCGGTGTCGTGGTGTATAACACTACCAGTTCTTTGACTTCGGAGGCGCCGTTGACAAACTCAAACAGTTTATCCAGCGCTTTAGCGCGGGTGCGGAAATTACCTACCGGCGAAATTGCTCCATCGCGAATCGTGACTACGGGTTTTACATTGAGGACACTGCCGAGTAATGCTTTGCCTTTACCGATTCGCCCGCCGCGCGCCAGATATTTCAGGGTATCGAAGGTTCCCTGCAAACGGGTGTTTTTGATACCATTTTGTATATCATCCATGATGACGGTGAGGTTCTCATTTAAAAGCGCTAATCGTGCGGCCGACATGGCGATGATGCCCAATGCCATGGTTATCGTCCCGGAATCGATCACGGTGATATGGGCTTTGGTATCTGCCAGTTTTTTACCTTCTAATGCAGAGCAGTAAGTGCCGCTGAATTTACAGGACATGTGAATTGAGACGATTTCATCGGTTTCTTTAGACAGTGCCTGATAAACTCCGGCAAAATCTGTCGGCGTAGCTTGTGAGGTAGATGGTTGAATGGGACCTTTAACAAGTCTGTCGTAAAGCTCGTCACAACTGATATCGATACCGTCCCGGTAGCTGTTGGCGCCAAAATTTACATACGCGGGCACAACCGTAATCCCTAGTTCGTTAACAATTGTAGATGGAATATCGGCAGCGCTGTCGGTAACAATTCTTACCGGCATTGATTATTTTCCTTCTGCTTCGAGGACACTGGCTGCAAAAGCATCAGGCCCGCCGTAGACTCCCAGTACCGGGGCAACGGTAGAACGAAGGACCGGAACTTTGGGATGGGTAGAACTGAAAAGCCTGGCCAGTTCATCAGCACTTTCTACCGACGTGGTATGTTCGATTAAAACAGTGTCAATATTCTTGAAGATGTTCAAATAATTATTGAGATAGGTAATTCCCGCTGAATTGGACCTGACTCTGGTTACAGGCGACATCTCCCCGTCTTTTATGTTCAGAATGGGTTTGATGGGCAGTACCGAACCAAGTAAACCCTGTGCCTTTCCGATGCGTCCTCCCTTAGTGAGGTACTTAAGTGTATCGAAATAGACGATGAAATGCGACCGTGTTAGAGCTTTGCGGGTGAACTCAATTAGCTCGTCCATACCGGCACCGCTCTGCGCTTTTCTGGCGGCGGCCAGTACGACCAATCCCAAACCACCGGCGACCGTTTGAGAATCAATCACTTCAACGCGACATTTTTTTGTCTTCATTAAACTTTTCCCGGCCATGGCTGATTGGACGGTGCCGCTGAGTTTGGAAGAGAGGATGATAACAAGGATTTCATTGCCGGTTTCAGTGAGTCTATCATAAGTATTCGCAAAATCTTGCGGTGATGGTTGGGTAGAAGCCGGCCAAATATCGCCGTGCACAAGCCGATGATAGAATTCATCCGTACTGATAGTAACACGGTCAAGATAAGTTTCGTGCCCGAATAACACGGTCAAAGGTACCACAGTGATGTCCAAGTTGCCAATTAAATCATTTGAGAGGTCAGAAAGACTATCGGTCACAATCCTAACTGTCACTTATCCGGCCCTCCTTGGTTATTCTATCGAAATAATGTAGTTATAATGAGGCTGACTGCCGCGGATTATCTCTACCTGTAATTTGTGGTACTTTTCGCGGATAGTGGCTGCAGCCTTCTCTGCTTCAGCGAGTGCGGTATCTGACCCGTAGTAAATCGTTAGGATCTCATTTTTTTCCGGATTAATTTTATTGAGAGTGTCCATAATCACTTCTATTGCATTATTACCCACAGTGATTAATTCATTATCCAAAAGGCTGATAATTTGTTTTTTCTTGATTTTCAGGCCGCCGATTTGCGTTGAGCGTACGGCTCGAGTCACCTCGATGGTTTTCACATTCGCTATTGCCTGTTTCATGAGATTGGTGTTAGTTTCCAGATTGGCATCGTAATCGAAAGCAAGCAAAGCGGCGATTCCCTGAGGGATTGTCTCGGTTGGAATTATCTCCACCATTTTCTTGGTCAGGGGTTTTACCTGCTTGGCCGTGAGAATAATATTTTTATTGTTCGGCAGAATAATGACTTTATCTGAAGGGGCCTGTTCCGCTGCCTGGAGGATGTCTTTAGTACTGGGGTTCATTGTTTGTCCGCCGTGGACGATGGCCGTTACACCCAGGCTGGTGAAAACCTCTTCAAGTCCTTCACCGGCGACGACAGCGATAGTTGCCACATCGGTAGCGGTGGTTCTTTCTTTCTGGGCTGCTACGAAATCGCGATGCTGTTCGTCCATATTACGGATGGAAACCTGGTGGATGGTGCCCAACCCGGTAGCGATGTGCACAATATTACCGGGGTCTAAAGTATGAATATGAATTCTGATAGTGTTGCTATCGCCGACTACGATCAGCGATTCTCCTTTCCTGGTAAGGTGGGTTTTTATTTTGTCAGGGTCAAGGTCTTCACCTTTGAGCATAAGTTCAGTACAATACCCATAAGGAACTTCATCGGCGGCAATCATCTCCGGGAGCCTGAGTGTTAAAGGAATACTGCTGGTGATGACCTGGGGTTTCTTAAATTGCATCTGTTCGGTTTCACCCTTGAGATACTGCAGGGCTCCCTCTAGAATAGTATATAGTCCCTGTCCGCCGGCATCGACAACGCCGGCTTCTTTAAGCACCGGGAGCAATGTCGGGGTGTTCGCCACCGATTCTTTGGCGGTGCTGACGGTAATTTCCATCACGGTAATAAGGTCTTTGCCATTACCGGCGGATTTCTTCATTGCGGCATTGGAGGCATCTTTAATAACGGTGAGGATGGTGCCTTCGGTCGGGTTACTGAGTCCTTTATAGGCGGTTTTTGAAGCTTTACCAAGTGCTCTTGCTAAATCAGGGCCGGTTATTTCTTCCTTATCCGTCATATCCTCAGCCATACCGCGGAAGATTTGGGAAAGGATGACACCGCTATTACCCCGGGCGCCCATTAGTGCCCCTTTTGCCAGTGCCTGCGCGACGCCAGAAGCGCTGTGGTCGGGTGCGCGGTACGCTTCCTCAATACTGGAACGCATGGTTAACAGCATATTGGTGCCGGTGTCGCCATCGGGTACCGGAAAGACATTCAATTCGTCGATATCCGGGGCATTTTTCTCCAGCCACGCTGTGGCGGCTGCGAACATTTCTCTCAGTTCCTGTCCGGTAATTGAACTTACTTTCTTTGTCATTTGCTACCTCTCAATTGTTTACTCTGGAATAATTGAGGTGTAAAGGTATTTTATTTGATGCAACCGGTTTTGTCGAATCGGACGAACCGGTACGCTATTCTTGTTAAGTTTGCCGGAGTATGTTAATATAAAATACTGTAAATCCATCAAATAGTCAAGGAGTACCTGTTTTGAAGTGCGATATTTGTGGGAAAACCCCTGCATTCGGTAATACTATCAGCCACTCCAAGCGTCATACTAACAGGATGTGGGAGCCGAATGTCCATTCGGCGATAGTGATGGTGGACGGGAAGAAGAAGCGTCTTCAGCTGTGCACACGCTGCATCCGCAATCAACACAAAGAAGCGAAGAAGCCCGTGGTTAAACCAGGCTCTGCCGCAGTTTCTTAATTGCTTGCTCAATACTATCTCCTGAATTAAAAATTGCTGCTCCTGCGACCAGTGCAGTGGCCCCGCATTTTACAACACGCGGTGCGGTCTTAATATTAATGCCGCCGTCAACTTCCAGTTCGATATTCAATTTCCGTTTATCTAATTCAGCGTGCAACCGCCCTATTTTATCCAGCGAACTTTCAATAAAAGTCTGGCCGCCAAAACCGGGATTTACGGACATTACCAGTACCAGATCAACCTCCGGCAGGATTTCGTCAATCATACTCAAGGAAGTGGCCGGATTAATGGAAATACCTGCTTTCACACCCGTATTCTTGATCATCTGAATGATGCGGTGAATATGCGGGCAGGGTTCAATGTGCACCGTGATAATATCGGCACCGGCTTTGGCAAACTGGGCGATCTGGTCTTCCGGGGATTCAATCATCAGATGAACGTCCAACGGCAGGGTCGTATATTTACGGATTGCCGCCACGACCAGTTCCCCGAAGGTAATTTGAGGAACAAAATGCCCATCCATGACATCAACATGGATTAAATCGGCGCCGGCTTTAGTCGCTTCCGCGACCTGTTCGCCCAACCGGGCGAAATCCGCGGACAAAATAGAAGGAGCAATCTTTATTTTAGTGTTCGTTATCACAATCACACACACTATTCTTGAGTTTTCTTCTGGCGGCGGCAATTTGTTTGGCCACCTGTTTATAAGCGGTACCGCCGGTATTATCCCGGGCGGTGACGGATGATTCTACCGTAATTTCGTAGACATCCCGATCGAATTCAGGCGCAAACTTCCGGTATTCCGGTAGTGTTAAGTCTTTCAAGGACTTACCTTTTTTAATTGCATAAGTCACCAGTTTACCAGTGGCTTCATGGGCGGCACGGAAAGAAACGCCCTGCTTTACCAGATAATCTGCCAGATCGGTGGCCAGCAAGTAACCCAGCTGGGCGGCGCCGGTAGTTTTATCGGTTTTAATACGTATCGATTTCAGCATCCCGTTAAAGACTTCCAGGGTGGAAATCAAAGTATCGACCGTATCGAAAAAGCCCTCCTTGTCCTCCTGCATATCGCGGTTATAAGCGAGCGGCAGACCTTTCATCGTTGTCAACAGTCCCATCAGGTTGCCGTAAACACGGCCGGTTTTGCCACGGGCCAGTTCGGCCATGTCCGGATTCTTTTTCTGCGGCATGATGCTGGAACCGGTAGTATAAGCATCATTGATTTCAATAAAATCAAATTCGCCCGAAGACCAGAGGACGATTTCTTCTGCCAGCCGTGATAGATGCATCATGCACAGGCTGGCATCGGCCTCAAACTCGATGAGAAAATCACGGTCGGCGACCGCATCCAGACTGTTCCTCGTAATATCTTTAAAACCGAGCTCATCGGCCACGAACTTGCGGTCGATCTTATAAGCAACGCCGGCCAGTGCCCCGCTGCCCAGCGGCATGACATCAACCCTGGTCAGGCAGCTTTCCAGACGTTCGATATCGCGCCCCAGCATCTCGAAGTACGCCAGGAAATGGTGCGCCAGCAGTATCGGCTGCGCTTTCTGTAAATGAGTATAGCCGGGGATAATTGTCGCTTTGTGGTTTGAGGCCAGTTCCACCAGCACACTTTGCAGTTCGATA
>JBKQML010000099.1:0-14782 GCA_052326545.1 Dehalococcoidales bacterium
CCGTCTGGAAGGCGATCCGTCCCCCGATAATAAAACGGTGATTAAAAACCCTGTCGATGTCGCCGCGCTGGTCAAAAACAAACTCAACGGCAAAAAGAAGGAATATTTCATGACGGTGCTGCTGGACACCCGCGCCCGGGTGATTAAAATCTGCGAAACTTCCGTCGGCAGCCTGGATACCAGCATCGTCCATCCCCGGGAAGTGTTCAAAGAGGCGATTTCCGCCTCCGCCGCCTCGGTCATCTTTGTCCACAATCACCCGTCCGGCGACACTTCCGCCTCCGAGCAGGATATCGGCCTGACCAAAAGACTGGTGGAAGCCGGGCAAATCATCGGCATCGAAGTCCTCGACCATATCATTATCGGGGACAACAAACACCTCAGCATGAAAGCCTCGGGACTGTTTTAAAGCACGCAGGTAGCTAAGCTGTTTTCTGCGCCGTTTGATAAATGGCCTTTACATTCGTGACAAAACGGTCAATTGCGGCACTATCGGGGAAAGCCCGTTTGGGAATAATCACGGCTTTTTTCGGACGGACCAGGATAAAAATGTGGGTATCCGTTTGGACAATATCTTCTACTGCCGTCCATTTCACGATGTCGTTATCGTTATCCACGATACCGGCCGTGGAGACGGCGTACTGGTGATTGCCGACCAAGCTGTTCCGGTAACTGTAGGCTTTTTGCGCGGTCTTGCGGATCCTGCGGTGCAGCGTATTGGGGTAAAAGAAAAGGTATAGGAAACCGCCGCCGCCAAGGATAATCCCGATCCCGCCGGCGATTACCGTGCTTAAGTAGAGTGGATTGACCAGCAGATAGATGACGCCAAGGAGAAAACAGATTACCATCACCGGCATGAATACAAAACGGATCAGTTTCCAGTTCTTGATCCATTGCGCGCTGTTTTCCAGATAGTAGTTGTTCCAGGCAATCGCGTCCTCAACATTTAATTCGCATTTTAGATTGATGGTATTTGTCGCCATATTTTAATCCTGAATCATTTGCACCCTAAAGTAAAGCCTGATATACCAGCCGCTCAAATACCTCCAGGTAACTGTTATCCGGTGCGGTCGGCGCGTCAATCCCGCGCACCACGGCATTGGAAATCATTTTCTGGGTGAAGCAAACTGCCAGTAATTTTTCTTTCGGGTCGGCGAAGAAAATAGTGCCGCACGCGCCACCCTTCCCGAAACTGCCAACGGAGCGTAACAAAGGATACACACTGCCTCCCTTGAAAACTTCCACTCCCACGCCAAAACCGAATCCCGGCCCTTCATTGGTGAGAATTCCGCCGGTCTGGTCGGAGATCATGATTTCGACGGATTTGCGGCTCAATATCCGCACCCCGTCAAATTCGCCTTTGTTGAGCAGCATCTGGACAAAGCGGGTGTAATCCGGCACGGTAGATAAAGCCCCGCCCATGTCACCGCCGGCGCCGAAATGCACCTTCGGCCCTCTTACTTTTTCACTGGTTTCCGCCCGGTCGAAGACTGCCATGCCCCACTGCCCGTTCTCGTATTTAGGCGTATAACTGGTGGAGAACCGCTTCAGTTTAGCCTTATCCAGATAGAAAGAAGTATCTTTCATACCTAGCGGCTGGAAAATCCGTTCCTGATAAAATTCTTCCAGCGTTTTGCCGGTGATTTTTTCGATAACACACCCGATGACCGGATAACCGATATGGTATTCGTAATCAGTGCCGGGTTCGAAGCTCAGCGGAATCCGGGCATGCGCCTCCACTCTTTCGCGATAACTTTTGCGGGGAGCTGTGTCGACGCTTTCGGCGATATCCCAGCCCGATTCCTCGATGAATTTTTTATATTTCGGACTCAGCCAGTGCGGTGAGCGCCGGTAAGTCGCCAGGCCGGTGGTGTTCGCGATGCAGCCGCGAATTGTGATTTCGCGTTTAGCAGGCATGATATTGGCGGTTTCCGGCGGGCCGGGGCGTATCCGGGTGGGTGTAACGACCACCGGATTTTTGAAAGCCGGCAGATATTTGGAAACCGGGTCATTCAGATTCAGCAAACCTTCTTCGCAGAGAATTAATGTTGCCACCCCGGTTATCGGTTTGGTATCGGAATAGAGTCGAAAAATGGTATCCTTCCTTACCGGTTTTTTGGTCTCGCAATCTGCGTAGCCCTGACTCTCGAAATGGACGATTTTACCTTCCCGCGCCACCAGCGTGACGAAATTGGGTGTCTGGTTCCGGTCGATAAAACTCTGTAATGCCGGGCGGATTCGTGCCAGGCGCTCAGAGGACATGCCGACTTCTTCCGGTTTGACCTGCGGTAAAGGCAATTTATTTTCCATGTAGAATGTACTCCTTTAAAATGTTACCAGCTATCAACTCACAGCTTTCAGCCAGTAGCTAAACCCACCCTCATCATTTCCTTCTCTACATTTACTGCGAATAACTCTTATACTTAACTTCGAACTGCTCCGTACAGTACCTCCGCCTGCGATCTACGGAGGTACTTCCGGCTGAGGGCTAACAGCCATCAAGGAGAAGGGGACTAACCGCCTGGTGGGTTACGTCTTACTACTTACCCACCCTACAAAACTGCAAAACCGATTGCTGACCGCTATTTTACAAATACTTCAGCAGTTCCTCCGGTTGTTTTATCACCGCTTTCGCGCCCGCCGCTAAAAGCTCCTGCTCGGAACGGAAACCCCAACCGGCCCCGATGGGATACATGCCGGCGCCAATCGCTGTTTTCATGTCGATATCCGAATCACCCAGATAAAGGAATTCTGCCGGGCTGATATCCAACTGCTTCGCTAGCTCTAATGTGCCTGCCGGGTTTGGCTTGTTGGGCACCGACGGTCTGGACCCGGCCACCAGCGCAAAGTGCCAGCGCGCCAGTAATTTGGTGACGCACATATTGGTCAAATCATCGGCTTTATTGGACAGTACCGTTATTTTGATACCTCCGGCGGTTAAGGCGTCCAGCAGTTCCGGGATACCCGGATAAGGACGCGTGTGGTCTGCCCAGTGTATCGCATAATCGGCATTTATCAGGTCGAGTAATTTCTTCCCGGTATCGGCATCCCGGTGGTTTTCCGGGAGAGCCCGCAGGGCGAGTACGTCCCGGCCTTCGCCGATCAAATTTTTGTAAGCTTCAACGGAATGCTGCGGGAAACCAAGCCTAGCCAGTCCTTTGTTCACCGCACCGGCCACATCCTGCAGCGTGTTCAATAGAGTACCATCGAGGTCAAATAAAACCGCGCGGTGTTTCAAATGATTGTCCTCTTGTTACTATGTTTTAATCCAGCCGAAATTAAAAATATTGAAATTGGTCACTCTCCTTTAATCCCTCTACATTCGCTACGCTCAGTACCTGATGCCTGAGAGGGAGGGAGATTCTTTGTTTGAACCTCTCTCCTTTTTAAGGAGAGATCGAGAGAGAATTGCTATTTACCATTTGCAGTCAGGTACTACCAAACAATCTTTGTCTATCCCAGCCGTTTTCTCAGCTCATCAAATTGATTACGTAATCTTTGCGGCAGACGATCGCCGAATTGCGCGAAGAATTTCTCCATCTTGGGGATTTCCAGCTTCCAGGCCTCCACATCAACCCGCAGCAATTCGGTGATGTTTTCGGGAGGGACATTCAGACCTCTCAAATCCAGGTCATTTTCATTCGGCAAATAACCGATAGCTGTCTTCCTGCCTGAAGCCTTACCGTCGACACGTTCACACATCCATTTAATGGCGCGGCTGTTATCGCCGAATCCGGGCCACAGGAATTTGCCATCGCTGCTCTTCCGGAACCAGTTCACGTAGAAAATCTTCGGGGCTTTGCTCTTCAATTTATCGCCCATCTCAAACCAGTGCTGGAAATAATCGCCCATGTTGTAGCCGCAGAAAGGCAGCATCGCAAACGGGTCGTAACGTATCCCGATGTTATCGAGGGCCGCCGCCGTCGGTTCGGAAGCCGCCGTCGCGCCCATAAAAACGCCGTGGTCCCAGTCGAATGCCTCTGTCACCAGCGGCACAACTGCGGAACGCCGCCCGCCGAAGATGATGATATCGATCGGCAGTCCTTCCGGTTTTTCCCAGTCGGGAGAAATAATGGGACACTGCGCTGCCGGCGCGGTAAAACGCGAATTGCCGTGAGCGGCTAGCTCTTTGCTGGCCGGTGTCCAGTCCTTGCCTTTCCAGTCAATCAGGTGAGTTGGCTGCCCTTCCATCCCTTCCCACCAGATATCGCCGTCGTCCGTTAACGCACAGTTCGTGAAGATGGTGTTCTTTTTAATGGTTTCCATGGCCATCGGGTTGGATTTATAGGAAGTACCGGGCGCCACGCCGAAGAAACCGGCTTCGGCATTGATGGCCCGCAGCCGTCCGTCCGGCGCAATCTTCATCCAGGCAATATCGTCACCGATACATTCGGCTTTCCAGCCGGGAATTGTCGGTTGTATCATCGCCAGATTGGTTTTACCGCAGGCGGACGGAAAAGCGGCGGTAATGTGGTACTGCCGGCCTTCCGGGTTAGTGAGACGCAGGATAATCATGTGTTCGGCCATCCAGCCCTCACGCCGGGCGATGGCGGACCCGAGCCGCAAGGCCAGACATTTTTTGCCGAGGAGGGCATTACCGCCGTAACCGGAACCGTAAGACCAGATGGTATTTTCATCCGGGAAGTGGCTGATGTATTTCCTTTCCATCGGGGCACAGGGCCATGCAACATCCTTCTGCCCTTTTGCCAAGGGAGCGCCCAGGGAGTGGAGGCACTGCACAAAATCTTCATTTTTATTCAGCAGGTCAATCACTTTGCCGCCGACACGGGTCATGATGTGCATATTGCAGACAACGTAGGCGCTGTCCGTAATTTCAACGGCCAGTTTGGACCAGGGAGACCCGACCGGACCCATGGAAAAGGGGATGACGTACAGCGTGCGGCCTTTCATGCAACCCTGATAAAGAGCTGTCATTGTCGGTTTCAATTCGTCGATATTGATCCAGTTATTGGTGGGGCCGGCTTCGTCCTGAGTTTTTGTGCTGATATAGGTGCGCGCCTCGACCCGCGCGACGTCACCGGGGTCGGACCGGAACAGAAAGCTATTGGGGCGTTTCTGCAACGGTGTGGCCTGCCCGGCCGCGACCATTTCCGCCATCAGCGTGTCGTATTCCGTTTTGGTGCCGTCACACCAGTAGATTTTGTCCGGCTGACACAGGTTGGAGATTTCACGCACCCATTGATTGAGTTTCTCATTCTTCATCTTATAAGTCATTTGGGTAATTCTCCTACTCAAATCGACGTCTGAGAACCACATCTTTAATGTCAAAGTTTGGAATGGTGATGGGAGTTTATTTTCTCAAACGTTGCCGGCTTCTCCGGAAAATGGGAAACCTTATGCGTGTATTATATCACAGGCTGAAATCAGCAGGCTATGATTGTGAGGGCAGGGAAAAAGAGATTGCGGGCGACTAAAATTATCAGAGAGCGAAGCGAATTCGTTTCTTTTCATAATCCTTTCGGTAAAACCCAACCATTGCAAAGTACCCTGTGCGTTATTTCAAAAGTATCTGCACTTTTCGGCCTGCACTGGAATGACAATCCATAGAATTCCGTTATCCGAAACTTCATTAAGGAAATCCATACAAAAAACCAGCCGAATCTATCACATATTTGACAACACCAAAAATATTATGGTAAATTGAGCATTACAATGTTAATTCAGACCGTCAGACACAACCCGCATTTTTCCGCAACTGCTACCGCAACTGCGGCAGGGAAGCCTGCTGGCGGAGAGGTCTGACGTCTAATCACAAATTCCGGAAAGTTTTAAACCCGTAGACATAAGAGCCCTCTCACGATAAAAAGAGAGGGCTCTTTCATTAAATAAACAAGGATGGTAAGAAATGAACCAACATATCCACCTCCAGCAAATAAAAGAAGCCGAATTACAGGCGGTCTATGAACTGGTGCAGAACACGATTGAGGTCTCTTACGCCGGTGTTTATCCGCCGGAGGCAATCGCATTCTTTAAAAATCACCACTGTCAAGAAAACATCCTGAAGGACCTGAAGGCCGGTTACATCGTTGTAGTCGAAGCCGGCGGTCAGATATTGGGCACCGGGACGCTATCGGGGACGAATGTGCGCCGGGTATTCATACACCCGGAACATCAACGCTAGGGAATCGGGAAAATAATCGCCAACAAGCTGGAAAGAAAAGCTAAATCGGCGGGACTGGCAAAACTGGACCTTTCAGCTTCCTTAAAATCACGTCAGTTCTGGGAAGCGATGGGTTTTGTTTCTTCCGGAGAATTTGCTTTGCCCGTGGCGAATGACAGGAAGCTGATATATTACGAAATGACAAAAATGTTATTAAGAAACTCGATTGACTGATAACAGGGAGTAGATTATGAAATGGCAGCGGTTCGTGATGGAACAATTTCTAAGAATCGAAGATGAATTAGGGCAGGTTCTGAAAGGACTTTCGGTTGAGGACCTGAACCGTCAGCCCGCGCCTGATTGCAACAGCATCGGGTGGTTGGCGTGGCATCTCACCCGCTCCCATGACAGAAACATGTCCGAACTGATGGGTGAAGAACAGCTGTGGATTGCGGAGAAATGGTATGCGAAATTTAACCGCGCGCCGGACCCGGGGGAGACCGGTGTCGGGCATACCACCGAACAGGCAAAGGCCTTTCAATCACCCGATGTGGCAGTGATTATGGACTACCACCACGCCATCTTGAAAAGGATAGAACAATACATCAACCATCAACTGACGGAAAAAGAACTGGACAGGGAAACGTATAGCCCCACTTTGAAAAACATTGCCCCTGTTTCAGGCCGCATTAAAGGCGTTATCCAGCAGGGATTCCTGCATGTCGGTCAGGCTGGCTACGTGCGCGGACTGCTGAAGGGTAAAGGCTGGTACCATTGAAAAAACTAAAATTGAAGTCGATATTTAATTAAAATCGGTTAATGTAGTAATATTAAAAAATGGAAAGAATAATGTATTACAGTACCAATAACAAAAAAGAACAGGCTAATTTCCGGCAAGCTTTCATGAATGGTCTTGCTTCCAATTATGGACTCTACATGTTCCGGAGAGACAGCGTTCCAAAATTGGACCTGAATACGATCTTATCGATGAAGGAATTGAAATATCACGAGATTGCCTACAAAGTACTTTATCCTTTTCTACATGAAGATATCAGTTCGCGAGACCTGACAAAAATATTAGCTTCCGCTTACGATGAGAAAATAATACCGATTTACATTCAAAACGTCACCGGCAGAACTTATGTCAGCTGGCTGTCAAAGGGGCCTACTTACTCTTTCAAAGACTTTGCGGCCCGATTTTTAGGCAGAACGCTGGAATTCTTCCTGAAAGAGGAAGGATTAAAAAGAATTGTGATCGTCGCCACCAGCGGTGATACCGGCGGTGCGGTGGCGGCGGCCCTGCATGGTCTGAAACAGGTTTCGAACATAATATTTTACCCCAGGGGATATATTTCCGAACAGCAAAGAAGGCAATTGACGACTTTGAAAGGTAATATTTATGCTTTTGAAGTAAACGGTGACTTTGATGTTTGCCAGGCGATCGCCAAACGGCTGCTGGGAGACCGGGATTTTGCCGGAGAGCTATTTAATGACTCTAATTATTTCACTTCTGCTAATTCAATTAGCGTGGGGCGGTTACTTCCTCAAATAGTTTATCCGTTTTATATCTACTCCCGCATTGCCGGGCATGATGAACCCGCCATTTTCGCCATCCCCTCCGGTAACTTTGGAGACATGATGGGGACCGTTATCGCCAGGGAAATGGGCCTGCCGGTATCAAAAATACTATGCGGCGTCAATGAAAATGCCGAATTCCCCGAGTTCCTGAAATCGGGAATATTTACGAAAAAACCAACAGTGCATTCTCCTTCGTATGCCATGAACATTTCTAATCCCAGCAATTTTGCGCGTCTGGTGGATTTTTACGCCGGGCATATTTTTGACGAACGCGATAAAGAAGGCCGCGTGATTAATGAAGGGGTGATGGATATTGTCCCCGACATGGAGAGTATGCGGAGAGATTTATATTCCATCAGCGTGAAAAATGCCGACCACTACGCAGCAATGAAAGAAGTTTACGAGCGATTCGGCATTATCATCGAACCCCACGGCGCCGTCGGTTGGCGGACGCTGGATACCTATCTCGAAGGTAAACACGATCGCCTGGCGGCCATCTATGAAACCGCCGAGCCGGGGAAATTCCCCGATGATGTTAAGAAAGCAATCGGGATTGTGCCGGATTTCCCGGCGGGCATCAAAGCGCAAACCGGGCTCAAAGAGAGGATATTCAACATTTCTGAATCACCGGATATTGTTGGAGATGGTTCATTGCGGCTTAGTAATAAGCAATACGGACAGGTAAAACAGATTATTGCCGATATCTTCAAGGATAGCCCCATGTAAATGAAAAATCAGACGCAGGAATCCTATAACCTGTCCGCGGAGAACTACCGGAAAAGATTCGAGAATTACGCGCCTTACCTGAGCAGCATCGAAAAATTCATTTCGTTATTGCCGCCAAACAGCCGTATCCTCGATGCCGGGTGCGGGCCGGGTATCAACGCGAAACGTTTTGTTGAGCATCACCATAAGGTAACAGGAATCGATTTCTCAAGCGAAATGATACGGCTGGCCAAAGAGAACTGTCCCGATGGAAAGTTTATCGCCGCCGATTTGAAAGACATCCGCCAGGATGTGAAATATGACGCGGTCTGCGCTTCGTTTGTCATCGTTCATATGACGGACGCTGAAACCGACCGGTTTTTAGAGAAATTGCCGCATTTATTAACCGTCGTGAAGCCGATGTTATATTTAAGCTTTATGACCGGCAAAACCCCGGGATACGAAAAAACCAGCTTCTCTGATTCGTCGATATATTTTAATTATCATGATGAGAAATTGATCAAGCAAAAACTGGGAAAACTGGGATTTGCCTTATTATCTGAGGATGAAGAACCATATCAAGAAATAGACGGCACGATTACCCAGGATGTATTTCTGATAATGGAATATGAGGGGAATAACGTTTAAAAAACAGGGGCAGCGATGAAATGGCAGCAGTTCGTAATGGATGAATTTCTGAGAATCGAGGATGAACTGGGACAGGTTTTTAAAGGGGCTGACCGGATAAAAGTTAAAGGCTTGTACCACTAGGATGACTAAAACTTCGACATTCAGCAGGGGCGAAAATATTGTGCTGCGGGAAATCTGGGCCGGTAAAATCTGGACGGCCAGACCGATGATTGTGGTGCAGGATAATGCCGAGCTGATTGCCTTATACATCCCCAAGGACATTCAATGGTTGAAGCACCTGCCTGTCCGAGTTAAGAATGTCATCCCCGATCAGCGTATCAGTAAACAATGGGCACTTGGCGATGGGCATTTGGGTAACTTCTACAGTTATCTCAAACTGGTTATTCCGGGAGAATCATATTCGGTAATTCTTTTACGCAACAGCGCCGATGACTGTCTGCGTTGCTGGTACATTAATCTGGAAGACCCGGCAAATCCGATACACCGCACGCCAATCGGGTTTGACTGCACGGACATGCTGCTGGACGTGATTGTGGAAACCAATCTAAAGGACTGGCACTGGGACGATGAGGACGAATTGCAGGAAGTCGTTGAGGCCGGGTTGATTTCGCCGGAGACAGCCAAAGCCCTGTACGCGAAAGGGGAAAAAGTCAAAGATATGATAATGTCCGGCGAGTCGATTTTCAAAGGCTGGGACAAATGGCGTCCCGATCCATCCTGGAAAGTGCCGGTTTTGCCGGAGGGATGGGATGTATTGTGAAATTCTCTACCGTTCGGTTGTCATTTTCAGCATCGTTTCGGCCGTCCAGGCGTCGGTGACCAGGGTCAGATTTTTCTTGTCCAGCGGCGCATCCGGATATCCTCCCGTCAAGACTCCCTGCAGCGCATTGACTATTGGTCTGCCTCCGGCAACCAGTATTACTTCTCCGGCATTTTGAATCTTCTCAGGAGTGATGGCTAAAACACTATTATTGGTCTCCCGGATCGTCTCCAGAAATTCCAACGGTAGACTCTTGTTTGCGGTGGGATACAATCTCAGCACGATTTCCGCCACACTGTCCCGCAGGTCGGGGTTTTTAGACTGCCATTCGATGATGCGGCGGATCGGTTCCGACATCGATTTCAGCTGCAGTTCGTTATAATCGCGTAAATAGTGGTGCTGGGTATTCAATTGGCCGAGACCGATCACTGCCATATCAAGGCTGAACTTCGGGTTTATCTCCGGCTGGCGACTATTGGAATCCATTGAAATCGGGCCGCTCATATAGGAGACATTTTGACGCGGAATCTTCAATAATGAAGACAATGAGAACACATTCTCGTCGGCATCGAAGTCCCGGCTGTTGGCATATTCCCACGTGCCGATGTGCGCTCCTCCGCAAAGCGAAACCAGGCGGATGCTCTCATAACCGGTCGCCCAGGAAGGGGCCCGGCACACCATCTCTTTCAGCCCTTCGATGGTAAAACCTACTCCCCTGCCGGAAGAGATACCGATGGTCATGCCGCGGCGCAGGCTGTTCAGCATCAATTCTGCCGCCACTTCACCCAGGCAGCGGTACAGTTCATCACTCGCCCGGTAGGCTGCTTGCGCGCTTTCGCTCTCCGGCTTCTCCAGATAATGCTCCGTGTAGGCTTCCTCAACCCCTGAAATCCGTACCACCCGGGCGCGCCAAATCCCGGTTTTGCGTACCAAATCCTCCCCCAGACTATCATCGCGGGAAACGGTGAAGGATGCTTTTTTCGCGGTATGTTTATCCTGCAGTTCGAACCGGCCTTCGGCCAGCCATTTTTTAAGGCGGCGGTGGATGGTGGATGGCGCCGCGTAATACATTTTCCCCAGTTCCCGGAAACTGACATTTTCCAGCAGGTGCTTGCGGGCAATTTCCGAAGCCAGCTTATCCAGGTCGATCACATCCATGACGCACCATCCTTGTTTGTCCCCTTCTTCACCACAACCGCCCAATGCATTATACAATGTCTTTATTTTCCCCGCCCCGTTCCATGTTTGTTGTACTTATCGGCTAAATGTTTTGGGTTGGTACTAAGTACAAAATCCAGAAGAAGGAGGGCGATAGCCTTCCTTCTCGTGTAATGTCCCCGCCCTGTTAGGGCGGGGAAAAAAGGGGTGGGTCGTTGTGAAATTATTGCTTTGTATACATGAGAGTTATTTACCCTAACAAATCCTAACCCTATTCTAATCCTCTCCTAGAAATGAATGTAACATGTGTCTTGCAACCACGTTTCACAAATCCGCAACTAAATCTCGTACCGCATCCTTTATAACCCATTGTTCCCATACTGCGCAGGCTTTACGATTATCAGTGTAGCAGACACGACAAGTAGTCCGAATATTTTGATTGACTGGGAGGATTTATGAGCGAAAAAAACGCAGTATTAATTAATTCCGATTTGCCCTTGCCGGTGTTTGTGAAAGGGAAGGTACGCGATATTTACGATTTAGGACAGCAATTACTAATTGTCGCCACCGACCGGCTCTCGGCGTTTGATGTGGTATTGCCGTGCGGCATCCCGGACAAAGGTCGGGTGCTGAATCAGATATCGGCATACTGGTTCAATGGGACGAAGAATATTATTCCCAATCATGTTATTGAGTTGGTAAATGATCCGAAAGTACTGGATAAATATCTGCCGGCGAACAAGCGGTTTGCCTACCCCGCTTATTTATCCGGGCGGTCAATGGTGGTCAAGAAAGTGAAGCGTCTGCCGGTAGAGTGCGTTGTGCGCGGTTATCTGGCAGGTTCTGCCTGGGAAGAATATCAGCAAAGCGGGACAGCCTTTGGAATTCCTTTACCGAAGAAGATGATGGAGAGCCAGGAACTACCTGAACCGCTGTTCACCCCGACGATGAAGGCGGATTCCGGTCATGACATGCCGATGACTATTGAAGAAACTGAAAAACTGATTGGGATTGAATTGGCCGATAATATCAAAGAGCAGAGCCTGGCAATTTACAATTTCGCGCGGAAACAGGCAATCAGCAAAGGTATTATTATCGCCGATACCAAGTTCGAATTCGGGTTGGAAGGTGACAAACTGATTATCATCGATGAAATGCTGACGCCGGATTCGTCCCGATTCTGGGATGCCCGGTTGTACAAGCCGGGGCAATCACAGCCGAGTTATGACAAACAGCCGGTGCGTGACTGGCTGACAAATTCCGGATGGAATAAAGAGCCGCCGGCGCCGATGCTGCCGCGGGAGGTTATCGAATCAACCAGCCGGATTTACCGCACGGCTTACGAGAGATTGACCGGGAAGAAGTTAAATTGAGTGCTGTTCTTGTCAAAATCAATAAAAAGAGAGGGCTAGCACGGGTAAATTCACGGGACGACTCAGATACAGCTCTTTTAGATACGAATAAAATAATATTTCATGGAGGTTCCATCATGTCTTTACGCATTATCGTCGGGGTCAACTGGGGAGATGAGGGCAAAGGCCGTATGGTCGATTATTTTGCCCGGAATGCCGATTTTGTCATCCGCTTTCAGGGCGGCAACAATGCCGGCCATACTATCGAGAACAATTTCGGCACCTTCAAATTGCACCTGATACCTTCCGGGATTTTTTATAAAAATACGGTCAATCTGCTCGGGCCCGGCCCCGTCGTCAATCTGGAAGCGGCGGTGAAAGAGATGGGAGATTTGCTGAAGCGCGGTATCGAAATGAATCCGCAGAACTATAAAATAGCGGACCGCGCGATGGTCTGTTTTCCGTTCCACAATTTGCAGGACGAATATGAAGAAACACGTCTGGGACAAGGCAGTTTCGGCTCGACCCGACAGGGCATTGCCCCGGTCTACGGCGACCGCTATCTGAAATACGGTGTGCAGGTCGGCGCTCTATTCTACCCCGACTATCTGCGGCAGGAAATCAACCGCTGTCTGGCATTAAAAAATCAAGTCTTTGAAAAAGTATACGGCAAGCCCGCTGTCGACCCGGAGGAGACCTATCAATGGGCGATGAAGTACGGCGAAATGCTCCAGCCTTACATCTGCGACAGCATCGCCTTGCTCAAAAACGCGCAGAAATCCGGCAAACGGGTCCTGCTGGAGGGGCAGCTCGGCGCGTTGCGGGATATTATCTACGGCATCTATCCTTACCCTACTTCTTCCTCCACCATCGCCGGTTTCGGCATGGTGGGCGCCGGTTATTTCAGTCAGGAAATACCGGTGGTTACAGGGGTGATGAAGGCTTTTTCCACCTGCGTCGGCGAGGGTCCGTTTACCACCGAAATTCACGGCGAGCTGGCAAATCAAATCCGTGAAACTTCATTCGAGTTCGGGGCTCTAACCGGCAGGCCGCGCCGCATCGGCTGGTTCGATGCCGTCGCTTCCCGCTACGGCACGGAGGTTAGCGGCGCCGCCGAACTGGCGCTGACGAAACTGGATTCCCTGTCCGGTTTGGAGACGTTGAAGATTTGCACAGCCTACCATATCAGCGACCGTACCCTGGGCAATTTTCCCATCACGCCGGAACTGATGCAGGCCGAACCGGTTTATCTTGAAGTTAAGGGCTGGCAGGAAGACATCCGCAATGTCCGCAAGTACGAACAACTCCCCGCCGCCGCGCAGAAATACATTGAGCAAATCGAAAAACTGGTGGAGAGACCGGTCAAATACGTTTCGGTCGGGCCGCACCGGGAAGCAATGATCGTGAGATAATTATCCGGAAAAGAAAAATTTAATCTCCCCTTGACAAACGCCGGTTAATGTAATATATTTATCACATAATATAATATTATTATCACATTTTAACCGCGTAACGAGAGGAGACAGAATGAACAGGGATTTTTTAGTATTCGTACCTAATATCATTCTTTTAGTACTGTTTATCATTTATCTCTGGCTCTGGCGCCGGCGCTCGCTCAAAGAATTTGATTGGGTGACTTTCGGATGCATTCTGCTCGGGATATCTCTCCTGACGATCGTGATTTTACTGATTCTAAAAAATCACCCCTCAGCCGGCCCCGTTGAAATTTTACTAATCGCCGTACCAACTTTAGTATTTGTTCTTTTCTTACTCTTCCTCACGCGTATCGTGAAAGTAGAAAAGGTTCAATCGAAGTTTCATTTTGATGAGCGGATAAATGAAATCAATGCCAAGAGCGCCAGAAATGCGCTGATTGCAGTTTACCTCGGTGTCTTAATAAATATCATCATATTTTCATCGATCAGTACGGTACTCCTGCTGGAAATCATCGGCGTGAGCCTGGCGGTTTACCTGGCTTCGCTCGCCATTTATTATTACCGGACTTTTTAAATAAAAATCGCCAAAGGCCGTCGTGATGAAGATGAGAACCAGAATCAAAGAACTCCGTGCCCGCTACGACTTAACGCAAGATGAGTTGGCGGAAATAGTTGATGTCAGCCGACGCACGATGCTTTATCTGGAAAAAGGCAAGTACAACCCATCATTGTTTCTGGCTTATAAGGTGGCGAAGACGCTGCACTCTACTATTGAGGAAGTGTTCATCATCGAGGAAGATGAATGAATATCGCGGCCGGATAGACGATTTCCTTAGTATCGCACAGTATCTTGAGATACTGGTGAGTATAAAGTAAAAACAGGAGGATTATGTCATGGGAAAAATTAATGTAGCGATTATCGGTGTCGGCAACTGCGCTTCTTCACTGGTACAGGGGGTTCATTATTACCGGAATGCCAAAGAAGATGAGTTTGTGCCCGGTTTGATGCATGTCAATCTGG
>JBKQML010000100.1:0-11731 GCA_052326545.1 Dehalococcoidales bacterium
ACTTCCCATTGATCCATCTCACAGCCATCTCACAGCCTCTTGACAAAAACAAAAGCTGATGATATACTGCTGTTTAACTTACGATATTCGATACTGAATACTATGACTGAATATTCTAATATATTTAGTTGTAGAACTGGGGTAAGCAACAAAGCCAGTTTTGATTGGAATATTTTGAAAATATTCTTAAGAATCATTTATTAAATAAATGGAGGTCAAATGAAAAAAGGAGTTATCTGGATTGCACTAACTTTTCTCATCGTAGCATCGATGGCATTGGCATCTTGTAATTCATCAACTACCACAAGTACGCCAACGGCCACGACAACCGCATCTGTCGTAACAACCACAACATCAACCACGACAATCTCTTCAGCTACGACCACATCCACCAGTGCAGTAACCACTGCGGTCACGACTACTTCGACAGGCAACTGGTGGGACAGCATGGGTACCCCGCAGTACGGCGGTGTAATGACCATGTCGACAACGGCCGATTTCGTGGACTGGGACCCCTATATGCAAAACGGTTCCCCCGGGTGCTATGTAAATTTTATGGAACAACTATTCTGTGATGACTATAGAATTGACCCATCTGTATTTGATTATGCATTTAACTATCTTCCTCCTGACTATGCCTTCGGTTACATGCTGACAAATTGGACGATGCAGGGCACAACCACTTTTACCGTCCAACTCCGCACCGATATCTACTGGCAGAACATCGCGCCGGTAAATGGCCGCCAGTTTACCTCCGCCGACGTAGTTTATCACTATGACCGGCTATTGGGTCTGGGTGATGGTTTTACCACCAGAGACCCGTACATGAGTACCGGCTGGAATCCGCTGTTATCGATATCCGCACCGGATAAGTATACTGCCGTTTTCACGTTCGCAGCAGGTACTAATCCTCTGTCCTCAGAGATTCTCTTAACAACGGTTGGCGGCGGCGTTAATTCGTTTGAAGCCTCTGAAGCGGTAGCCGCATATACCACCGCCAGTAATCCCGCCATCATTGACTGGCATCATTCCATCGGTACCGGACCGTGGGTTGTGACTGATTTTGTCGACGGCAGTTCGGTGACTTTTGCCAAGAATCCCACTTACTGGGCATACGACCAGCGTTGGCCGCAGAATCGGCTTCCCTATATGGATGGCGAGGTCATTCTTATAATACCCAGCCAGGCTACAGGCGAGGCAGCGCTGCGCAGCGGCAAGATTGCCGGCCTTACAGTAACTTACGCCGATGCCTCATCGATACTAAAAACTAACCCTGAAATGTCGACGATTACTTCTCCGGGGACGTATGAACTCTCGGTAGACCCCAGGGTTGATTTAGCACCTTTTAACAGCCTCCAGGTCCGGCAGGCAATGCAGGCTTCGATAAACATTCCTTTGATTGCCCAGACCCTGTATAACGGATACGCCTCGACATGGCCTGTCTCGTTAACCGAAAACCAGTTAGCAGCAAGCGGCTGGGGATTCCCGTATCCGCAATGGCCGGCCAGTCTGCAGGCGGAGTATGCCTTTAACACAACTAATGCCAAAGCACTGCTGGCGGCAGCCGGCTATCCTAATGGATTTAACACCAACTGTTTGCTTACTTCCAGTAATTCCATTGCGAACGGTGACCTGTATCAGGTAATCCAGTCTGAATTTGCTGCCATCGGTATTAACATGAGTATCACCGTAATGCCGGATGCGACGTGGAACAGCATTTGCCTGGGTGCCGGTCGTTCATACCCGGCACTGTGCGCGCGCTTTCCCGGGTGCACGGGTACATCTTCCGATCCATTCACTGAGCTTTCCAAATTTACCACGGGAAACATGACCGACATTCCTAATGTCAGCGACCCCAAGATTGATGCTTGGAAAGCGCAAGCTCTCGCCGCTACCACTGTAGCGCAGGTACAACAAATACTTCACGACGAGAACCTGTATATCGCACAACAGCACTTCGAAATATGCGTCGCTCAACCGGAATTCTTCTTCCTACTGCAGCCATGGGTGCATGGTGTCACCGGCCCGCCCGGCGCAGGGTGGCCCTGGATGCCCGGATACTTCCCTAACGGTAACTGGATTGACACCTCCAGTTAAAACCAGATCCGTAAACTAAATACTAAATAAATTCAAGGTGGGCTTATCGGAACCGGCCCACCTTGAATTTTTATACGGCCGGAATTTGTCGCTGGTTGATCTGCTCTTTGCTTAAAATACAGAGTATTGATAATAGTAATGATGGTAATTATTGGGATATAATACGAAAAAGCCGTAAATCAATCTTGATAAAAATAGCACTAATGATCAGGAGAAATCAAAACATGAAAGGAAAATCTTTGACAATGCTGGCAGTAGGCGATGTGATACTGGAGAAGCCGGAAGGAGAGAAATATCTTTCCAGGGTAGCGCCAACATTCAGAAAAGGGGATATCGTTGTTGGGCAAGGCGAGGTTCTTTTTACCGATAGGGGGGTGAAGACGTTCGTGGAGAATTTCCCGGCTCCGGCCGGCCCGCCAGGCAACATGGCAGCTTTAGCAGATGCAGGCTTCAATGTCATTACACTGGCCGGTAATCATGCCTATGACCAGGGAGCGCCGGCGATAGAGGACACCATTGCCGGGTTGAAAAAATTAGGAATTGCTTACACCGGCGCCGGTATGAATATCGATGAAGCCCGAACCCCGGCCATCATTGAGCGCGGAGGGACTCGCTTTGGATTTCTGAATTATAATTGTGTTGGCCCGATGGGGGAATGGGCCCATAAGTTTAAGCCGGGATGCGCTTATATCCAGATCATTTCACATTATGAAATGAATACTGCCAATCCGGGGGGACCGCCGGATGTTTACACCTTTGCCGTACCGCGTACCCTCAAAGCGATGGCTGAAGACATCCAGAAGTTGAGACCGCGCTGCGACGTGCTGACGGTTTGTTTCCATAAAGGGATTTTAGGGATGCCCGAGACACTGGCGATGTACGACCAGCAGGTCTCTTATGCCGCAATCGACGCCGGTGCCGACCTGATACTGGGACATCATGCTCATATGCTCAAAGGGATTGAGATTTATAAAGGGAAAACCATCTATCACGGCTTGGGCCAGTTCGTGTCAGTCGGTCAAGGGCTCACCGATGAGCAAAGAAAGGAAATGCGTTCTCTGGCTGCGCCCAATCTTTCCACTTACGTTCTCCGGTTGGACCCTGCCAGAAACATAACGATGATTGCCAAATGCATTATCGATAATGGGAAAATCTCCCGTGCAGGTTATCTCCCCTGCAGCATCAATGACGACCAGCAGCCGGAAATACTCAAGAATGATGACAAAGGCCAGCAGGTATTTGATTTTATGGACCGAATCACCAAAGCAGCCGGTCTGAATGTCCGCTATGAGTGGGACGGCGACGAAATTTTAATTCATCAGGTTTAAATATTGGGACCTTTGTCGATAATCTTATTTCTATACTGGCAGTAAATAGTCCCAAAACGGGATTTTAGCAAATTTCTGTGAAGTTTCCCTTTAAAAAGGAGTTATTGTGAAAAAAGAAAACGCGTGGTGGGAGAAGCTCGGGAAGCCGCAATACGGCGATCAAATTGTTATTCGCGCCACCAGGAATCTCACCAGTTTTGACCCGTATTTCAGCGAGAAACTGACCAGTATTTACGGCGGCTGGCTGGAAAGACTGGTCTCCGACGACTGGACATTAGACCCGGCGGTCTGGGATTTTAGAACACCCTGGCACCCGGCCAAATACATGAAGGGGCAACTGGCCGAAAGCTGGGAATTCCCGGAACCGGGTACCCATGTTGTCCATCTGCGCCAGGGAATTCACTGGCAGAATCTGCCGCCGGCCAACGGTCGGGAATTCGTTGCTGACGACGTGGTTTTTCACTATCACCGGATATATGCGCTGGGTGGAGGCTTTACTGAACCAAGTCCATTCCGTGTCGGCATCGGCTCCGGAGATCTGCTATCGGTAACGGCCGCGGACAGGTATACGGTTGTTTTTAAGTTAAAGATAACCAATCCTGAGTCCATCATGGAGCACTTACACGGCGTGGGACAGGAACCGTGTCTGGAAAATCCGGACGCCGTCAGGAAATGGGGAGACGTCAGTGATTGGCACCATGCTATCGGCACCGGACCGTTTATTCTGAAGGAATTTGTCCCGGATAGTCATGCCACACTGGTCAGAAACCCGGATTACTGGGGACGTGACGAACGTTATGCACAGAACAAGCTGCCTTACGCGGATGCAATTAAATATCTTATTATACCTGACATATCTGCCGCGCTGGCAGCAATGTGTGCCGGGATGATCGATGTGATGAATGGCGTCCTGGCAGAGGATGCACTGGCCATGCAGAAAACGAATCCGGAAATATTAATGATACCGATGCCGCGGCCGCAGGCTCAGACATTGCAGCCCGCCAACAACAAACCGCCTTTTAATGACCTCCGGGTCCGCAGAGCCATGCAGCTGGCAATCAACCTGCCGGCAATCGCTAAAGACTTCTACCACGGCATGGTCGAACCGTACCCTTCAGTGACAACTTCAAGGGACATGAAAGGGTGGGGATTCCCCTATGAAATCTGGCCGCAGGAACTCAAGGATGAATATGCTTACAACCCGGCTTTAGCAAAGAAGCTGCTGGCCGAAGCCGGCTATCCCCACGGATTTAAAACCAATGTCGTGGCCGATATGGAGTGGGACATGAAACTTCTGCCGGTAATCCAGGCCTATTTCGCCGATATCGGCATTGACATGGAAATACGGCCGATGGAACACAACGCCATGCTCACTTTTGTGGAAGTCGACTGCAAGCATGAACTGGTCTGGCGTGAATACGGCCCGCTGGGTCATAACTATTCCCCGATGGGGGCGATTAACCGGTTTCATTCGCATCATTATCCGAACTGGCTGGGGGTTAACGACCCGGCGATGGATGCCTTTTACCCTAAGGCGCTCGCCGCTACCAGTGAAGACGAGCTGAAGCAAATCACGAAAGATGTCAACGAGCGTATCGCCCGCCAACATTATGTCGTCTCCTTGTTGCAGCAGCAGACTTACTCCCTCTGCCAACCGTGGTTTAAGGGGTATCACGGTCAAATCCATTCGATCTGGATGGGAATGGGCGGACCCAGCCGATTGAGTTTATACGGGGCGCGGTTCTGGATCGACCGCGAACTGAAGAAATCCATGGGGCATTAATTTGATAATTTTATAATTTACTGAGTAAAACAAAGGAACAGAAAATGAAATCGAATGCCAAAAAAACAACTTCTTCCTCTCCGCAGCTAAAACCGCGATATGGCGGCGCAGTCCGCATCGCTAACACTACTTTAATCCCGCCACGCATGGGCGTGCCGGGCAGGATCAATGTCGGCACACAGGTACTGGAGCCGATTGTCGAACATTTTCTGCGGGTGGATAAAGCCGGTAACCTGCTGCCCCATTTAATCGAATCCTGGGAAATAAGTCAGGACGGATTGCAGATTACGTTAAATGTGCGGAAAAATATTAAATTTCACGACGGCACCGATTTTAACGCCGAAGCCGCTAAATGGAACCTCCTGAAGGCCAGGGAGACCAACGGGACATTACAGTTATTATCATCTGTCGAGGTAGTCGATGATTATAAAGTATTGCTAAAGATGAAAACGTATGACAACCATTTCTTACCTACGCTTGCCTATTCGCCGGGATTCGTTCTCTCGCCGACCGCATATAAAACCCACGGTGAAGCCTATGCGATGGTCCACCCGGTAGGCACCGGCCCGTTTAGATTTGCCGGTTACGAACCCGATGTTAAACTGGTCGCCGAACGGTTTGACGGCTACTGGCAGAAAGGGAAGCCTTATCTTGACAAAATCGAAACGGTTTATGTTAAAGATGCGAAGACTGCCGCTGACATGTTAAGAGACGGGAAAGTAGATGCCATTGTTAATATCAACGGTGAATCTGCCGTTGCGTTGAAATCGGAAGGATTTGTCATCCAGGCTCTGCCGTGGACGATGGAAGAATTATTGCCCGATTCATTAAATGCCGATTCCGTCTTAGCCGATAAGAGAGTCCGCCAGGCAGTAGAATATGCCATCGACCGTCCGGCAATCATCAAAGCTTTAGGTCACGGCTACTGGCGCCCGCTTACCCAAATGGCAAACGAGTCCGTTTACGGTTATGACCCGGGCATCGAAGGCCGTGCTTACAACCCCGCCCGGGCCAAAGAGCTGCTGGCAGAGGCAGGTTACCCCGATGGTATTCACATTAAAATAATCGGCGGAGAAGGCACAGAACTCGAGAAAATCCTCAAGGTAATACAGGCATATTTGGAAGCTGTTGGTATTAAGACCGATGTTGAAATCGCCGACCCGGCATTGTGGAAAGAGTACCGGGCAAATAAGCCCTGGCATAATGCGATGCTGTTCAGGCATTTCTCTTCGGACCCGAACTTTACCTGGTCTTTGTTCGATTTTCATTCCGACCGGGAGTACGGGCAAACGAGCGTCCTGAGGAATTTCGATAACTTAATAAATGAAGCTTTACAGGCCAGAGATTATGACACCCTGGTAAAAACCACACGACGGGTAGTCCGACATATCTATGATGAAGCGCTGGCAATTCCGCTAATGCTTGATTCCTCAATTGCTGCGATGAGCCCCAAGGTCCACGGTCTCGGCTATTTCGAAGTTCACGTATCGAAATGGACGCCGTGGGACACCTGGATTGAGAAGTAGGAATTTATGACCTAATGGAATGCTTTAACCACAATTATAAAAGGTTAGTAATGTTCAGATTTAAATTGAATTGATAAATGATATTTTATTACTACCCGATAATTACACAACGACCCTCACCTTAATCCTCTCCCTAAAAGGGCGAGGAAAATACACGAGAAGGATGGGCTATCGCCCTCTCCCTCAAGTAGTTCGGGACTATAGCGCTTCTGGAGTTTGTACTTAGCCCCGGCCTGATTCTTCGCTCAGCATGCGAAAACCAAGCAAAGAGAATTTGCCCAATAAAATATCTTCAATATCCTGAGCTTTTCTAGACAGAATCGAGGCGAGAGAAAAAGGAGTTCTAATCGGGCAAGCGAGGGCAAACGCCTTGCTTCGTGATTGTTTTCCATTTGTCCCCTCACCGCTCAATATTTAATTCTTTCAATACGAGCATTGATAACCCTATCATTTGTTAACCATTTGCCCGGTTTGCACCGAGCAGCCTCCACTCCCCTACCCAGAGAAGACTGAGGTGAGGGAGCGAGACGCTATTAGCTCAAGCGCTTTTATTCCAGTGCGTCAGCTCCCTGCAGGATTCCCTTCAAGTAACCGATTTGAAAGGCATGGCTCATGTGGCCGTAGTCGGTGTCGCCGATGGGGTGGGGAGCATGGTCGACTTCGATCAGGCCGTTAAACCCGGATTCTTTAAGCACCCTGACCGCACGCAGCAGATCCAGCCGGCTCTCATCAGGGAAAGCTTCTTCGGACTGTTCCAGCGTGCCTTTGACCCCGCTGAAATGGACGCAACCGATGCGGTTCTCTTTGCCGAAATGTCTGATAGCTTTATAGACTTCTTCATTATCCAGCATCTGGCCGAAGGTGCTCAGGCAGAAGGTCATACAATTAGCCTTCTCAGGGATAGTTTTAAAAACCCGGTCGTATGCCGCGACATTATAGATAATCCTGGCGATACCGGCCAGACTGGGCACCGGCGGGTCGTATGGGTGCATGGTCATCATCACACCCGCTTTCTCCGCCACCGGGATTACTGCTCTTAAAAAGTAAAAAAGATTTTCCCACACCGCTTTTTCCGTAACCTCGCCGTATTTAGTAAGCGGCACTTGTCTGGCGGCATCATAGTCAAATTTAAAGATCAGCGTCCCCCCACGGCCGATTTTATCCGCCGACGTGCGCCACAGCGGCATCGGGGCACCGGCATTAATCATGGGATTATACTGCACCATCGGGATGCCGGCTTTCCCTAGATTTACGAGGGATTTATTCCAGTTTTCAATCTGCTCATCGCGTCCCGGCTGGCCTAATAATATCTTCTCCCAGCGGGGAAACATGGCTAAGTTGATACCGGATAACTCCAGGCCGTGGCTTTCTACCCACTTTCTGAGGGCGACCAGGTCATCGAGCTCATAATAAGCCTTCGTCCTCAGCTGTGAGAGAGGGTATTCGCCTTCGGGCTCACGCCCCGTTTCCAATGCCGCCGAGAGCAGGTTGACACCCAGTTGTTTCAGAAACACCATGTTGTCATCGGTCAGTGTGCTGCCCAGAGCCAGGCGTTCGCCTATTTTCATTACTCTCTCCTGGTGCTGATTTTTCAACCTGATTGTTTTACAGTTCTAGGAGAAACAGAAGCCTCCACCACCAAAGCAGATGTTTCTGTTTTGTTACTCCTTTTAAACCGTCCGCAAGGATTTTATATGGTGCGGTTAATGTTAATTATTTGAAACCTTTGAGGAATGGTTTGTCGATTTGGAACATCGCATCAACCATCTCACGACATTCGTCAATGGTCATTAATGAAGAGGCTAACGGGTCGATTAACAGCGATTGGAAAATTTTCTTTTTGTCTTTCTCGACAATTCCTCTGACTGCCAGTTCTTGCTCACCGATGTTCGTCCGGTTTAAAGTGGCGCACTGCGAAGGCAGGTCACCAACATGACAGGGATGAATACCTTCCTTATCCACCAGGCACGGCACCTCGACGCAACACCCCTCTAATAAATTAGTAATCAGGCTTTTATTCTTAACGTTGCCGTCAATCCGCCGGATTTTGCCGGTTTCCATCGAATCCATCACATCGGCAGCATGCTTGCTCCAACGGTACTCATCGATGAAGGGAAATTGATAGCCGCCGGCGAGCTGCTGCTTCAATTCTTCGGTCTCATCAGCCGTTCTTTTCGGCGCGCCGCCAAAGATCGGGCCATAATTGTCCAGATGATATTGCTCGGCCAGCGCCGGTTTTCTCCGGAAATACGGAAGATACATCGAAAGATGCGCCTGGCTCCCGCTGGTGAAGTATCCGAAATTCTTCAGCATCTCAACCTCAACCAGATCCACCTCGACACCTTTGCCAAAGTAATCGGGCTGTAAATACACTTTGGGGTCTTTAAACTTCTCTCTCAGGAGCGGATAGGCGTCTTCCCCATTTACTCTAAAATCCAGGTACCAGGTGAAATGGTTGATACCCGCTGCCCAATAAGAACAATCTTCATATTTAGCGCCGGCGTATCTGGCGAGTCTGGTCGCACCGCCGTGGGCGTTAGGACACAGGCCGACACTCTTGATGTGGCTGTAATCGTTAATCGCCCAACAAATCATCGCCATTGGATTCGAATAGTTAATGAGCAATGCATTCGGACATAATTTTTCCATGTCGTGACAGATATCTAATATCGCCGGTATCTGGCGTAAAGCGCCGAAGACACCGCCTGTTCCTAATTGGTCGGGACAAGCTTCAAGCCCGTATTTCAAGGCTGTTTTTCGATTTTCCAGTACCGGCGTCCAGCCGCCGGCCCGTATCGCCGTGATCACGTAGTCTGCACCATCCAGCGCTTCTTTACGATTCGTGGTTGAATCTATCCGGGTTTTGAACCCCTGCTGCTCCACCAACTTCCTGGTGAAAGCCGTCATCACGTCTAAGCGTTCAGGATCGATATCCACCAGCGAGATGGAACTGTCCCTCAGGCTGGGACACAATAAAACATCCGTGATGATATCCCTTGCGAAGACGTAGCTTCCCGCTCCAACGAGTACAATCTTTGCCATGATAAAACCTCCTGTTTATTTTGCGACCAAACGTCACTTTCAGGGTAGACTCATATTTCTCTTATTGATTTGTGGTGACCCAGTTACATTTCTTGACTGCCGTTACTATAATCCTAAGGCGGGAATAACATCGCCAAGTTCGTCAACCGTCCATTTGCCGATTTTACGGATATACAGCTTCGGCTGCAGCGGCCGGTCGAAGATACAAAAGTCACCGCCAGCTGCATAAATAAACTGGCCGGTGATATTTTTGGCCGCGTCCGTGGTCAGATAGACAATCATCGGTGCGATATCCGACGGATCCAGGCTCAATGTACGCGGTATACCCATGCCCCCGCGGGGGTCAGTCGACGGGAAGAGCGGAGTACTCGCATTGGGACAGATGGCATTGACCCTGATATCGTATTTCTTCAATTCTTGTGAGAGGGCGGTGGTAAAACCTAAAATCCCGGCTTTGGCGACGGCGTAGGATGTACCCGACGCGCCAAAAAAAGGAAAAGCGCCGCGGGAAGCAAAGGTGATGATACTACCGCCGCTTTTTTGTTTAACCATTTCCCGGGCGGCGGCCTGGCTGCAGGCAAAATGTCCTCCGATATGAATCGCCAGGGTCGCATCCCATTGTTCCTGTGTGATATCCAGTGTTGAAGTACCGACAATGTTGCCGGCGCAATTGACCAGAATGTCGACGCGCCCGAAATTACCAGTCGCGGCATTTATTATCTTTGCAGCGCTGACCACGGTGGTGACACTATCGTAACTGGCTACGGCCTTTCCGCCGGCTTTCTTTACTTCTTCAACTGCCTTATCGGCGAGTTTGATACCGTCAGGGCCGGTACCAAAATCATTCACGACGACGCTGGCGCCTTCAGCGGCTAAGCCTAAAGCGACAAACTTGCCGATGCCGCCACCGCCACCGGTTACCACGGCGACTTTACCCGTTAACTTCTGTGCCATTTCTTGCTGGCCTCCTTTTAGTATTTTTATCCGTGAAATTCGATAATTTAATTACCTTTTACTAATTTAACTCTGGGGGTGACTTCTTTGTTGACCGGATTCAGCGGCCATTTACCGGAGAGAATCCTGCCGGCTTCTTTGGCAATGCTGACCGGTGCGATAGAGAAAGCATAGGTAGAATATGACGCGGAATGGGACAGCATAATCACATTGTCCATCTTAGTCAAAGGGCTGTCCTTGGACAGCGGTTCGGTCTCGAAGACATCCAGGCCGGCGCCGGCAATCTTCTTCGATTCCAGGGCTTTCACCAGGGCCACCTCATCGATGACCTTGCCGCGGGATGTATTGATGACATAAGCACTCGGTTTCATTTGCGCAAAGGCTTTCTCGTTCATCATGTGGAAACTGGTGTCATTCAGGTCAGGATGTAAAGTCAGATAGTCCGCTTTCAGGACTTCTTCAAAACTCACCAGCTGAATGCCGTTCTCTTTCGCCAGCCACGGGTGCATGATGTAAGGGTCGTAGCCGATGATATTCAAGCCGAAGACTTTGGCCTTTCTGGCGACCATTCTGCCGATGGCGCCGCAGCCGATGATGCCGAGGGTCTCGCCGTAAATACAGCCCATCGGGTTCTGGGCTTTCTTGGCATCGGTCCAGCGCCCCTGAGCAACAAGGATGTCCAGAACCTTGAGCTTCTTGGCGCAGGCCAGCATCAAAGTTAAAGCATGATTGGAAACTTCTTCGACACACCATTCAAATGAGGGATTGTTCACCACCAGGATATTGTTAGCAGTCGCTACTTTTAGATTAATCTGGTCATAGCCTACGGTCTGAAACAATACCGCAACGCATTTTGGGGCTGATTTCAATATCTCATCTGAAATCGTAACCCCGCCGTACATCAAAAGATCCGCTTCTTTCAGGGCGGCCGCCAATCCGGCTTTGTCACTTTCGGCAACTTCCACTAATTCCGCATTTACCTTGGCGAACTCATCGGCCTC
>JBKQML010000101.1:0-2800 GCA_052326545.1 Dehalococcoidales bacterium
GGGAAAGAGCGGCGGCATAAACATCGGCGTAGAAATCGTTGAAGGCAGGATTTTCATTCCAATATCCTTTGTCAGCACCGTAAGCAAAATAATCGGCGGTTTTTTCCTTGGCCCCTTTGCCGAGTAAAACAGCCGATAGCCTGGCATTCAGGCTGCCTTTTACTTTATTGCCCCAGGAAAGTAGCTCAAATGCGCTGTCGTCTTTGTCGCTAAAAATCAATATTTCAGTCATATTTAACCTCGCAAGACTCCTTCTTTAATGAGATTATTCACCAGATTATCGACGTTTTCTTCAAGTTTACCTTCGAAGATAATCTTTTTTCTCAATTCGACAGGAGCCAGATTACTGACAACCTGAACGTCATTTTGCGCTAAATCAGCCGGGCTCAGCCCTAAAGCCGCCGCATTCCATTCCTGCAACGGTTTTCTGGCTGCCTTGAGAATCTGCATCAAAGATGGTATTCTCGGCTCGTTGATGCCCGAAGTAACCATTACCAGTGACGGCAGCGCCGATTCGACAACTTCAAAGCTTTCTTCCATGTTCCGCGTCGCTTTCATCTTACCGTTGACATATTCCAGTTGCTTGACATAGGTCAAAGCGGGTAAATCCAGCAACTCCGCCAGTCTGGGACCGAACTGGCCGGAATAGTTGTCGGTGGAACCTTCGCCCACCATCAGGACATCGAATTTGCCGATTTTCTGAATGGCTTTGGCCAGCACTTGCGCTTTAGTCCGGGCATCGAGATTATTGAACAGCGGGTCGATGAGAATCACCGCTTCATCGGCACCGGCCGCCAGGGCATCTTTAATCGTGTCTTTCAGTTTGGCCGAACCTAAAGCCAGGGCAATCACTTTGCCGCTGCCCGCTTTTTCCTTGAGACGGACCGCTTCTTCTAATGCATTTTTGTCCATATCCCCGAATAACAGCGGCAGGCCCTCCAGCACCGCCTCACGGGTATCCCGCTTGATGCGGATTTGCTTCATGTCGACGTTTTGCTTGATACAAACAATAATATCCATATGTCCCTACCTTAAAAGTTCTAGCCGCATTTGTACTGGACGCCGTAACCGCCGCGCGGGTAATGCCATTCCAGTTCCGTACAGGCAATCCGGCAGGTGCCGCATTCCAGGCAGCCGTCCAGCTCCAGCACCACTTCACCCTCTTTATTCAGGGTATAAACGCGAGCCGGGCAGATGAAAAGGCAAACCCGCTCTTTACAGGCCTTGCATTTTTCCGGATTGACCTTGATGTGCCTTTCCGCATCGGCCTTGATGGTATCTTTGGCCAGTTTGGCTTTAATATTCAGGTCCGCCATCACATACTCCTGAAAGCATTGTAGCCGTCTTTCAATAACCAGGTTAGTTTAAGTTTCTTGCGCATTTCCGCCATGGCCGTACCCACCAGCCTTTTCTTGGGCTGGTCTCCGATAAACATTAATTTTTCGAGGGTATCGCAGGCTACCTGCGGGTAAAGCCCCATCAATCGCGGATTATCCAGAAAACGCGGCGCATTCCTGAAAGTTTCCATATCCTTTAAAACAAAACTGTTTTTCAGTAATTTTTCATATTCTGCGAGCGACTTAGCCGAAAAATCCTTGTTCTTTGTAGCCGTGATAATGGCCTGCGCCGCCATCACGCCGGAAGCAACAGCGAACTCCATACCACGGACAGTGATGCCGGTATTCAGCGCCAGACCGGCCGCGTCGCCAGCGACCAGGATGCCGTCGCCATAAAGCTTTGAAATCCCACTGATTCCGGCTTCCGGGATGACATGGGCGGAATACTCGATGGTCTCACCGCCGGCAATCAATCCCTTAATTTCGGGACGCTGTTTGAAGTCCTCAAACAATTGCGGGGTTTCCAATGAAGGCTTTTTCTCCATGAGGTCTTTGATTCTGACGACCAGACCGAGAGATACACTACTGAGATTGGTGTAGAGGAAACCGCCCCCGAACATGCCATGGGTGATAGCGCCGGCATACATGCGGGCCGTGCCCTCTCCCGGTTCCAGGTTAAAACGCTGCTCGATAATCTGGGGGGACAGCTCGATGACCTCTTTAATTGCCACGGCATAGTCTAAAGGTTTCTGCTGCTGATGCAAACCGGCCTTTTCGGCGACCTGTGACATCACACCGTCAGCCGCCAGTACGACATTGGCCGGGATTTTATCTTCGCCGGCAATGATGCCCCTGACTTTGCTGCCGTCCATGATGAGGTCGTCCACACGGTTCTTGGTAATTACCATGCCGCCGGCTTCCATTACTTTGTCTGCCAGCCACTGGTCGAACTTCGCCCGGAGAATTGTATAACTGTGATAGGGTTTTTGCGAGAATTTACGACTGGATAGTTCAATCGAAGTTGAAGCGTTTTCACCCATCATGGTGATGCACTCTTTGGCAACATACCTTTCCAGCGGCGCTTGCGCCCAGATATCCGGCAGCAGGCTCCTGATGGGATTCAGGTATAATCTGCCGCCGGTGACATTCTTTGCTCCCGAATAGTCGCCGCGTTCCACCACCAGCACGCCGATACCGGCTTTGCCCAGCGTATAAGCAGCCGATAAACCGGCCAGCCCGCCGCCAACGACGATAACATCGAAGTTATCCAATCAAAAACCCCTCGTTTATATTATTGCACGATTATTTGTCGACAAACTCACTGCCGAAAATATCCCGGGAAATGATGATCTTCATGATGTTGGCCGCACCTTCCGCTCCGGCCACATAGGACATCGCGCCCCTCATCGCCATCTCCAGCGGTGAATCTTTAGTGTAACCAAATGCGCCGCAGATCATAATGG
>JBKQML010000102.1:0-7455 GCA_052326545.1 Dehalococcoidales bacterium
TTCTTTTTTGGGCTTATATACCTTTAGGGACTCCGACGTGAATATCTTGTTAACTTCGATACCATTTCTCTCAATATCAGTACGCAAAGGTATATCATCACTGTTGGATCCGATGAATAATTGATAATTGGGTTTTAACGCCTTTAGCACAACATTAGTCTCCGGGAAAGAGTTTCGTTTACCAAGAGTATCCAACATTATTTTCACATCATTTTCAGGATTTCCCTTGATATCATATTCCTCATATAACGAAATTAAATCCATTAAAAATATATCTTCTTCTACCGCAAAATATTTCAAAGAATCCATGTGTTTTTTATGATAATATTTCCATCTTTTGTAAAATATTTTGGCGTCAATGTCTTTTTTATTTTTCTCCAATATTCGTTCTGCAGCTTGTATTGATCCTTCTCCGGTATTAATTAACGTGCCGTACGCATCAAAAATGATACCTTCAATCAAATCAGTTCCCCTTTCTGAATTACAAACCTAGCTGTTGTATCCATGTCCTACTCCCCAAACTAAACTTCAAAGTGTTAAAAATTCCAACTCCCAATAACCAAAATCCAAACAAATTACAATCTAAAAATTCAAAAATTTAGTTGCTGGTCAATTCCAGGTAACCTTTAATTTTGGGTTTTTCCCATTTGATAGCAAGTTTCAGGTATTCGGATTCCCCGGATGTCAGGTCGTAGGGGATATACGGCTCACCGATTTCCCACTCGCTCTGGTCTTCGATGGGGTGGTACCTTAACGCGTCCGGATAACGCTTAAACCCGTGGATTATCGCATTAATCGGATTTGTGCGCAGGTCAGGGTCTTCCATTGCTTCATCGACGGATAAGAACTTTGGCTTCTGCTGAAGCTGTGACGGTTCGATTTTGATGTAGATTGTCTGCGGGTAAGGTTCCGGCACCCGCCATTTGTGAACATATAATCGGAATTCTACCTCATGGGGATTGCCGTTCTGGTCGGCTGAAGTTACCATCGCCGACCAGTATAATTTGCTTTTCGTTTCTTTACTCATGGAATTTCCAACTGCCTTGTAGCTTTTTAGTATCAATTAAAATGGGCATTTATTTCTTTAAGATTAATCTAATAAATCGGGGATTTCAAGCAGGCACGCAATAAAAAAAGAGGGGGCTTCCCGGCCCCCTCTTTCTAATATGAACTTATTATTATTTCCCGAAGGCTTCTTTTTTCAGGGTTGCTGCCAGGTCTGTCTTTTCCCACGGCAGGTCGATATCCAGTCGCCCGAAATGCCCGTAGGCGGCGGTCTTGGTGTAGATGGGACGGCGTAGGTCGAAGTACTTGATGATGGCCGCCGGTCTGAGGTCGAAGTGCTTCTCGATTAATTTCAGGATGGCTTCATTCGGGATTTTATTGGTGTCAAAAGTCTCCACCGAGACGGAGAGCGGCGCGGCTTTCCCAATCACGTAAGAAATTTGAATTTCCAGGCGGTCGGCGATGCCCGCCGCCACCAGATTTTTGGCGACATATCTGCCCATGTAAGCGGCGCTGCGGTCGACTTTAGTGGGGTCTTTGCCGGAGAAAGCGCCGCCGCCGTGCCGTGCGATACCGCCGTATGTATCAACCAGCAATTTACGCCCGGTGAAACCGGTATCGCAGGCCGGGCCGCCAAGGACGAATCGGCCGGTGCCGTTGACATAGAACTGGGTGTCTTTATCGAGAAGTTTCGCCGGAATGACTTTCTTGATTACTTTCTCGATGATATCATTTCTAATCTGTTCGTTAGAGGCTTCCGGGTCATGCTGCGCGGCAATCACCACGTTGGTAATGCGCTTTGCTTTCCCTTTATTGTATTCAACGGTGACTAACGTTTTCCCATCGGGCCGCAGGTAAGGAATAATCTTCTTCTTTCTGGCTTCGGCCAGTCTCAAAGCCAGTTTATGCGATAAAGCGATTGGGAGAGGCATTAGCTCCGGGGTTTCGTTGCAGGCAAAGCCGAACATCATTCCCTGGTCGCCGGCACCTTCCAGATCGAGCGCATCGACTTTTTTCTTCGATTTGGCTTCCAGGGATTTGCTGACGCCCATATCGATATCCGGCGATTGTTTTTTAATCCCGACAATGACGCCGCAGGACTGGTAATCGAAATTATAGGCGGGGTTGGTATAGCCGATGGTCTGGATTGTCTTACGCACTACATCCTCGACATCAACATAACATTTTGTCGTGATTTCACCCAGCACTACCACCAACCCGGTAGTTACGGCGGTCTCGCAGGCCACCCGGCCCATAGGGTCGTCTCTCATAATCGCGTCCAGGATCGCATCGGAAATCTGGTCGCAGACTTTGTCGGGATGCCCTTCGGTAACCGATTCCGAAGCGAGCAGGTATTTCGCGGATTCCATAAAAGTACTTGCCATTAACTCTCCTTTTTCTTTAATAATATCCTGTTTTTATGCCATTCCCGGCTATTGATAATTTAATCTTTCATCCGCCATGCCCCTCCGTTGTATTTGCCGGCTATCGGGAAAGCGGCTGCAATATGGTAGAAAATAAAAAACCTCCATGTTCCGGAGGCTTATTGCCTTCCTTTTCCATAATTGTAAATGGCATATCGTTTCCCTTACGGGATGGCTTTAGCACCTTTAAGAAAGGTCTCGAAGGTTGCCGGGTGGGTCATTGGGCCAATTCCCTAACCACCGCTCTCGATAGCAAAGATTATTCAATTGTTAACTTTGTGATTTTAACTTTACCATTATTAGTGATGAATTGTCAAAAATCATGGTAGACTATACCTGTCCTTCAATGACTGATTCCTAAACGAACAGGTATTCAGCCGGTGCCGTCAAAGTGTCGGTCATTAATTTACTTTCTACGTTCTACGTTCCTTCCTGCCAGCTGTCTAAATATGCCTGCTGTTCAGGCGTCAGTTTATCAATTTTAATGCCCATCGAAGCGAGTTTCAGCCGGGCGACATTTTTATCAATTTCATCGGGGACACTGTATACTTTCTTTTCCAGTTTGCCCTGATTCTTTACCATGTATTCCATGCACAGGGCCTGGTTGGCAAAGCTCATATCCATCACACTGGCGGGGTGCCCTTCGGCGGCCGCGAGATTAATCAGCCGGCCTTCTCCCAGCAGAAACAATTTCTTGCCGTTCTTCAATGTGTATTGCTCCACGAACGGACGGATTGTCTCTTTCTTTTTGGCCAGGCCTTCCAGCGCCGGGATGTTGATTTCCACGTTGAAATGGCCGCTGTTGGCCATGATTGCGCCGTCTTTCATCAGGGTGAAATGCTCTTTATCGATGACATTTTTATCGCCGGTAATCGTGACGAAAACGTCCCCGATTTTAGCCGCTTCGGCAATGGGCATGACATCGAATCCATCCATCGCCGCTTCCAGCGCCCGGACCGGCTTCACTTCCGTCACCACGACGCGGGCGCCCATGGCTTTGGCCCGCATGCCGAAACCGTGCCCGCACCAGCCGTAACCGCAGAGAACGACGATTTTGCTGGCCCACAGAATATTCGTAGCACGGGTAATGCCGTCCATTGTGCTTTGTCCCGTGCCGTAACGGTTATCGAACAGATATTTGGTCTCCGCATCATTAACCGCGATAATCGGGTATTTCAGTGCGTTCGCTTTGGCCATACTGCGCAGGCGGATGACGCCGGTAGTGGTTTCTTCTGTGCCGCCGATAACGTTTTTAATCAATTCTTTCCGTTTGGTGTGCATCGTCGAGACTAAATCGGCGCCGTCGTCGGTGGTAACCTGCGGTTTATGGTCGAGCGCGGTCATGATGTGTTTATAATAGGTCGCCCCATCTTCGCCTTTAATCGCATTGGTGGGGATGCCGTATTCCACCAAGGCGGCGGCCACGTCATCCTGGGTGCTGAGCGGGTTCGAGGCGCAGAAAACCGCGTCCGCGCCGCCCGCTTTTAAGGCCAGGGCCAGATTCGCCGTTTCGGTCGTGATGTGCAGACAGGCCGCGATGCGAATCCCTTTCAGCGGTTTTTCTTTTTTGAAGCGTTCCGCAATGAGTTTGATGACCGGCATGGACCGCCCCGCCCACTCAATCCGCTTTCTGCCTGCTTCCGCCAGGGATGCATCTTTAACATCATAGTTTTTCTTACTTGTCATACCGACTCCTGTGTGTAATTAGCGTTGAAACTGCCTGGCGACCTCCGGCGGCACTGCAATTGTCCCCATAATGATTGGTTTTTGATGACAATCACTCCCGCCGGTATAGAGAAGATGATGTTTGAGCGTAAAATCAAGGTAATGCGCGATAGTAGCATCATCGTGTCCGGGATGCCAGCATTCCAGACCGTTGATATATTCTATCATATTTTCGGCAATGATTCGGGTTTGCTGCCGTAGGACTTTAGTAATGGTCGCCAGCGAAGTACCGCCGGGGTCATTGCCGTGTGCCAGCACCAGCACGCCGCCGGCGTTATGGATCAGTTGTGATGCTTCGGGTAGAGTCAGTGGATACTTGGGAACATCACATTTTACCAGATACCGGTCGAAGGCTTCCTGTGTATCCTGTACGATGCCTTTTATAATCATATAAGCCGCGATGTGCGGCCGCCCGAAAGCGCCGTCGACACTATCGCGGATCTTCTGCATGTCCTGCTCTGTAAACAGTGCCCGTCCTTCTTTCTTAAATTCCGTATTAATTTCATCTAAAATTGCCTGCGCCCGTTTTTCACGGTGTTCCCGCATCTCCCCGAGTTTTACGAGCAGCGGTTGATTGTGAATATCGAAATTATATCCCAGAAAATCAAGCGAAATTGCTTTACTCTGAGGCAGTTGAAATGTTACATTCAATTCCACGCCGGTAATATACCCGATGCCGTATTCTTTCGTCAGCGCAATGGCTTTTTCCTGGGCCGCCAACGAATCATGGTCGGTGATGGACATAAAACCGATGTTGCGTTTCCGGGCTTCTTTGATCACCTCTTCAACGGGCAATGCCCCGTCTGAGCCGGTGCTGGTATGAATATGCAGGTCAATTTTCATTCAGTTTTCTTCTCTTTAAAGCGCGGTCCGTGAGATTTTCAAATATTGTAACATATTTCGGCCGCAATTCGGTTTTTGTTAGAGTCATTGGATAAGAGGTATAATATCTAAACATTACAAGGTGAACATCACGGTGAATACGATTTAATTTGAGGGTTTATGCAGAAGAATATTATTGTTTCCGGTTCATTAGCCTACGACCGGATTATGGATTTTCCCGGCTACTTTTCCGAACATATCCTGCCGGAAAAAATACACATGTTAAGTGTCACTTTTCAAGTTAACAGTATCAAGGAGAAATTCGGCGGAACGGCGGGCAATATTGCTTACGCGCTGAGCTTACTGGGGGAGCATCCTGTGATTGCCGGCGCCATCGGACATGATTACCGCCGGTACTTCGAATGGTTCGCAACAAATGGGATTGCCACAGACAATATTAAAATAATTGAGAATGAATTTACGGCCAGTGCCTATATTACTACGGACAAAGCGGATAATCAGATAACGGGATTCCACCCCGGCGCGATGAAATACTCGTCCGCGTTGGACTTCGATAGCTTTAATCCGAAAGAAACGATCGTTACCGTTTCCCCCGGTAATCTGGCGGATATGTTGAGTTATCCCGGAATTTGCAAGGCAAAGGGTATTGACTATGTTTTCGATCCCGGACAAGCCTTACCCATGCTGGACGGCGAAAAATTGGTTCAGTCGATTGAAGGGTGCCGGATTTTGATCGCGAACGATTATGAAATAGAACTGATAATCAGCAAAACCGGGTTGAATAAAGCGGCCTTGCTGAAACTGGCTAAGGCGATCATCGTTACTCAGGGGGAATTCGGTTCACTGGTTTCGACACCGGCTGAGGAATGCCACATCCCCGTGGTTAAACCGAAGCAGGCAGTAGACCCGACCGGCTGCGGCGACGCCTACCGCGGCGGCCTGCTCAGCGGCCTGGTACAAGGCAAGAGCCTCAAAGACAGCGCCATGATGGGCAGTGTGTGTGCATCTTTTTGTGTAGAATGCTACGGCACTCAGGATTACCGGTTTAGCAAAGAGGAATTTGACAAAAGGCTCAACGGCTGTTGATCAAATTTGCTTATCGAAGTATTGTGAAATTTGCATCTACTGCTTGATTCATTTAGAGCAAATTAATATTACACTACCAAGCGCAGTATTCTGAATAATGCGAAACTAAGGTCTGACGGTTGCCGGCATCCTGATATTGGTACCCTGACAAAATTCAAGGGGTTTATTATTTCTTAGACGGGGTTTTCTTTTCAGCTTTGCGCTTGTCTTCCGCCAGGGTTTGTTTGCGGCGGTGTTCGCGAAGAGCCATTTTCTTGCCTTTGTTCATATCTATTAATTTACTCCAATTTTACTAAAATTCCAAGTGGCCGTCTTTCAAATTCTAAGCACTAATTTCTAAACTCTAAACAAATTCAAATCTAAAATACTGAACATTTTAATATTTTTGTTTAGTAATTCGTTATTGTTTCGAATTCCGTATTTCGGATTTCGATATTATTTAGGATTTAGGATTTATTTCTATAGATATTTGCTTCTGATATACGCAGACAAGTCCGCCAGCAACTGCAAAGCGCGTTCTGCTGCCGCTTCGCTGCCAATCGGGCCCAAACCGCAAGCCGGCAATAGTAATCCCTGGTCAATTAATGTTTTAAACGGGATGCCTTTCCGGGTAAATGGCGCCATCGCCGCTTCCAGCCGGTCTTTGAGGCTGGCGACGCTTTCTTTATTCACCGCTTCGGCATCTGTCGGGATGATACCCCAGCCGATGCAATTGCCGTTAGCCAGGAAATTTTTTACTTCTTTCGTGTAAATCACCAGCGAATCCGGGTATCTATAGGCGTCGAAATGGACGATATTCGTGCTGGTTTGCAGTAAAATCGACCAATCGGTATTGCCGCAGCAGTGCACGCCCTTGATGCCCCTGATGCCGGCAAAGGTTTCTTCCAGCGCGGTAATCACCTGCTCGCGGGATAACTGCATTGCGATCGAACCGAACGCGGTCATGTACGGTTCATCCACAAACATAATGGTGTTGCGGTTGATTTTGCTTAATATCTGTTCCTGCCGGCTGGCTTTCAATCGCAAAAACTTGGGTACCACATCACCGAAAGTTTCATCGTAAATAATCGCTTTGCCGGTTTCATCGGTTACGGTCAAACCCCAGCTTACAGGGCCGGTGACGTGCCCCTTGACCGCACGCGGCGTCAGCTTCCTTAACGCTTCGGGGAAAACCTGGAATCCGGCCGCGTACTCCGGGCTGAGCGCATATTTGGAAAAGTCATTGGCCAGATAATCGGTATAAAAATTTTCCAGCTGTTTGGTTAAATCCTGTTTGCGGTCGACATAAATTTTCTCGCCTTTAATGACAATACCCGGAAAGCCCTCGCTGTACTGGGCATACATATTCTCTAAAAAAGTCCGCTTGGGCAAT